>CAYZPD010000002.1:250129-274908 GCA_964480675.1 uncultured Candidatus Saccharibacteria bacterium
GGGGTACTTAGTGGTAAAACAGTGACTGCAATCAGTGCAGGATATCAAGAGACCTGCGCTATCGCAGATGGTAAAGCATATTGCTGGGGTTCTGATACAAATACTTTAGGTGATGGCGTTACACCTAACTCATCTGTTCCTATTGCCGTGAGTACATCGGGTGTACTTGGAGGCAAAACGGTCACGAACATTGCGACGGGTCAATGGCATGTCTGTGCAGTTGCCGACGGCAAGGCATACTGTTGGGGTAGTAACAGTGGATCTGGCGCACTCGGCAACGGATCATGGGCTGATAACGCAACCGTTCCCGTAGGCGTAGACTCCTCTGGAGCGTTTTACGCCACCTACGCATTTGATAATCAGGTATTCTTCTAGGAAATAGATCATGCAAGTACAAAAACTCATCGCTATTCAAAGACACGCCGCAGAAGAAGGATTCACCGTTGCTGAAGTTGTTGTCACTATGGTTATACTGAGTATTTTCCTCTTTAGCTTTTTCCAGGGATATTTAGTACTTGAGTCGCAGCGAGTATTCCTTAGCAGATCAGCACGAGCAAGTGACATTGCCTATTCAAACTTACGCAAAGTCCCGACTCGACCAACTCAAATCACCGCACAGGTATGCTCTGATAATGCAGCAGCGATGGATTTGACAACAGGCAGCCAATCCACAAAACCGGGCCTCGATATTACTCAATACGGCTACGTACTTGAGTCAAGCAGCAGCGTTCAAAGCATGCTTGGTTCTACCGCAACCCAAACACTCGTTGCCTATGCGCCGCATGGTTGTGGAGCCTTAACGACGAGTCCCCTTGAAATTGCAGCAACCGTAACATTTGGAACAACGAAGGTAACCCATGCAACATTTGTCCAATAGTATTCGAACTCGCTCACAGACAGGCATGACAGTTGTCGAACTGCTCATTGTTGTCACCGTTCTTGCAATTCTAATGCCGATTGTTGTCTTCACACTCGGCGACTTATACTCTGACAATATCGGCTCTATATCGAAAACAAAACAAGATACAGACACGCGCAGCGTCCTACGAGCAATCGAAGACGAGCTGAAAACTGCTTCGAGTTGGGCGACAAGTTTAGCGGTGAGCGTACCGCTTGGGCCAACGAACAATACGACAACTCCCGAAACGTGGTCGTTCTGTGGCAGAAATGGCGTTTCCGACTGCTCAAGCTCTGTCAACCGCGTACTCATCGCCTCTACTATTACAACAGACAAGGTGTATACAGACACCACACGCCTACCAATTTTTGCGAATGTCGGCGGTATCTGCGACACCACCAATCTCAGTGCAATTATCAAAACTGCACAGATCTACTTCGTTGCACCAGACACCACCAATCCTAGCAAAAGCAATCTTTATCGACGAACTGTTCTCAACCCTCAAGGTGCCACACTGTGTAGCGGCACAACTCCATATCAGGCCACTACTTGCGCGTCTGCTGTCATTAGCCAAACTGGTTGTCAGGATTCGTCAGGCGCTACTCACACCGACGCTATACTGCTAACAGATGTTACATCATTTAATGTCGATTATTACTCCTCTCCAGGCGACAGCACAGCAATCGGCAACGAGTACACTGCCAGTGCTGCAACCATAGCAGCAGCACCAACAATTAAGATCACTGTTACTACTCAAACACGTATCAATGGCACCCTCACTCCCAATACCGCAGACATCCGTATCACCCGCCCCAACTAATACGCACATGCTAGTATTTATCTTCTAAGTATGCTTTAATAAAGCTGTTCAGAAGCATGCGCCGAAATACGTGTTCCTCCTTGGATACTCCGTGATTCCGCAGTTGGTCGATCTGACGAATAGCAGTAACCAGAGAGAAGTACATATTTCAATGGCAACCCAAAATTTGTTTATCGGTAGCTTGGCTTATGCTACCACTGACGACAGCCTAAAAGCTCATTTTGAGCAAGTTGGTCCTGTCGCCAGCGCCCGTGTTATCACTGACCGTGATAGCGGCCGATCAAAAGGCTTCGGTTTCGTCGAGTTTGAAAGCGATGACGACAACCAAAAAGCTGTTGATCAGCTAAACGGCAAGGAGCTTGACGGACGAGCAATCAACGTCAGCCTCGCACGACCAAAGGAAGATCGCCCTCGTAACAACGACGGTGGTTCATTCCGCCAGCGCAGCTGGTAATCGACCGTACAAAATAACCCCGCTGAATTGCGGGGTTATTTTTATGATTGAAGACACGCCAGCACAGACGGACTGACCAAATGCTCAATTGACTCGCGTGCGGCAATGCGGGAACGAACCTGTGTCGAACTAACATCTATTGTATCTACGTACAGCTTCGTCGCATTCCTACCCAGATACTCTACCGGTGTACCCGGTCGCTCAACCACAAGCAACGGCAGGTTTTCTACAAGCCACGCTCCCTGGTGCCACTCGGGCATAGTCTTGAGTGAATCAGATCCAAAAACCCACATGAACCGATGTTCGGGATACCTCTCGTCAAATCTCATCACAGTATCGTAGGTCTCTGTTGGCTCTAATCGATAGAGCTCACTTGTTTCGATGCTCACTTGAACAGTACGTATCACGACATCACACGTCAATGCTTGCATCATCTTAAGCCGGGCATCACGGGATTGATCAATTGTTTTATCTGACCGGCTACCACTTGGTAACAACCAAACATCCGCATCATGCGCTTCCGCATAGTCAATACATGCTTGCAGAATCATTTGATGAGCGCGAGTAGGAGGATTAAACGCGCCTCCATAGATGATTGTATTTTTCTGTTTTTCACATTCTTTCATAGTAACTTTCTCATTTCATTTTTTAATTAGTGTTGACTACACACTAACTACAATGTATTATGAGTATAGCACGTTAGTGTGCATGCAACAATAAAGGAGGTTCTATGAAAACACATCAACAGGAAATTATCGCAGACCTTGGGGTTGTGCCAATTATCGACGCTAGGCAAGAAATCGACCGACGTAGCAAATTCCTTGCTGACTACCTTGCAGTGACCGGCCTGAAAGGTTTTGTACTTGGCATATCTGGAGGCCAAGACTCCCTGCTTGCAGGACTGCTTGCCCAAAAGGCTGCAAAAATACGCCGTGACCAGGGATTCGATACGACATTTCACGCTGTTCTCCTCCCCTATGGTGCACAGGCCGATCGTGATGACGCACTCCTTGCAATCGAAACAATTCAGCCAGATAAAGTTCATGATTTTAACATCAAGCAAAGTGTTGACGGTATGGCGCAAGACTTCGAAACTGCCGAGGGTCACGCGATCTCTGACTTTGACAAAGGTAATACCAAAGCTCGTATGCGTATGATCGCACAGTACGCAATTGCTGGTGACAACAAGCTGCTCGTTATAGGTACCGACCACGCGGCGGAAGCTGTTACTGGCTTTTTCACCAAATACGGTGATGGTGGTGCAGATGTACTGCCACTATCCGGCCTGACGAAGCGTCAAGGTAAAGCATTGCTCCGTGAACTTGGTGCCCCGGAACATTTCATGACCAAAGCACCAACAGCCGACCTCCTTGATGGTACGCCAGGTCAGGCTGACGAGACAGAACTCGGTCTCGCCTACGACTTACTCGATGATTACCTAGAAGGTAAGATTATTGATCCGGCCATCGCAAAGCGAATTGAGGATCGCTACAATGCTACAACTCATAAACGTCAACTACCCGTTGCCTACACTGCACCCGAGGCATGATACACTGATAGCAATGACTCGTCTTTATTTCGTCCGTCATGGTGAATCGGAGATGAATACCCGACAGGATCTGGTCGGTGGTCGTAGCAATCATGTCAATCTTACGGAAAAGGGAATCCGCCAAGCCAAAGCCTTTGGTAGATGGTTGGCGGATTCTCCTACGCAGCCCGACATCGTATTTTCTTCACCAGCAAATCGCGCGATTCAGACGATGGATTACTCTCTCGAAGCTGCAAATATTGACTTGGAATGCTGCTTAGATAAGCGCATTCAGGAATTATCTCAGGGTATTTACGAAGGTACGGCGCAGGCTGATCTCTACACTAAAGAAACTTTGGCACAAATTCACCAAGAAACACTTGATTTCAAGGTAACCGACGGCGAGTCGATTCATGATGTTATGCAGCGCATGGTAGATTTTGTCGATGATATCAGCACGAAGCATCCTCGTAGTAACGTTCTTGTATATAGCCATGGCTTTGCGATTCGCTGTCTCGCGGGTGCACTTAACCCCAAACTATCGCACTCCGAAATTGTCTCTGGTATCAAAACACCGAATCTGTCCATGAGCAGCTTTAGGGTCGTCGCAAACACTAAATCTATTCTCGCACTCGGCCGCCGCGTTATCGATGAAGAAAGTGTATAATAAACGTTATGAAATACGAAAAGGAATATGTTCCACCAACACTCACCGTTGATGCTGTTTTATTCCAACTTGTTGATAATGTCTTAAATGTACTGCTCATCGAGCGACCGAACGAACCGTTCAAAGGTTCTTGGGCTTTGCCCGGTGGTTATAGTGCAGAGGGTGAAACCACTTTTGAAGCTTTACGACGAATCGTCCGCGCAAAGGCTGGTACCGACATCGACGGAGATCTTAGCTATATTGAACAGCTCTATACTTTCGATACTGTTGCGCGAGACCCGCGCGGGCATGCCGTATCAGTTACCTATATGGGTTGCGGCCAAAATATCACTCCAGCAACTGGTGCAACGCACACTGCATCTTTTCCAGTCAGTAGTCTCCCCTCGGTTGCCTATGATCATGCAGATATTATCCGCTACGCGCATGAACGCCTGAAAGCAAAACTCACCTACACCAATGCTATCTACGCCTTCCTGCCGGCTAAGTTTACATTGACTGATTTACAAACAGCTTACGAGGCGATTCTTGGCCGTGAACTAGACAAGCGTAATTTCCGCAAAAAGTTCCTTAGCCTCAACCTTATCCATGAAACTGACGAAATGAAGCAAGGTGGCGCCCACCGACCCGCAAGACTCTACCGCTTCAACTCACCGTCTCTCGAAGTACTTTCGCGTAGTTTTGATTGACTCAATTCACTGATTAGTGCATAATAGCGGCATCCTGTAAACTGCGTACATTCCGTACGCCTATGCACGAGGAGTTCTTTAATGGCAAGCAACAGGCCAGTGCACACCCGTGCACTGATCATAGGAACTGGTTTTTCCGGTTTAGGTATGGCGATCGCTTTGCAACATGATGGCATTGATTTTCTCATTCTTGAGAAAGCAAACGACATCGGTGGCACATGGCGAGACAACACTTACCCTGGATGCGCCTGTGACATACCAAGTCACATGTACTCACTCAGTGGTGGTGATCAAAAAGGCGACTGGTCGCACATATGGTCACCTCAGCCTGAGATTCAGGAGTATCTCCAGAATGTCACGCGTAAGCATAACTTACGTCAGTTCATTCGTTTCGGTCGCAAGGTCGAACGGGCACGTTGGGATAGTGAAGAAATGCGCTGGCATGTCTTCGCCGAAAGTGGTGAAGAGTATGTGGCGCAGTTCGTCATCTCGGGTGCCGGCGCTTTACACATTCCTCTCGTTCCGAACTTCGAGGGTCGCGAGAGCTTCCAAGGTGCCGCATTTCATACGGCACAGTGGGATCATTCGGTTGACCTTACCGGCAAGCGAGTGGCTGTCATTGGCACCGGAGCAAGCGCGATTCAGGTTGTACCGGCTATCGTCGAACAGGTCGCTGAACTGCAACTCTACCAACGCACACCTGCATGGGTTTTGCCTCGAGTTAACTCGAAGTTCCCTGAGTGGATGCGATGGATAATGGGACACATTCCCGGACCCAAGCGGCTGCTCCGTGATGGTATATTCTGGCTGCATGAATCGGTTGGTTACGGTATGACCCGTCGGCCAGCGATTCTCACTGTCGCTAAGTGGTTGGGCGAATGGAACATCCGAAAGCACATCGCAGATCCAGAATTGCGTCGCCAGTTAACGCCGGAATATTCGGCAGGCTGTAAGCGCATCCTGAACAGCAGCAGTTACTACTGGGCTATTAATAAGCCGCAAACGCAGCTGGTCACCGAAGGTATTGACCATATCACCGAGCATAGCATTGTCACCAAAGATGGTGCCACGCATGAAGTTGATGTGATCATTTACTCAACCGGATTTCACGTCACCGATTCGTACACTTATGTAACAATCGAGGGCGAAAACGGTGAGAACCTCGGTGAACGATGGGACAATCAGGGTGTTCAAGCTCATCGCGGCGTTACTATCGCTGGGATGCCCAACTTGTTCTTCCTCTTGGGGCCGAATACGGGTCTAGGTCACAACTCGGTTGTTTTCATGATCGAGTCTGAGATTCACCACATTCGGCAACTCATCGCGGCTGTGGATAGGTCAGGCGCAGAGGCAGTCGCTCCCAAGCCAGAGGTGCAGGCAGCATACAACGCTGAGTTGCAGCAACAGCTGCAACGAACGGTCTGGAATACTGGTGGCTGCAAAAGCTGGTATGTCGACAAGTTCGGGAACAACACCACCTTGTGGAGCAAGACAGCATGGCGCTACTGGAAGGCTATGAAATTCTTGCACCTCGATGAGTTTCGGCTCATTGGTGATCCCCGCAGCATGTTTGTCAAATAACTTCATACAGGATGGCCCAGGTGAAAACCTGGGCCATTTCATATGCGATTATATTAATCTTCGATCAATCGGGGTGCTCGCTGAGCACGATGCAACAACTCTGCTCCAGAGAATTTTGGTCGCGGCGGTAGCTCCATCCATTCACCGCCGAAGGGGGAATCCTTCACACGTACCGGATTCACGATGCGACGCCATGCTAATTTTTCCCGTACATCAGATCCATCCTGCGGATTCACACGGGTATAAGCCAGTACATAGCAGTTGCCGAGGGTTTGCGAATTATCTGCTTCCATTTCTTCAAACTGTTCAGGCAACATACGCTCGATATTATATCGGGCGATCCCCATAAAATCACCATGCGTTACAACAATCACACGCTTACCGTCCGTTTCACGATGCAGCGTACCCTGAAAATCACGCCAGCGATCACTTACCTCATAACGACTCTCGCCGCCATCGAGCTTGGTATACCATGGGGACTGGCTATACATCTTAGCCGTTGCAGCATAGAGGCTTTCACGCTCTGCCTTTGGCAGTGCACCATAGTGACCCCAACTGCGTTCTACAAGCCGGTCATCAAAAATCCAGTTCTCACACTCTTCACCGCCGATATATCCCGCTGTCTCAGATGTGCGTAAAAAAGGTGAAACATACTTGAAATCAAAAGAAGCCGCACCGCCGAGATGACGCTCAATCCATTGTCTCGCCATCTTTGCTTGCTCTATACCGAGACTCGATAAGCGTTGCTGCCAATCAGGACGATTATTGATTTGTTGTTCCATCGCATGACGCTCACCATTCTTATCAGCTTTCTGAATAATATTTGCCTCTGACTGTCCGTGACGGACAAATACGAGTTCGTTTGGCATTGCCATGACACAGCTCCTTTCGGGTTAGTCTTGATCTCACAATAGCGTATTTATCTTTTTTTGTAAATAGTGTTGACATTACACTAAGTATGAAATACTATGAATACATAAAGTGTTAAATATACACTTACATAACCAAGGAGGCATCCATGAATAAAGAAATAGTACGCACAGCAGATAGAATCGTCACTATTGTTGTCGACGAACAAAATGACTTTATTACCGGCTCACTCGCCGTTACTGACGGTGGCGAGGTTATCTCACCTACAAATGATCTGATTGATTACACCCGTACGCACGATGGTACTGTTATATTTACCGGAGACCAGCACCCTGAGCAAACGCCCCACTTTGACGCCTGGCCTGTTCACTGTGTCGAAAATACATGGGGTGCCGCTTTTCACGAAGATCTCAATGTTCAGCCGACTGATATCATCATTCGCAAGGGTACCGGCCAAACCGATGGTTACTCAGGCTTTGATGGTGAAGCACTGGATGGCACGACCATCAAAGATGTTCTGCGTCCCCGACATGATCTCGAACGTGTCCTTGGTGTTGTTGTCGGTCTTGCCACCGATTACTGCGTCAAAGCAACTGCCAAAGATGCAGCCGATTTTGCAAAAGAGATCAATACGTCCGGAAAAGGCAGAATCGATATTCTCCTCGCTACCAACGCTATTCGTGCGGTGAATCTGCAGCCGGATGATGGTAAAAAGGCATTGCAAGAAATGAAAGAGGCCGGCGTGTTGTTTATCACAACCGCTGAGATCTTGGGCTAGGAGCTGTCATGGAAATAAACAATCGTCCTCTATCCAGCGGCATCGACTTCTACAAATTTACTATGGGTGACATGATTTATCACAAACACCCCGATGCTGAGGTCACTTTTACCTTTAAAAATCGTAATCTTGCAAAGGGTGAAAGGATCAGCAGGCTCATCAGCCCCCAAATGCTTCAGGAACGACTTGGTGAAATTCAGGCACAGGGATTCACCGACGAAGAAGTCGATTATCTTGCCAGTCTAGCAGCGAAGGATGGCGGATCACGCTTCACGACTGAATACCTTTCATTCCTGCGGAATGTAAGATTACCTGATGTATCTGTCGATATCGACCCGGATACAGAGGAATTAGATATTCATACATCGGGTAAATGGCACGAAGTCAGCCTATGGGAGACAGTCATCATGAGTGAGCTCACAGAAATGTATACCGAGCTTCGTATGCATGAACTGGGTCTTAGCAAAGAAGAGATATGGGAAGAAGCAGACCGTCGGCTTGATGCTAAAATCGATCTACTCAAGCAAAATCCTGATATCAAATTCGCCGAGTTCGGTACGCGACGTCGCTCAGGATATGACTGGCAGATGCATGTTGCCGAAAAACTGGCACTTGAAGTACCTGAAAATCTTATCGGTACGAGTAACCCCTGGCTCGCACACAAGCTTGGCCTCAAGGCTATCGGTACGTTCGCTCACGAAATGCCGATGGTATACGCAGGGCTTGAGGATGCTGCTGGTAACAATCCGCTCGATGGTCATACGAAAATGTTGCAAGATTGGGAGAAGTTTCACCGTGGCGACCTGCTCATTGCACTCACCGATACATTCGGGACGGAGTTTTTCTTCAATACGTTCACGCCCGAACAAGCAGAAACATGGGCGGGTTTTCGTCAGGATTCAGGTGATCCGATAAAATTTGGCGAAAAGGCTATTCAATTCCTTGTAGACAATGGCGTTGACCCCACGACAAAGATGGATCTATCGAGCGATGGTCTGAATGTTCCAAAAATGATTGAAATAGGCAGAGTCCTTCGGAATAGAATCCAGCACTCATACGGACCAGGGACAAACATCACTAACGACATGCATGATGACCTGCCTCCGACCAATATCGTTGTCAAGGCAACCAGTGTTAATGGTGTTGCAACCGTCAAACTCAGCGATGACATCGGTAAGCACACCGGACCACAAGATAAAGTAAACTACTATATCAAAAAGGTCACCGAAGCAAACACTGCCGCAAACCTCTCTCGCCAAGAAACGATCCATGCCGCATGAGTGAGCGACTAGAAACAGCCTCATCACCCGATGGTCGTCAAAGTAAGCTTTGGTACACAGGGCCTAACTACACCGTCGATCCAATCGTTATCACAACGGATGAGCTGCCCAAAATACTCCTTATCAAACGAAAAGATACCGGAACATGGGCACTGCCTGGCGGGTTCGTTGATCAAGGTGAAAGCAGCGTTGAAGCAGCACGTCGCGAACTACATGAAGAAACGGGACTGGCTATAACCAATAATCCGCTTGAAATATATGCAGGGATCGTCTCAGATCCACGCACAACTGAACATGCCTGGATAGAAACAACTGCCCTACTCTGGCGCGTCGATACTATCACATCTGTCACTGGTGATGATGATGCGACCGATGCTGCATGGTTTCCAATCGATCAACTACCGAGCGAACTTTACGGCTCTCATTCATTGCTTATAAAAAAAGCACTGGAAACACTACCAGCCCTACTTATCGATGAAAAATAGATAGCGGTGAGTCAGCCCAGTCCCAGCCCAGATGCAAAAGATGATTCAGTAGCCCATAGCCATTGAGTAACCAAATTGTCACGATGACCACTAGTGCAGTGAGTACCCAAAATAACATTTTGACTGCTCTATTCTGATGCGCCAGCCACGACTGCCATGCATCGTATTTACCACGCGCAAACTGTAGCACACGTTTCGCCCACACATACTCTGTCGATAAAATACCAAGCGCAGCAAACACCACCAGCCAGCCAGGCCCCGGATAAGGAATCATAATAATACCCGCGATCAAAACGATGAAGCCAACAATTGTAACGGCCGTTTTTTTAGCTTGTTTTCGCATATATCTAATTAGTATACAGATTTATTGTGTTTTACGCCTTAATGTCAGCGCACCGAGTAACAATGCACCTGCTGCAAACGCAAAGACAACCCATAAGTCGCGCCATGCATCGTTTGTAATGTCTGTATGACGAACTATTTCGTTTAGCGCATCAATCGCATACGTCAGTGGTAGACAATACGCGATAGTCTCAAGCGCATCAGGCATTTGCGAAAGAGGCATCAACAAGCCACCAATCAAAATCTGCGGAACGATGAGTGCCGGCATAAACTGTACTGCCTGGAATTCTGTACGGGCAAAAGCGCTCACAAAAATACCAAGTGCCGTACCGAGGAGCGCGTCGGCTAGCGCTACTACGACCAAGAACCAGTGCGGACCTGCAACATCGAGTCCGAGTCCGTAGAGCAGCACAAGACTCGCGAGCGTCGCCTGTACTACCGCTAGTAATCCAAATGCCAACATGTATCCGAGCACTAGATCGAGCTTGCCTATTGGCAGTGCCATCAGCCGCTCCATCGTGCCGCCTGTCCTCTCACGCAGTGTCGTAATCGACGTAATGATGAACATGATGACAAACGGAAAGATACCGAGCAGCGCCGGAGCAATTGCGTTGAAAACGGTCAAGTTTCCATCATAGAGCCAACGTAAAAGTCCCAGCAAGATACATGGTACCAAGAAGATGAGTGCGACAGTACGATGATCATGGGATAGCTGACGGAGTATACGCAGCATCGTCGCAAAGGTTGCTTTGATGTGATACATTATGCGTCCTCCGATTTATTAATCATTGCAATAAATGCATCGCCTACTGTTTCTTTCCTGGTCTTCGTTAACAACGCTATCCGGGTATCGTTCCACAGCATCTTGCTGTCACGCATAAGCAACAGGTTTTCGCATCGCTCCGCTTCATCCATAACATGGCTCGATACCAACAGAGTTTTACCGTTCTCGGCTAACTCCTTAAACATATCCCATAACTCATTGCGTAGTACCGGATCCAGTCCGACAGTCGGCTCGTCCAGGACATAGAGCTCAGGATCACCGAGTAGTGCAATGGCAAGACTTACTCTCGCCTTTTGTCCTCCGGAAAGACTTTCAACCAGCTGGTCACGCTGTCCTTGGAGCTGCACTTGCTTTACAATTTTTTCTGCTCTGGCATGATTCGCGCCGACTAATGCTCCGAAATAAAATAGGTTCTGCAAAACAGTCAGGTCAGTATATATAGCAGGGCTTTGGGTAACATAACCAATCTTGTGTCGCAGTGATTTTTCACCAGCTTTCTTACCCAGAACGGTCAAACTCCCGTCGCTTACCTTTTGTACACCGACAATAGAGCGCATAAGTGTTGTTTTGCCACTGCCGCTCGGTCCGATCAAGCCGGTTATCGAACCTTTGGCTACTTCAAAACTGAGTTTGTTCAATATCGTTTTTTTATCTTTTTCGACGATAAGACCGTGAGCAATAATTGCTTTGTCATTATTCATATGCTTAGTATACCACTTGTTATTTCTTTAGAAGTTCAAGTAGTTCGTGCTCATTGATAACATGCGTACCGTATGCCTTTGCTTTCTTGAGCTTGCTCGCACCAACCTTGCCACCAGCAACAAGATAGTGTGTATCTTTGGCAACACTTGTCTGAAATGTGCCACCAAGTGCGCGGATCTTATCCGCAGCTACATCGCGACCCATTGATTCTAATGTGCCAGTAATGACAAAGTTTTTGCCAACTAACTTGCCCGATTTTTTTTCGTAGTACGGCCTGACTGTCAGCTCATCAAACTTCTCTAGCAAATGAATATTATCTTCGTCGGTAAACCAGGCCACAATACTTTCTGCGACGACTTTTCCAACACCTTCGACTTCTTCCAGTTCTTCGATTGTTGCATGTTTCAATTCGCTCATTGCCTTGAATTTATTTGCCAGATCAATTGCAGTCTGTGCACCGACATGGCGAATTCCTAAACCAAGGATAAATTTTTCGAGCGGCGGGTTTTTCTTATCGGCAATTGCATCAATCAACTTGTTTGCAGAAATATCTGCAAATCGATCAAGTTGCAGTAGATCATCAACAGTTAACTTATAGATATCCGCGACATCACGCACAAGTCCTGCATCTACAAGTACGCCAACATTCTTCTCACCAAGCGTATCGATATCGAGTGCAGCCTTTGATGCATAATATTCTACTGCTCGCTTGAGGATTAATTCGCTACTACTCCCTTTCACACGATAGACAACATCTTTGCCCTGACGTTCAAACTCCAGTTCAGGATATTGCTCCTTGAGTGCCTTTTCGTAATTGAAGGATGTAGCATTTTTGGGACGCAGCTCAATCACAACACTTTCAACCTGAGGAATAATATCACCCGCCTTGAAAATCACAACCGTATCGCCAATACGTACATCCAGGCGCGCAATTTCGTCGGCATTATGCAGGCTTGCATGTTGTACGGTCGTACCAGCAACAACGACCGGATCAAACACTGCAACTGGGGTTGCCGCACCTGTACGGCCGATACTTATGACGATGTCTTTCACGACAGTCGTTGCTTGCTCGGCAGCATATTTATATGCAACGGCTCCTCTGGGTTGTTTGCCAACAATACCAAGCTCACGATATTGCGCTCGATCGTTAACTTTGACAACGAGGCCATCAGTATTGAATGGCAGATCATGGCGGATTTTATTAACATGCTCAATAAACTTCATAACATCGGACAAGCTCGCAAAGATTGCTGCCTCGCGGTTGCGCGTAATGCCTATCGCAGTGAGTGCCTCGTAGGCTGCCATATTCGTTGCTATTTCATCAAGATTATCTCTTAGCAAATCATAGGCACGGAAATGAAGTGGTCTGGCAGCAACAAGTTTTGGATCAAGCTGGCGAATTGTCCCCGCAGCTAGGTTACGCGGATTGGCGAATATTGGTTCGCCAGCTTTTTCACGCTCCTTATTTAAACGATCGAAATCTTTTTTGAGCATGACGATTTCGCCACGAATTTCAGTTCTGCCACTGAGAAACTTTTCGTAGCCTTTACTACTGCGCAGGCGCAGCGGCACGTTGGCAATTGTGCGAACATTATTCGTCACATCTTCCCCGACAAAACTATCACCACGAGTTACCGCCTGCGTTAGTATGCCATTTTCATAAATCAATGCGCATGCCAAGCCATCCATTTTGACATCTGCAAAAAATTCATGCTTGCGACCTGGCAAGAGCTTATCCATGCGCTCTACCCACGCTTCAACTTCATTTGCATCAAACACGTCGTTAAGACTCAGCATACGACTGTTGTGTCGTACTTTAGAAAAGCCGCCCTTCAGTTCATTGCCAACCCGCTGCGAGGGACTATCTAACGTCACGAGCTCAGGGTGCTTTGCTTCGAGTTGCTTCAGCTCGCCAAATAAACTATCGTACACAGCATCGTTGACCGACGGATCATCAAGCACATGATATTCATAACTGTACTTATTGAGTAAATCGCGGAGTTCTATAACTCGTTTTTCAGGCTGGAGCGGCGTCGTCATCTACAATCCTCCGGTAGAGCAGGTATACATAGCTACTAACAAATATGACCGTGGCGGCACCCATAGCAATAATACAAAGCGGTACAAGCGGCAACCAGCTTATAGCAGGTACAAGACCCTTCACCCAATCATCAAACAATATGATCGGAATCATAATAACGAGCCATGCCGCTACTACTACAAGAAGCATCCAGATGAGTCGCAGCAGGACACGCACGCGCCTACCGACCACAAGGTCACCCGCAGCTTTGATAGCTTGCATCGGGTACATACCAGGCAAGGTAACAATGACAAGTGCAATGATACTACTTGAAATCCAGTAAACCGAGAGCATACTCAGCAAAGCAACACCCAGCCACACCAGCATGGCACTCACGCCGCCATCGAGCATGCCTGAACCCTGTGCAGCCGAGTAGATGATGACTCCGATTGCAGCCGGTAGTAATTGGATCGTCACGATAAAACTGACCGCCACAGAAGCGAGTACTGGAGAGCCGCTATTGTAGAGGCCGTCGCGGAGTCGAGGCTTGTGGCCAGCTAGAGTATTGCGCAGCAACCATACTGACGCCAACCAGCCAAAGAAAACAGCCAAACCACCAAGCACTGACTGCGCTTGCGTAAGGTCTGGGGAAAGGCCGCTTGTGACTGAAGTGAGTAGCAACAGACTTGCCTGACCCACTGAACCAAAATTGCCTTTGAATAAATCGCCACTTGTATCTTTGAGTGTCTGAGCAAGATTACTGTAAGTTTCCTGCGCACCGAACCCGCTAATAACAATTGTCATAACGATGTATACGAGCGCCAGTCCACCAAATAAACGCCAGTTCTTCCATAACACTGATCGTACGGAATTTGTGAATGACCAGTAGCCTGGTAGTTTCAGGGATCGTTTGTAATCACGGCGACGCGTCAGTTGGAATGAACGATGAGGACGCCTAGTGAGAAATTTGTTGCGTCTCGCTGCAACAGACCGAACTCTTTTTCGTACACGGTTCGCTAGTCCGCTAGCGACTTTCGGTGCAGTTTTTTTTGCGAATTGGTTTTTCTTTTTGGCAGGCATGGCTAGAATTTTCCTCCTGTTTCTTGCAGTCTGGCAATACGGTCATCAAGCGGTGGATGGGTGCTAAACAGACCGGCAATAAAGCCAGGCTTCAGAGGATTATTGAAAAACAGGTGAGCAGTTGATGTACTTTGGCGCTGCATCGGCCGGCTTGCTTTCTTAAGCTTCTTGAGCGCACTTACAAGACCTTCAGGATCACGTGTTGTCAGAGCACCTGTCGCATCTGCCAGGTATTCACGCTGGCGGCTGATAGCCATCTGTATCAGTGCAGCAACAATAGGTGCGAGAATGATCAGAACCACACCAACCACAATAACAACAGGACTGACATCTCTATTGTCGCGGTCGTTACCTCCCCAGAAAAACATCCTAAATGCAATGTCTGACAAAATGCCGATAGCGCTCACCAGGCCAAATGCAATCATGCTGACTCTAATATCATAATTCTGCACATGACCCATTTCGTGCGCCATGACTGCTTCAAGTTCGCGATCATCCATGATCTCTAAAAGGCCGGTTGTCGCTGCAACGATAGAATGCTTCGGGTCGCGACCAGTCGCAAATGCATTCGGCGCCGGATCATCAACAATATAAACTTTAGGCATCGGGATACCAAGTGTTATAGAAAGATTCTCGACAATACGATAGAATCTGGGGTTATCCCTCTTCTCGATCTCCTGCGCACCGGTAGCCATCACTGCCAGCTTGCTTGCTGCAAAGTATTGGATCAAGGCATAAATTGCCGAGCCGCCAATCACCCAGTATGTAATAGAAGTTTGACCATAGTAAAGGCTGATCAGATACCCTACCGCACTAATAAGCCCGATAAACGCTGCCATGATAATGACAGTATTCCGTTTGTTAGCAGCAATCGCTCCGTACATTCGTTATCTCTCGCTTGAATTTATTTGTCGAAATTGACATCGACAGGTTTGTCGACTGTTTTGCGTTCACTTTCATCAACATCGAAGAATTCACGCTGCTTGAAGCCAAGCATGCTTGCGAACACGTTGTTTGGGAACACCTGAACTTTGGTGTTCAGGTCACGCACACCTGAGTTGTAGAAGCGGCGGGCAGCCTGAACTTTGTCTTCAGTGTCCACAAGTTCCTGCTGAAGTTCGCTAAAATTCTGGCTGGCTTTTAGGTCAGGGTACGCTTCGGCGACGGCAAACACGCTCTTGAGTGCATCGGTGAGCATATTGTCAGCCTTGGCAGCTTCTTTTGGCGAGTTCGCATTCACCACAGCAGAACGTGCCTCGGTAACATCTTCAAACACGGTTTTCTCGTGTTTTGCGTAACCCTTCACCGTATTCACCAGGTTAGGGATCAGGTCTGCACGGCGCTTCAATTGGACAGTAATGTCACTCCATGCCTCGTCAACACGAATTTTCAGCCTTACCAAGCTGTTATACGTCAGCCATACGAAGAGCAAGACAACGACGATGACGCCGACAAATATCCATAGTGCACTCATTTCAGAATTCCCCTTACCATTTTTACTGTTTGATATAAACAAGTATAGCATTTTCAGACGAAAAATACGAGATGGCAGCATCTCGTATTTCTCTATAATTTTGGTGCGCGGGGCGGGACTTGAACCCGCACGACTTATTCAGTCAAGAGATTTTAAGTCTCTCGTGTCTACCGATTCCACCACCCGCGCTTACATACCAGTATACTAGAATTATGAAACAAGTATTTATAATTCACGGTGGCGATAGTTTTTCTACTCATGAGGGCTATATAGAAGGTCTCCGAAACATGCAAGTTGACTACGAGCAACTAAAGCTGCAAAAAAGATGGAAGCCATGGATTGCCGAGCAAATGACCGATACGGCTACTGATGTCTTACTGCCCTCTTTCCCGAACGACAGCAATGCCGTCTTTGACGAGTGGGCTATCTATTTTGAAAAGCTGATTCCATTCTTTGGCGATGATGTTCACTTGGTTGGCCATAGTTTGGGCGCAATGTTTCTTGCCAAGTACCTGCAGGATCATCCTACCGAGCAAAAGATACGACAACTCGTATTGATTTCTGGTGGTTACGATGATGACAGCTATGAAGATCTCGGTAGCTTTGGCGTCGCATCTGCAACAAATTTACCTCAGAGCGCCGAGGAGATTCACTTATTCCATAGCCAGGACGATCCTGTCGTACCATTTGCCGAACTGGCAAAATTTCAGGCAGATCTGCCAAACGCGCAGTCGCATGTGTTCGAAAATCGCGGCCACTTCAACGATGCAACGTTCCCCGAACTTCTCGAAGTTTTGAAAAAAGACTAACCCGCACGAGCACGAGGCGAATGCCGAGCTTCAGGGGAGAAGCTCGGCACCCTAATTCATTTCGAAAAATAAAGCGGAGGGGTAAACCCCTCCTATATAAATTCTTGGAGGCACCTACGGGAGTCGCACCCGTCTACGCGGTTTTGCAGACCGCTGCGTAACTGCTCCGCCAAGGCGCCGTCTGGGATAGTATAGCAGGAAATGGCCGTTCTTATCTATTTCAGTGAAGCAATAACTGCAGTTATATCATCACGCTTTGCACGCAGATGTGTTTTATCACGACTTCGCTCTTTCGCGGCAGTGACGAGTGCCTGCACTATCGCATTATTTTCCTGGCGAGCATCAATGATAGACTCTATCTCCTCTGTTGTCAGATTGTCGTGTATACCATCACTTGTCAATAACCACCTATCACCGCTCCTCACATCATAGTCTTTGACGGTAATGATAGGAGACTGTTCAGGACTTCCTAGAGTACTCATAATCTGGTTACGGAATTTAAAAGCAGCGGCAGCATTTTCGCTCAGATGTGCACGATTTGTCACATTTGAAAGTATCTCCTGTGCAAGCATGGCATCACCATGCGTCTTCGAACCGGGCATGCGATGAGCATGGTCAAGCGTCATATGATCCAATTCACCACCCCTCATTCGATACGCTCGGCTGTCGCCAGCATGTCCGACTACCATATATGGTACACCATTTGGCGTTTCAAACATTTTAGCAACCACGGCAGTGGTTTCGATAGAACTTTCACCCTTGCTTTCCGCAACAATAGCTTCATGAGCCGCCAATAAGGCATTTTCAACAGCCAAACGACCTATCGCACGCGATACCCTCTTACCCACCTGCCCCAAGTAGGCCTCTATAGTCTGTGCCGCAAGCTGCGATGCACGATCCGAGCCAGGCTTACTGCCAACGCCATCGAACACACCAAAGACTTCACTGTTGCTATTCATAAAATAAGCATCTGCATTACGATCGTCGTGTTTGCCAATACTCGACCCCGCTATTTCCGCTACATCAACATGTTGAGGCTGAGTCGTGAGCAAAAAGGTACCATTTTGCGAACTAAGATCACGAATAGCAATCTGTGTACCAGATCGTGTAATGACCGCATGCTCACCTGACACATCGCTCGAAAAATGAAAACGATCCTGCAAATATTGCCTACCGAGAATGACCGTTTCCCCATCACGCAGACCCTTAAATCCCTCACTAATCATGGGCTTATAATTGTGCTCATCGATGATGATACAGTCGACAGCAAACTTCTTGTCATCGCCTAGGTCTCGCTCTGGCACGACAATCTTCAGGCGATGACCCGAAAGGGCAAATTCAATAGGTCCGTCATCGAGGTCAATAACCTCATGATCAATAGGCCTTCGCTCGGCCTCACTTCGACTTACTCGCTCAGTCATATGTATCTTAATTATACACTATTCATCATTCAATTTCAATGTCATTGCAATATGTCAAGATATTGAGCAAAGCCTTATGTTTAACACTATATACTTTACAAAGTATAGTAATATACAGTACACTTGTAAGTAATTACACAACCAAAAGGAGGACAACAAATGACAAAAATCGCCGTTATCATTGGCAGTACTCGACAGGGTCGCCAAACAGACAAGCTCGCCAAATGGGTTACTCGTGGTCTGGAAGGAAAGGCAGAGGCAACACTGCTTGATCTGCGAGACTTCCCTATTCCCTTTCTTGACGAAGCAATCAGTCCGCGTTACAACCCCGAGCGTAAAACAAATGAAGTAACACAGAAATGGCTCGATACCATGGCTACATTTGATGGATACGTTTTTGTAACGCCAGAGTACAACCGCTCTATGCCAGCTGTGCTCAAAAACGCCATTGACGTCATAGGACACGAGATTGACGACAAACCTGTTGCTCTCGTAGCCCACGGTACAAGCGGAGGCGCACAAGCCGTTGCCAGCCTACGCATGGCGCTGCCTGGAATTGGTGCAGTAACTCTTGCACAAGCACTCTTTTTTAGTGATCATCTCTCAGAGTCTATCAATGACGAGGGTGAGTTAGCAGCTGCAGTGAAAGAGCGCCCATACGGTCCGCAGTCACAGCTTGAAACACAGCTTGATTCGCTACTTCGCTATAGCGAAGCCCTAAAGACAGTGCGATCATAGTTTGTTCGTCCTGCGGTCTCGCTAAGCATAAGGAGTGGTGAAATTTTTCACTTCATGTTGCTGAAGTTTCTATATAGTAATTAATCGAGTATGAGACTGCTATTCTCAATAGTCATATATACACAGGCTGGTGGGGGCAACGGATGAAAAAATCAAAAAGTCCGACGCCAGATGACACTATTCGCAAAGAATTGGTGACCGAAAAAGCCTGGACCGAAGTGCTCTTTGATAGCATAGGTGATCCTGTCATCGTTACCGATAAAAATGGCAATATCATAAAAATCAATCAAGCAGCCATTGACCTGTGGGGTTATTCGGAAAACGAATTACGAAAAAAAGATTACTTATCTGTTATCCGGGCATATGATATGCAGGGTAACCATTTAGACGCACAGGCTCGTCCAATTATGCGTGTACTGATCGAGGGGGAAGTTATAATTGATCGCCTGCAGTACAGTAAAAAAAATGGCACCCTGTTCCCTGCACTCGTCACTGCTTCACCGGTTCTTTTGAGTAATAAACTTGTCGGTACAATTGCAGTTGTTCGTGATATCACCCAGGAGCAAGCAATCGATCGTGCAAAGACTGAATTTGTCTCTTTAGCTTCACACCAGCTCCGTACGCCGCTGACTGCCATGCGCTGGTATATCGAGCTTCTTCTAAAAGGTACTATGGGCTCGTTAACACCAGAACAGCGCGCAGGACTTGAAGAAATCTTGGTATCCAATCTCAACATGATTGAGTTAGTTAGTGCTCTTCTGTCAGTTGCTCGTATCGAAATTGGCACGCTCACTGCAACACCTGCAATGAGTAATATTGTGGAACTCGCTCGCAGTGTTGTCGCCGAGCTCAAGCCGGAAATTACCGACAAGCATCTCAATCTCAAGGAAGAATATGATCCATCTATCCCCTTGATGCTACTTGATCCAGACCTCACCCGAATCATCTTTCAAAACCTATTAACCAATGCAGTCAAATATACACCTGCGGGTGGCAATGTCAGTCTCAAAATCCAACATAAAGATCACTTCATCAACATTGAGATATCCGATGACGGGTACGGTGTTCCAAAGCGACAGCAACGGCAGCTGTTTACAAAACTTTTCCGTGCTGATAATGTCCGCCAAAAGGATACAAACGGAACGGGTCTGGGGCTCTATATAGTCAAGTCAATCGTTGAGAATTCAAAGGGAAAAATTTGGTTTGAGTCCGAGGAAGATCGAGGAACAACTTTCTATGTTCGTTTACCGCTCTGAGATATGACATCCATCACAAGAAGCACTCAACCATAGCTCTTATCATCCCTGTATTCCAGGATGTCGCCTGGCTGGCAATCCAGAGCTTCGCAAATCGCTTCCAGCGTTGACAGCCTTACAGCCTTTGCCTTTGCGTTCTTAAGTATCGAAAGATTTGCCATAGTAATCCCGATTCTTTCAGCAAGCTCCGTTACGCTCATCTTGCGTTTCGCTAACATCACATCAATATTTACAATGATCGCCATACTGCCTATACCGTTAAATCATTCTCTTTTTTAATAGCCATAGCACTTTCTAGTAACCTTTGTAGTACGGTCGCAAAAACAGCGATTACTAGCGGTGCAAATACCATAACAGAACCGATGACCATCAGACCAGGCGCGTCCATATGCTGCGTCACATGGTATAAAAGTGGCAAACAGGCTGCATACAGACCGCTGAATACAAGTGCGCAATACTGAATAATCTTGAGTGCTTTGACTGACAGCCGAGAAAAGGCTTTATTGACATCTATATAGTGCAGCAATTTAAGTGTCTGCCACAGCGCTATAAAAAACGGTATGGTTGTCGCTAGCAGCGCAATAATAAATGGATACTTCCATGCAGCGACCTCTGGATATGCCTCTTCCCATCCTGCATTGACTTCTGGCAGAATCACATAACATAGCAAGAGAGCTGCGGCGCCCATAAGAAAAACAACTATTCGTAAAAAGTATGTTGAGCTTTGTTTCATAGTTAATATTGTAATACGATATTTATCGTAATTCAATAAATTTTTTTTAATTTACAATAATTACTGTAGTATTTTATGAGCGAAATCTATCGCCTTATCGAGAGTATTGCTTTCAGGCGCTGAACCTATACCATAGCTGAAGATAAACCAATTCTTATCTCTTAGTACATTCAATTGACCAGATGCTTGATTAAAGTACGCGCTTTCACCTAGATCCTTGACAGCTTCAGAAGTGCTATTTGCTCGTGCCTTCGCAAAATCCGTTTTATTCTGCAAAACGCCTTCGTCATTAATGCCGGAACGAATAGCAATTGCAGCGACAAGCATGCTATTCGTGTCCTGATTCTCGTCAGTATAGCTACACTTACTTGTTGCGGTATTACCCGATATAACTGGCTCGTTCTTTTCGACATTTATCACCTTGTTGCCCAGGAAATCCTGCGCTTTCGCAGGCGTCAAAAGCTCACAGGCTTTGGCAGGTTTGTAGACAATTTTTGGACCGGCACTTTGCACAAACGCTGCAATAGCAATCACAATACCAACAAGTATCAGGACAACAACCACACCGATAGCTGCTTCGTTCTTTTCGGCAATATATGCTTTTGCCTTCTGTATATATTTATTCATAACCTGCACGTAGTATAACAGCAATATCCTGACGGATCGGCCGGATTTAGGCTTATAGTATCTATTACCCGACTGTACCTGTCTTTACATCACCAGCGCGTTTGTAACTCGCAAAAATCACACCATTTGACGTTACGAGGCTTTCTATCAGGGTAAAAGCAGCCGGCATAGTGCCCTCATCAAACAAACGCTTGCCCTGGCCGAGTGTGACAGGGAATGTCATCAGTCGCATCTCATCCACCAAATCATGTTTCAGTAGTGTCTGTACCAGATTACCACTACCGATAACCTGAATATCACCACCGTCCGAATCTTTGAGTTTCTTAATGTCATCCACATCTTTCAGAAATACCGAGTTACTCCAGTCGGATTGCTCCAACGTAGTACTCACGCAATATTTAGTAACATCCATAATGCCTGGCCACATGTCGGCATGTTCAGGCCAGTAGGCAGCAAAGATATCAAATGTCTTTCGACCCAGTAGCAGATCAGTGGGCTTGAGCCATTTTTGCATCAACTCACCACCCTCTTGATCAGCATCATTAAAATACGGGGCAGTCCAACCGCCGAATTGAAAGTTACTTGATGTATCTTCCTCCGGTCCACCCGGAGCCTGCATAACACCATCTAATGTAATGAATTCTTGAATAATGATTTTCCTCATACTTCTATCATAGCAGTTATGGGTAGTCGAAGTCATTGCGCTCTCTGTTACTGATCATAAAGTTTTAGTTAGTTATTGTATCTTTCCGCTTATGTGCTATAAGTAAACTTAAGCGTTTTCACAACGTCATAGTATTTAACATACGAGGAAAAAATGAAATCAATCGTACAATTGCTGGAACATCCGCAAGACTTCAAACAAAAACAAAGAACATCTGTAGCATTTCTCGGTACCCTGTTCGCAGCTCCACTTGTAGCACTGACCGTCGCCGCACTGAGCTTCGTAGCACCTGCTCATGCAGCACCACTATCACAGGCTAATCGCGACTTTGTCGACGCAACTATCAATGCTGCTATGGCTAAAGATAAGATACCTGGTGTATCAATCTCTGTCAGTGGTCCCGCAGGTTCTTACACCAAGGCTTATGGCGTGAGTGATCTCTCAAAAAAGACCCCACAAAACGTCAACAATCACTTCCGTATCGGTAGTATCACTAAACTTTTCACCGCTCATGCAATCCTTGTCGAAGTTGACAAAGGCACTATCAAGCTTGACGATACAGTCGACAAGTACCTCCAGGGCATCCCGAACGGTAATCTCATTACCATTCGCCAACTGCTCTCTATGCGCTCAGGACTTTACGATTACACTTCCGACTTCCTGTTTCAGGTCTTGCTAGTGCTCTGGCCTAGTATGCCGTACAGCCCACAAAGCGCTCTCAATGCAACAAAGAGCCATGCGCCGCTCTTCGCACCTGGCACACAGTATGCCTACACTAATTCAAACTACACCCTACTTGGTTTCATCCTCGAGAAAGTCACCGGCAAGACTGCTGCAGCGGCAATCACCGATGATGTTATCAAGCCTCTCGGTCTTACCGAAACAACCTTTGCTATGACATCAGCCATGCCCGCACCGTTCAGTCGTGGTTACGGCCCCAACCCAATCCTCTCATTCCTGACCATGGACTACACCAACACCAATCCTAATACCGCATGGACTGCAGGTGCTATTGTTTCTACTCTTGGTGACCTCACAAAGTACGCCAACGCCCTCCGCACCGGCGCACTCCTAACTCCTGCTACACAGGCACAACGACTACAATTCTGTCCCGTTCCTTACGGAGCCCCTGGAACTCCAGCAGTGGTCGGTTACGGCTTGGGTATCCTCAGCTACGGTAGCTGGCTCGGACATAATGGTGACATTCCTGGTTTCGACTCTATGTTCTTCTACGATCCAACAACCGGCGCAGTGATTACCGGTATGCAAAACTCTTTCCGAGGAAGCTTCCCAATCTTCACTGATATCCTACCAAAGGTCGCAAACAAACTCTATCCAGGTTCAGTGACTGCTCCGCAGTATCCAACCTGCTAGAAGCACTCATAGTGCAAGTTTAGTAAGACCTCCCACTATCGAAATAAATGACCGGCACATGCCGGTCATTTATTTATAGCAAGAGTATAGAAAGTGATGGATTATTGTTTAGCAAGCGCTAGGGACTGCAAGTTCACACACCACTTAGCCGTTGTTAGAGAAGCTGTTTTGTAAACAGCTAGTTGTAGACAGGCCAATCAGTAAGTAGCTAACAATACCCCACTAAGTCAGTAAGTAAGTAATGGAATAATCTCTATTTACGAGAACGTGATCGCTTACGAAGAGTTGCTACAGCAAGGACAGGTGCCGTCAGAAGAAGGATTACGGCCATACCGCCAAGTAGAAGGCTGTCTGCTCCTGTTTGTCGCGGAAGACCCGTGTTGGGCGCTCCTGGAACTGATGAGGGTGATGGCGTAGGTGATGGTGACGGAGGTATCGCCAGATCAAATCGAGCTACCATGTTAGATCCCGTCGTAAACCATATATTATCATCCGGGCCGGCAGTGATACGGTAGGGCAAAGTGCCTGCTGTCGGAAGCGCATACTCAGTAAACACACCAGCGGGAGTGATACGACCGATCTTATTAGCTATAAACTCGGTGAACCATAAATTACCGTCCGAGCCAGCAGTAATACTGAATGCAAAAGCGCTTGCTGTTGGTATAGGAAATTCTGTAAAAACACCGGCAGTCGTAATACGTCCGATTT
>CAYZPD010000002.1:275008-278873 GCA_964480675.1 uncultured Candidatus Saccharibacteria bacterium
AACACCGGCAGTCGTAATACGTCCGATTTTATCGGAGGAGTTTTCAGTGAACCATAAATTACCGTCCGAGCCAGCAGTGATTACTTGCAAGCCAGCATTGGGTGTTGGTACAGCAAACTCTGTAAACACACCAGCAGGCGTGATACGACCAACTTGGTTGGCGTTCAGTTCGGCAAACCACAGGTTGCCATCAGGGCCGGCGGTTATAGACCTCAGACCAGCGCTTGATGTCGGTACGGTAAATTCCGTGATGACACCAGCAGGCGTGATACGACCAACTTTATTACCGGCATCCTCAGTGAACCATAGATTACCGTCCGGACCAGAGGTGATATCCTGCAAGCCTGCACTTGGCGTTGGTACTGGGAATTCCGTGATGACACCAGCAGGTGTGATACGACCGATGTTGTTACCTGTTCCTTCGACAAACCACAGATTACCGTCCGGACCAGAGGTGATAAATGACGCATTAGAACTAGATGTCGGTATAGGAAATTCGGTCACATCGCCAAAAGTGGCAAAGACAGATTGTATAGGTAATACTACCGCCAGCAGTAGCGAAAGAGCTAAAACTATATTTATTTTTTTCACCGCTGCCAACATTTCTATTTCATACTCCGTATATACGTGTCTATTTAACCATAAACACGTATATAGTGAAAGAAGATATTATATGGCTAGCCTTCGACCGCTACTGCAAATCCACCGTATGCCATTTTCTGCATGTCATTTGGCATTTCAAAATCGGTTTGATCTTTGTACTCTTCGCTCATTTCGTCCATGACTTTTTTGTTTACTTCATCACGGTGTTCTTTTGAAGTGAAAACAATGAAAGAGAACCAGACATTATCATCCTCGCCCGCACCAGCCATTTCCTTATAGGCTCGCGATTTTTGATCGCCCATCTCCTGTTGCTTCAGATCATCGCCCTTACATTCAAAGTATTGAAGCGCCCCGTGTCGCATCCATGAATCCCGACCCATTTCTGCCATTGTTTGGTATTCTGCTTCTTTCCCTTTAGGTACTACTAGTACAAAACCATCAACATATTTAGCCATTGCTCAACTCCTATTCATTCAAATTAATCTTTCCTTAGTTTAACACTCATACACTTTCATCCTAGCGTTAGGTTAGATTTTTATCTGTGAGATTATCTATTGTTGTCTTAGAAAAGGTCGAGAGTTAGAGCGCAACATCAGAACCATAGAAAAAACCGACACGAGGCCGGTTCTTTCTATGTGCACGTTCACATAATGATCTTAAACTTATAGACATTATTCTGACTGGACGACTAATTCATGTAAATTGTTAAAATACCACAGAACTTATATGAATCAAGTCAAAAGGAGTCATATCTTATATACTGATGCTATGGAATTACGGGAGCATTTGAATCTAAAGATAACGGCGATTGTCGGGCTTGTGTCATTGGGTATTGCGATTATTGCTTTTAGTCAGCCCGTTGTGACATCTCTTGAAACAGAAATGCGGCATATAGACAGCTTTCACCATGCTCTTGAGCTTGAGGTTATAGGTAACTCGGCAATGCTAGCCGAGGTGGACCAAGAATATAAAAAAGATGCAAAGATTTCAGTCGTTCCGACTCTTTCGTCTACGGCCTATGAGGCGATATTAAATGCCGGTGCGCTTGATAATTATAATGACGATACCAGGTCGGATCTCGTTAATTTATATATGCAAATTAACAGACTTGAACATATTTATAGCTCATCTCAGGATGCCCACTCGATAGCTCTATCTGCTCGAATAACGCTTACGTATATAGACGACTATAGAAGGGATTTTGGAAAAAGTAATATTCTTGAGTTAGAAAATAACCACTATAAATTATGGCTAGCGATAGGCTCTGCGTTTGCGATCATCGGTGCTAGCTGGTTAATGTTTGAGTACTTTTCACCTCAAATAATTAGTATCTTAAGATTCTTTAGTAAGCTAGCCAAACTATTTGATAGAAAGAGGAAATAGTATCAATGCCAGAGCAATCAGCGGCCGAAAATCTAGCTCTTGTGATAAGTATTATTTGCGGAGTTGCCGGTCTTATAGTACTTTTCATTGCGTGTTGGACCCTGCCGCTCTATAGGAAGCTAAAGGAAGTCCATAAGCAAATAGAAACCAAGGAAGATGAATTGGATGCCGTGGAGTCTAACGTAACCGCACGCCTGACTGGTACTTTAGCGAATGAAAGATATCGCAAAAAGCTTATTGAGCATGACAGAAAACCACTACTGCGGGATTTAGAAAGGTTGCAGCAGAAACGTCAGTTTATCACTGATAAACTTCCATTCTTTAAGTAGTAGGGAATAAAAGGTTCACCCTGAAAATACTTGGGACTTTTTGTCCAAATAAGCATTACTAGCATAGATTATGTTTTTCTAGTAAAGTGATTTTCATATAGGTTTAGGGGAAAATAAAATGAATGTTACTCTCTTTTATCAAAATATAAGTGCAATAGATGACCTTCTTGTAGAGTATGATGTTATCCCTAACTACACCGAACTAATTCCTTTAATTGTTGATTACCGAACTACTCCGACAGCTGAATCCAAAGAAGCATTGGACGAAGCAATTGACGATCAGCAGGAAAGTCTGGACTTATTATTTGAGGGATTAAGTCAGGTTCCTCACTCCAGCTTATTGCTTGAAAATTTGCACGCACCAAGCCTATTAGCATTCTCAGACCAAACGCTGAAAAAGTATATCTATGACGACCTGTTCAACGCACACGAGAAAATTCAAACCATTGTTTCTGAACTTCAAGCTCTTAAAACTAGCCTGAGTAACTTGGTCTTGAACTTTAAGAGTCTTAAGCTAGGCGAGTCTAACTATCTCGAACAGAACTTATTTACTGTCGAATTTCTAGGTGACACCGATATTAGTGACTTGAAACAGCTAATGGAATATTCAAAAAAACTTGAACTAATTCTATATAGCTATGCATGCACGAGCGCTGATAAATCCGAATACAGTCCTAAGATTTATGCCATGTCAAAAAGTTCTCCTGTAACTATTGATATCTCATGGCTAATCGATAACCTACCGAAAGTCTTAGAGTTAATTGGTTTAACGGTTCTTTTCTATCTCAATAAGAAGGACGAGTCCCTAAAATATACGCAGGTTGAACAGTTAGTCCTCCAGTCTATCCCTGCCGAAAAGCAGACATCAAAGTTGAAGGATGAGCTGACAAAATTGAGGGATAACGTAGTCACAGACAAAGATCTCAAGAAGCATGTAAATGAGCTCGTCAAGTCTGTAAAGAATAAGCCAAAGGATCGAACAGCTAGTGAGCAAAAAGAGTTTCTCATGAAAGGTGTGACTGACCTGATTGCGTTATTGGATGAAGGTGCGAGAGTTGAAGTATTCAAGACTGATAGTTCAGATGATTCGGACGAAAAGCCAGAGAATGAAGAACCGGCTCAGACCACTTTGATATACACCAAATACAAGCAAATAGAGCAAAAAACGAAACTGCTCCAGACTAACGTTAGGCTAAAACTACCAGCTAGTGATGACACAAAATAGCGTAATGGATTGAGGAACCCTAGCTGGATTTCTAGCGCTCCTTTGCCTGGGCAAGCAGTTCCTGATTCCAAGGGATTCCAAGGACAGTCCCTGGAATGTTATAAATCATTGCATAATATTTATCAGTGCGGGTGAAGAGACTCTAAACTCCCGGGCGCTTGGAGCGCCCGGGAGTTTTACTCTCGACTATTTTTATATTTTAAAGAGGTCGAGAGTTAGGACACATTAACGCAAACCAAGTAAAAAACCGACACGAGGTCGGTTCTTTACTTGGTGCGGGTGAAGAGACTCTAACTCTCGACCTCTTCCTTGGCAAGGAAGCGCT
>CAYZPD010000003.1:0-223273 GCA_964480675.1 uncultured Candidatus Saccharibacteria bacterium
GTGTACCCCGAAGGGCCTTACCGCTCGACTTGCATGTATTAGGCACGCCGCCAGCATTCATCCTGAGCCAGGATCAAACTCTCCATAAAATGATACATATAGCTGTATCAAGCTCAAATAAACTGACGATGATATTGCACAACTAAATTGTCAATGTACAGAATCATCTGTTCAACTCGCATTGTTGTATATCGCTCTTTTGTCTCTCAATATCAAGACAGGCGATCAGACTGTTACCTATCATATCGCTAAAAGGTGTTTGCGTCAAGAGATTTTTTTACTAATTTACGATAAAGAAAGTAAGCATACCGACAACAAGACCAATCAATGCGCCAACAGCTACTTCCAGAGGTTCGTGACCCTTTGCAGATCGTGGAAGGTTTACATGACTTTTCTGCTCTTTGATCAATGCCTGTATCGCCACTCCCTGCTCTCCGGTTGAACGTCGTACCATTACTGCGTCATACATAACAATCGCAGCAAGCAGTGTCGCAATACCAAACAAAGCTGATTCTGGTCCGTCTTTTAGCCCTACAACAGTCATGAGAGCTATAACTGTAGCACTGTGTCCACTCGGCATACTCCCAGAAGTATACAGCTGGCGCAGTTCTGCTGTACCACCCCGCCTTACACTTGCCATCAAAAATTTACTTCCCTGCGCCACTACCCATGCCGCAATAATGGCAATAAGATAGGGGGAGATAGTACCCATAGCTATTCCTCAGTACCCTCTTCTTGACTTTGCTCCGGCATAATACCGAGTGATGCTACGGCGTCACCTTCAGCAAGCCTCATGATTCGAACACCTTGAGTAGTACGTCCAAGTGTTGGAATATCTTTGAGTCCAACACGAATTGTTTGACCTTTCGAAGAAATCATTAATACTTCACTTGCATCTTCTTCAAGAGTACGCACATCAATGATTGGACCAGTCTTTGTCGTAACAACAGCAGCTTTTATACCAATACCGCCTCGTTTATGTGACGGGAAGTTGGTTACCTTTGTTGCTTTTCCGTAGCCATTCTCACTAATAACAAGTAGTCGGCGTTCATCATCAGACACGATATCCATACCAACCACATGGTCATTTGGACGTAGGCGAACACCACGCACACCGCGTGCCGCACGACCCATAGGACGAGCGTCTTTCTCGTTGAATCGAATTGCCTGACCTGCTGATGTTGAAATAATAACATCATGCTCACCTGTTGTTTTCTGAATCCACTTCAATTCATCGCCTTCATCGAGTTTGATTGCGATCAAACCATTCGTACGAATATTTGCGTAGTCTTTCAGGGGTGTTTTCTTAATCGTACCCTTGATTGTTGCCATAAATAGATAGCCATCATCTTTCGCATCTTTCTCGTGGCGAATAATCGATGTAATTTTCTCTTCAGGTTGCAGCTGAAGAAGGTTCACTGCTGCAACACCCTTTGCCTGCAGACTTGCCGCAGGAACTTCATATGCCTTTAGGCGGAATACACGACCTTTGTTCGTGAAGAAGAGCAAGAAATCGTGCGTACTCGAAGGTACAAGTTGCGCAATGATATCTTCCTCTTTGGTTGTCATACCACGCTTACCCTTACCACCACGATTCTGGCGACGATATTCACTGAGTAACGTCCGCTTAATATAGTTTTCCGTTGTTAAAAGTATAACGCTTTCTTCCTCAGGAATAAGCTCTTCATCGCTAAACTTACCAAGTTCATGGTTAATGATCTTGCTGCGCCGTTCATCACCATACTTCTCTTTCATTTCAAGAAGCTCAGTCTTAATAATCTTGAGAATTTCTTTCTCGTCAGCCAGTATGGCTTCAAGTTTCTTAATCAAGGTTAGCAGCTCGGTCAATTCATCCTCGATAGCCTGACGTTCAAGACCAGTCAAACGGCGCAGCTGCATAGCAAGAATTGCCTTTGCTTGAATCTCACTGAGCTTGAACTTCGTGATTAACGCCTTTTCAGCCTCTTCTTGTGTTTTACTCGCGCGAATTGTCTTGATAACCTCATCAATGTGATCAAGCGCTATCTTATAGCCCTCAAGGATGTGCGCACGTTCCTTTGCCTTACGTAGTTCGAACTCAGTGCGACGACGTACAACACTTTGACGATGCTTCACGAACTCACTCAGCATTTCCTGGAGCCCCAACACTCGTGGCTGGACACCATCAACAAGCGCAAGCATATTGAAGTTAAAGCTTGTTTGGAGTGCTGTCAGTTTATAGAGCTGATTAAGGAGTTTCTTTGGATAAGCATCCTTCTTCAGTTCAACTACTACACGCACTTTACCACGTGCACTCTCGTCACGAAGATCGCTAATACCATTTAGTTTCTTATCTTTTACTAGTTCTGCGATTTTTTCGACTAATGATGCCTTGTTAACACCATATGGAATCTCGGTAACAACAATCTGATGGCGACCTTTTTTAGTTTCTACAATGTCAGCCACAGCACGCATCGTCACGCTACCTCGACCGGTCTGGTACGCCTGCTTCATCGGTACACCACCATATACAACTGCACCTGTAGGAAAATCGGGGCCCTTTACGTGCTTCAAAAGATCATCAATGGTTACATGTTCGTTGTCAATCAGTTCGATTGTCGCATCGACAAGTTCACCAAGGTTATGGGATGGAATATTCGTTGCCATACCAACGGCAATACCAATCTGGCCGTTGAGCAATAAATTTGGTACTTTCGCAGGCAGCACCATAGGCTCTTGGCGAGAGCCATCGTAGTTATCGCGAAAATCAATTGTTTCCTTCTCAATATCAACAAGTATCTCATCGGCAAGCTTTGCCATACGCGCTTCTGTATAACGCATTGCAGCCGGCTCGTCACCGTCCATCGAACCAAAGTTACCCTGGCCTTGAACAAGCGGGTATCGTAGTGACCACGGCTGTGCAAGACGTACCATTGCGTTGTAGATAGCACTGTCACCGTGCGGATGGTACTTACCCATCACATCACCAACAATCAGCGCGCTTTTAACAAATTTCGCCGTTGAACGGTTATTATTCACGTTCATTGAATAGAGAATTCGGCGATGCACGGGCTTTAATCCGTCTCGCACATCAGGGAGCGCACGGTCAATAATCACGCTCATTGAGTAACGGAAGAAGCTATCTTCCATAACTTTTTCAACGGTACGATGCTCAATACCTGTCGTCTCTATCATACCGTTGTCAACAATCTGAACGTCTTCAATCGGTGTACTTTCATTCACTGGAGTATTTATTGTCTCTTCGTCCATGGTAGTGCCCCTAAATATCAAGTTCCTCTAGTTTTGCATTCTTTGCCTCAGACTGAATGAAGTTCTTTCGAAGGCTCACATCATCACCCATCAGTTTCGTAAAGACCGCATCTGCACGTTCAGCATCCTCTACATTCACCTTAATAAGCACACGATTCTCAGGGTTCATCGTCGTCTCCCATAGCTGGTCGGCGTCCATTTCACCAAGACCCTTGAATCGTGACACCGTTACGCCAGCCTGCTTATAGCGATCATCAGCTTCTTCAACCGCAACACCACGCGTCTTTTTATCAGCAATCATTGCATTAAGCGCCTCGTCAAGTGATGGCTCATCATAGACATACTGTTTCTTCTGACCCTTATTGATACTGAAAAGCGGTGGTTTTGCAAGATAGACATAGCCGCCCTCGACCACTTCTTTCATGTAACGGAAGAAAAAGGTAAGCAACAGCGTCGCAATGTGGCTACCGTCAACGTCGGCATCGGTCATGATGATAATCTTGTGATAACGCAGACCATTGATATCGAATGAATCACCAATACCAACGCCGAACGCTTGAATCATTGCAACAATTTCTTTGTTGGCGAACATTTTGTCCAAACGAGCACGTTCAGTGTTGAGAACTTTACCACGAAGTGGCAAAATCGCTTGTGTTTTGTTATCACGTCCCTCTTTAGCGGAGCCGGCAGCCGAGTTACCCTCAACGATGTAAATCTCACTATCAGACGGGCTCTTACTTGAACAATCCCACAGCTTACCAGGCAGTCCCATGCCGTCGAGCGCGCCTTTGCGAAGCACGTTGTCGCGAGCAGCACGAGCCGCCTTGCGAGCACGTGCGGCAAGCAGTGCTTTGTTAACAATCTTCTTAGCAACTTCTGGATTTTCTTCCAGATAGTAGGCGAAGTATTCATTCATGACTTGTTCAACGTAGCGGCGAACTTCTGGATTACCCAGCTTATTCTTTGTCTGACCTTCAAACTGTGGGTCTGGCAGTTTCACCAAGATAATAGCCGTCAAACCTTCGCGAATATCGTCACCAGTCAGATTGTCTTCTTTTTCTTTCAGGAGACTATTCTTGCGCGCATAATCGTTAATGACACGAGTAAGTGCAGTGCGAAAACCGACAAGATGCGTACCACCATCTGGGGTGAGGACGTTGTTAGCAAATGGCTTTACCAGTTCGACAAAAGTATCATTATACTGAACGGCGACTTCGACCATCGAGTCTTCAACTTGCTTCTCAACATAAAAGATACTGTCCGAAACAACATCTTTACCGATATTCAGGTGTTTTACATAGCTCTGAATACCACCTTCAAAATAAAAGGCTGCACGCTGCTTAGTGCGTTCATCACGCACAGCAACATACACACCTTTAGTGAGGTATGCTTGGTGTCGCAGATAATCAACAACCCACTTGTAATCGAATTCTATTGTCTCTTTGAAAATCGTTGGATCAGGATAAAATGTAATGCTGGTGCCGGTAGGACGATCAGTTTTGCCAAGCTTTTTGAGAGGCATCGTAGTTGCGCCCCGCTCAAACTCCATATGATAGAGTTCGCCTTTTTGCACAACCTCTGCAACCAGTTTTGTCGAAAGAGCGTTAACGACACTTGAACCCACACCGTGGAGACCCGATGATACCTTATAGCCACCGCCGCCAAATTTACCACCGGCATGCAGCACAGTGAGCACTGTTTCAAGTGTACTCAGACCCGTCTTTGGGTGCTTATCGACAGGAATACCACGGCCGTCATCGGTAATAGTAATTCCGCCATCTTCAAGAATGATGACATCGACACGCGATGCATGGCCTGCAATCGCTTCATCAATCGAGTTATCAGCGATTTCTTTGATCAAATGATGCACACCATCATAACCGGTACTACCAATGTACATACCAGGACGTTTACGAACGGGTTCGAGACCCTCTAGAACCTGAATTTGAGACGCATCATAGGCGTCAGCAGTCTGTGTTTTTGCCATTACTCCCTCACTGCAGATTTTTCGGCCATTTACATTTTCCCTATTATAACGCACAACTATTACTCACTCAAGCACTTGTATTGAACACAATTCTTATGCTAATCTATTCCATAAGAGGTAATAGAACAAAAACAAAAAATCACGTGTTTAGAAAGTTGGTATCCAATCTACCTTATAGCCCCGCTCTGATTACAGAGATTGGTTTCTATGCCAAACGTCTGAAAGATGAGGATGTCACCCGACGAATGACAGTCCTCTTCGTCGTTTTAACCCTGATTATGCAATCTTTGGCCGTATTCTCACCGCCCGAGTCAGCAAATGCATCAAGTGAACAAGATATCATACGTGGTGGTGTGAGTGACCTCAATGACTTTCTTGTACGATACGACCATAATGAAGATGATGTAAAGGATATATACAGTACAGTAGGAGTGAGTCGCGCTGAAATAGCTGCAGCTCATGCCGGAGTTATCAATGCAAGTAATAATACCTATGTTATGAGTCGTTTCGGACAACTTAGTTCATCAAACAAAGAGATTAGTATGTCATACCAGCGAAGTGTCGGTGGTGTTGGCGTCCGCTACTTTAGCCCTCTCGCTGAAATGGGTGGATCGAATCAAACATTCAGAGGTTGGATTGGCCAGTCAGCCAGTCTCGGATGGTTTGGTATTATCCAAGCGAATGGTGGTCTGGCCACCCATGGCGTACCCACAACATTCAGTCCCATGGGGGCAGGTGCTACAAGTGCTGTAAAAACTATTGCCGCTCAGAATCTTACAAAAAATTCTCCCGCGGAAAAGGGCTCGGCACAACCTCTTGATAAGATAAGTTACACTTTGACACTTTCCAATCCACGACAGGTCTCCACAACAGGTGATTTCAGCGTGCGCGTAGGTGATGTGCTTGAATACAGCACGCTCATAGATGCTGGTGGCGGAGACTACAACCAAGATACAAAAACACTCCGTTGGTCAGAGGTTGAACTCGCACCAGGACAGTCGCAAGAGCGTACATTTGTTGTTCAATTACTATCCTCCCTGCCCGAGACAGGGAAAGGTACAAGTAATCCTGAGTCGTATGACTGTAAACTCACTATCGTTTTCGGTAATGCACATCATACAAAAGTAGACTGCCCCGCTATCAAGAGTGTTGAAGCTGCTTTCTACCAGTTACCGTGGATCGGTACAGGGGGTAACCTACTCTTCATCGCCGTACTTGGAGCTGTCGTTTTGTTCTTTGCTCTCAGAACAAGACAACTCAAAAAAGAAATTCGTATCATCCGTCATAACTTTAATACTGGTATAATTTAACCATGAGCAGGGTGGTATAGCGTGTCAGAAAAAGAAACACAAGTCGCAGATCTGCATGATCAAGACAGTGATGTTGAGCAGTTCGGTGAGCTTGCCCATGAACGTCATGAGGCTATACGTGATGCACTAGAGCGTGCAGAGCGTAAACACAAGACACGCCACTCAGAGCGTGAGGTATTGGCAAAAGCTCAGGAATTAGCAAAAAAAGCCGAGACAAGTGATTCGGATAAATCACACTCGCCTGCCGAAAGGAGGCGAGGTCCTATAGGCAAAAAACAGCTTGAGGGAAGTTTCAAATCTCAGATGAAATATGCTGAGAACGATATGACCCTGAGCGAACGTGCAACAAGTAAATTTATTCACCTAAAACCGGTAGAAAAAACATCTGACTTTATTAGTGCGACAATTGCTCGCCCCAATGCAATGCTAAGTGGTAGCATTGCCGCTTTCATTGGCATTACGGTGCTCTATTTCGTATCAAAATATTATGGTTTTCAGTTATCTGGCTTCGAAACCATTGGCGCCTTTATCATTGGCTGGATTATCGGTCTTTTGTACGATTATTTTTCAGTGATGATTCGTGGTCACAATAAATAGCCAAACTACCTATCGCAGACGAACACTTACCTCTTGAGGGTCTTTAGACTGAGTAGTCGTTGTTTGTTCGGACTGTACATTTTGCTGCGACGTAGCTACGGACTGAGTCTGCGGTAGCACTACAGTCGGTGCGGGTTGGGCAGCGGGATTAGGAGATATTACTTCTGCGTTTGTTGGTACTGTAGTAGGTATGCTCGATGGTGACGCTGGAGCTGCAGGTACCGACATAGGCTGAGGACTATTAAATACCCATCCATTAGCTATCGTAGCGGCCTGTTGAGGTGGCATAGGCGCAGATGCAGGTCTTACTGGCTGCTGAAGGCCTTGTGGTGGCTGAGAAGCTAGCTTCTGACGTTTGGACATCCATTCATCCAAGAACGATCCTCCCGATGGCTTCATTTGAGCTGGCGCCCCACCACCAGAGGGCATCGTTGGACGTTCGGGTTTTGGTGGCTCCAAGCGAGTGAATATCTCCCTCTCTACAATTGCCCGACCGAATCCATACTTAGTAGCAGAGAGACGCTTCATTGCATCAGCAAGCTGAGGATTGTTCTGTGCCATTGGTGGCAAAAGTGTCATGCTAAAGGGAGCCGATGGTACATTGTTGATCATAACAGAGCTAATTGCTTGGAAATTCGGTAACTTTGTTAAATCCTCTGCATCAAAAACTGGTTGGAATTTCTTTACCATCAGCTCGGCATCTGTCACACCAATACGACCGCTAATGACCGTACCGACGTTACCAATAATTGCCTCACGAATCTTATCGGTTAACTGCGTCATGAACTGGTTACCCAACACAAGATTCAAGCGATACTTTCGAGCCTCCGAAAGGATAGATTCAAAACTATCTGTTGCAAAGTTCTGGAACTCATCTACGAACAGGCAGAAGTCCTTACGCTCTTCCTCAGACATATCAGCACGACTCATAGCCGCAACTTGAAACTTCATCACAAAGATCATACCAAGCAGCTTTGAGTTCAATTCGCCCATCTTACCCTTTGAAAGGTTCACGAGCAGAATTTTATTGCCATCCATAATATCTCGAATAGAGAAACCACTTTTCCGCTGACCCATAATATTTCGCATCATGGTATTCGACATAAAGGGACCGAATTTACTGACAACCCAACTCGTGACTTCACCAGACTCATTTGAGCGCTGAGAGGCAGGGTATTCTTTTGTCCAGAAATCGAGAACATTTCTATCTGTCACATATTTCAGTTTTGACTTCATAAATGCGTCATCAACAAGAAGCTTTGGAATATCAATGAACGTTCCGCCGTTTGGATCTGCCATAAGCAAAAGCGCACAGTTACGGAATATATGCTCGAGTCGTGGACCCACAATACCCGTATGCCCTGGATCGTATAGACTATAGAGCATATTTATAGACTCCTGAACCAAGAAGTCCTTCTGATCTTCTGTCTCGTATTCAAATAAGTTGAGCCCAATCGGATTCTCGAGATCACCAGGATTAAAGTAAATAACATCCTCTACACGCTCTTTTGGTACATTCGCCAAAAGATTCTCTACAACATCTCCGTGCGGGTCAATGAAGGCAAATCCCCTTCCGTCATGCATATCCTGATACGCAAGGTTCGATAGGAAGCCTGACTTACCAACACCGGTCTGACCAATGATATAGGTATGTCGACGACGGTCATTATCCGTCAAACGAATTTCCTTCTTTATACCCCTAAACTCATTTACACCAAGTAGCAGTCCACTCTCCATAAGGTCAGTAGGACCGTCGACTTGCTTAGACATCTGCCTCTTCACTTTGGATGTTGGGATACTGTTCTGGTCGGGTAAGTGAAAGATGGTTGCCATCTCAACACTGTTAAGGATGTTCTGGTTTATCGATTGAGGGAAGAAACGGAAAATGAATGCCGTTACAAGCTCTTCAATATTACGAGAAGGGCTGAATTTGAATCCGTTATAGCTTGGCGAATCAAAAAGTGCAAAGGCTGCAACAATATTCTTGAGCAGACCTTGAGAGTGCTCTGTTGTATTTGATGACACAACAACACGTACCAGCACTTCATATGCTGGATAACGTGTCTTCTCTTCAATAACCTTGATCGTTTCCTCTTCTAGAGATGTAAGCTGCTTCTCTTCAGGCTTCTTTTCGCCAGACTCTGGCGGTTTCCAAAGTAGCTCAGCCATACCACTCGCACTACCAATTCCCAGACCTTTTTTTGACTTATCATCTTTGATTTTCTTAGCGGCATTAATAGAAGCCTTCACCCAACCCTCACCAGCCGGCCGTACCAAAAATTGAATCGCTACACCGTCATCTCTCGATGCTGCTGAAAGAGCATTAAGAAGCGCACGAGCAGCATCACGCTTTGTATCCTGATAGGTCGCAATTGGATATACAAAATTTTTCTTTAAAGTAAACTCACCGCCAATAACTCCACTCATTTTCCCTGCTTCGCTAAAGATATTGTGCTCACTGACCTCTTCAAGGCGTGCAGAAGGATACGCTGCCGCAACTGCTTGCTTGATCACATCAACAAGCACAATAGGCACAACAGTGTAATAGTGAACGAGCCCGCCCTTGGCAACTATTTCGAATGAGATATGTCGCTGTCCATAGATTTTGTTTTTGAACCCTTTCGTCGCAGTGCTCGCGATAATGTTGTACATCACTTGAGCCTCAGAAAGAACCTCTTCAGTGAGGTCACGTTCATCCCTACCACCCTTTTCAATATCTTCGCTAGAAGGAGGCAAATGAATAAACATAGGTACCATCTTTAGGCCTCGTTCGTAGTTTTTTGCCTCACGCAATGTCTTTTTATATTGGGTAAAGACAATAATGATCAGAGCAGTGCTGATAAAAAGCGTCACAAATGCTGTGATAAAAACGCCTGCCATACTTCTATTCTAGCGCAAGCGGTTAATTTGAGGTACCTAATTCTTTACCATATCGTTTGCGCAAATAGTCAGCCTGCAATTTTGTCACTTCTTTTTCACGACGATAGGGGTCATTCTGAGTTTCTGTAATGATTTTTTTCGCCTTATCCACCCACTCTTTTTCTATCAAATCGTCATCATTAGCAATTGTAGGGCCCGCCGTGTCATCTGTCTGAGGCGTTATTGTTGGCAAGGCAGGAACAACTAAAGACGGCAGCGGGGTTGTTACCGTTGGTTGCTGTGGTGCGCTTTGCCGATCCACATTCTGCATGTTCTGTTCACGCTCATGAGATGCCTCCCCTTGTGTTTCAGGACTCGCCAATTGCTCGACATGTTCCGGATTTACCGGCTGACGCTCGGGCTGAATCTGAGGTGCGGGAAGTTCTGGATTCATATCTGTAATTATACCATAACCAAATTTTCTTTATCGCACCTATGATGTCCGTCGCGCAACATATATACAACCCAGGGCAATAAACAGCAATACCAGACATGCTTCATATATGCCTATGCCCCCTACCGACTGTAGACTTACAACAATAACCGGACCTAGAGATATCACAGATGAATAGTAATATGACTTCTTTAAACTAATCCCATAATTAGCCCTTAGCGACCCGACTCCTCTTGCCATTCTATTAACGACTTTTGCAAGAGCCCAAATCAAGAATGTCACTCCGCAGACGATCGCAATATAGCTCAGTAAGAAAACGGCAAGGATACCCGTCGCCCCCGCAACTGACGGTGGAGTTGTTGTTACAAGAATCAAAAGAAGCCCCGTAGAAACGAGACCAATAATAACAAGTAATTTTGCTAACATACTCCTACTATATCAAGATTCTTGGGTCACAGTGACAAGCTTATACGATCTGGTTGCTACAACCGCCGCTAAAAAATGAAGGGCGCGTGCTCCAATGATCAGCCTGCCACTGGTGACTTCTGACCGCTCCCTTACGGGAGCATGTCCCTCTAATGTTTCCTCGATATACCTAGTAGTTGCGCTGTTAATCCATAACAAGGGTTAACTAGGTATATCGGTACTTCACTAGGCGCTTAAAGTCTTTCGACTAAGCTTAGGTTGATAGCATCAATTAGGAGGTACGTGCTCGCAAGATGCAAGGCATTTTTATTGTTGCTATCGATGGCTGTTCAACAATTTTTATAACGTTTAGGCGTTTTTGTTTTTGAAGAAAGCCTACATGCACTTTAACATAAGCATTGCTTGAGGTCAATAGTTTTTGATGTAACTATGACACTATATCAAGATAATTATTGATTTTATATCTTTAATTTTATTATACATTGATATTTATACAACGTTGTATTATTGTCCATTTGAATCAGTTCCAAGCTCTACTATTGTCTCTATGAGCTCCTTTTTATCCAAATGTGACGTATCAATTTTGTTATGCTGAGCGATCACGTAGCCTTGGATAATGTGTTTCAAACGAATTGCATCACTGCGCCACAAATGTCGTATTTGGAAATGATCGACCGTACTCATAACTCGGCTCGCTATCGTCAAAGAACCAAAAAGCGGCCCAACCGAAACTTGCACGTTCAAGACATCTTCAATGCGTATACTAAGTACGTCTGAAGACCAGAAGAAATCACGACGCGTAATCGTAACTTTCGTTCTATCAACGGTCACCGTGTCAGGAAACAGTGTTATTGGGAATACGGTATTGGCTGACATCAAGATTTCATGAGATTGTGTAACAATTTTTTTTAAACTTTCTTCCTTTTTGCCTTTTTTTTGAGCTTCCAACTGCGCTTTTTGAGTAATCACTGGTTGAGAAAGTATTAATTTTGGAACTGTATCCCTAAATATCCGTTCCGTAGGTGAAATAGCTATATCTTGGCTCAAAAATGACCGCATATCTCGTATGATTGACGACCGTGCTGCTACCACACCCAGCCTTCTGCTTAATTGAATTAAGAAATTATAGCTACGCGGCAAACGAGGAGCTGTATTGCTGGAGGATTGCTGCGCATCCTGACCGTGATTATTATCCATACACTTCCTCTTAGGTTATTTCTATTATACCGTTATAGACATATGCTTGCTATGCCCTGCGATACAGCCTTCTTGCTTCATAGGAACTCGACTAGAGTGTAAAAGTGTTGAAAAACTCGTGGTATTTTTTACGCAAAGAAATGATAAAAAGCTGTTGACACAAGCACTTTGGCAGCATATTATAGGGGTAGTCTCTGAATAAAAAAATTATACAGAGGCCAAAAATAAACACTGTCAAAACACTCCACGTTAAGACAACCACTACTCGCAGGTGGTTGTCTTTTTTATGTCTCTTTAGCAAACGAAAATACCTCACAATCATAATGTGAGGTATTTTCGTTTGGTGGAGCTGCGGGGAACTGCCCCCCGGTCCGAAAGGTAACTGATCATTCGTCTACAAGTATAGTTTGTCTTGATGTTTACGACTCTAAAACCTAAAAAACAAACATAAATGGTCTTATTGTCGCGCGGTAAAGTTTTCCAAATTCACGCCGCTGCACGTAAATCCGGTAAGTGACATGAATATGACACCATGAATCGCTATGTCACCTGTTGATACATGATGGCCTAGTAAAACTAAGCTGTTTGCAGTGCATAGCTAGGAGCAAAGAAGCTCTTAACAGATGCAGCTACAGATTTAATTGTGTTTGCAATTAAAAATATACGTAACGCGTATGGTCGACTTGCAAAATAATCTGTTAAGGTCCTCCCGTCGAAAGCTAAATCAGCCCCGACCTCAGTTAATTATATCATACTGCTTGTCTGGATCGGTGCCATAGGCTTATAATTAGCTGTAATTATGGTAGCTCACGTATTAACGGTAGCTCCGGTCGGATACGATGGAGCGGTAGTTGAAGTTGAAAGCGACGGCAAGAGAGGGCTGCCGACGATTCAGATCGTTGGTATGGGCACAAAATCAGTGGATGAAGCAAAAGAGCGTGTTCGAAGCGCCATCACCAACTCACTACTGGAATTTCCTTCAAAAAAGATCACGATTAACCTCGCTCCGGCAGAATTAATCAAAGATGGTGCGCACTATGACCTCCCTATCGCATTAGCAATCCTCATCAGCAGTGGTCAGTTACAGCAATCAGAGGTACGCGGCGCAATCTTTGCAGGGGAACTTGCTCTCGATGGCACATTACGGCCAATCAAGGGAACTATAAACATTGCTCAAGTTGCAAAACAGTCCGGTATTGCAAAAATCTTTGTTCCTTCATCGAATACAGAACAGGCTGGACTCATCAATGGTATTGAAATTATAGGGGTGACACATCTGAAAGAGCTTTACCTCCACCTTAAGGGTGAAATGATTCTGGCTCCGGTGCCCCAAAAATTACCCCCACTGCCCCCTAAGACCTCAGCACCTCTCTTGGATGATGTATATGGCCAAGAGCAGGCAAAGCGGGCGCTGACCATAGCCGTAGCTGGTCGACACAATATTCTCTTTGCAGGCCCTCCAGGGGCAGGAAAAACAATGCTTGCAAAGACGCTTACAAACCTTATGCCGCCTCTCACCCCTGAAGAGCAAATTGCCGTAACCAAAATCCATAGCCTTGCTGGTGAAATCGACGGTGAAATAATCTCTTGCCGTCCTTTTCGCTCCCCTCACCATACGACAAGTCCCGTAGCGGTTATTGGTGGTGGTGCAAAACCAAAACCGGGAGAGATTAGCTTGGCTCATCTTGGAGTATTATTCCTTGATGAAATTCCTGAATATCCCCGGTCAGTTCTAGAAGCCCTAAGACAGCCACTTGAGGATAAAAAGATTGCCGTCACTCGTACGGCTGGCCGCAGCGTCTACCCTGCAGACTTTATGCTTGTTGCTACGATGAATCCATGTCCCTGCGGACATCTTGGCGACCCAAAGAAAGAATGTACTTGTTCAACAACGCAAATTCTTAATTACCAAAGACGTTTATCCGGCCCTCTCTTGGACCGTATCGACCTTATTATAGGCGTTTCTCGTGTATCAAACGATACCATACTACGTCGCAAATCGTCACAAAATATACAACATTCTAAAGCGGTAAAGCTTATAAATAATGCAAAATTAATTCAAGAATCTCGCTATAAAAGTAGTGATAAATACAATGGATCTCTGACAAGTAGTGAGGTAACTGAACTTCTCAACATAAGTGATGATGCAAAGGCTTTACTAACGACTGCTGGAGATAAATTGGGTCTTAGTGCGCGAAGTTATTTTAAGGTTATCAAAGTAGCACAAACAATTGCCGACCTAGATGGTGCACCATCAATACAAAAAATACATATTAGCGAAGCCTTACAATATCGAGGTCAGACCTCTTGAAAACTCTCGTGATATCTGATAAGATAGTCTTCGAGTAAACGCTCGTCATTACGTAATGCCGTAACGGCAAATCACATAAAGGAGATAGTAATCAGTACTACTGTTCGCATCAACGAAGCTATTCGCGCAAGTGAGCTTCGTGTGATCGGAGGAAGCGGAGAACAACTTGGCATCATCTCACGTCAAGAAGCTCTCAAGTTAGCCGAAGATGCAGGAGTAGATCTGGTTGAGATCTCCCCTAATGCTGATCCGCCTGTTGCAAAAATCATCGACTGGGGTAAATACCAGTATCAAAAGATGAAGGAGCAGCAAAAAAACAAACGAAGCAGCAAGCAAAGCGAGTTAAAGCAAATGCGCTTCGGTTTGAAGATAGGATCAGGAGACCTAGAGATCAAACTTCGAAAAGTCAGAAGTTTTCTCGCTGACGGCCACAAGGTACGAATTCAGATATTCTATCGAGGTCGTGAGAATGCCCACAGGGAATTAGGTTATGAAATGATTAACCGTATCGCAGTAATGTTAGAAGATGATGCCGTCATGGAACAACAGCCACAGATGGCCGGACGAGCATTGAGCGTAGTAATAAGGAGTAAATAATGCCAAAGTTAAAGACCCATAAGGGAACAGCAAAGCGAATCAAGCTTACCAGCACCGGCAAGCTGACTCGACGTCGTGCTTTCGGAACTCACCTTCTCGCTAAGAAAAGCAAGAGTCGCAAGCGCGCAATCAACGGTACCGCAACCATTACTGGTTCTGTTGCCAAAAACGTTAAACGAGCCTTAGGAGTATAAATTATGCGAGTTAAACGAGGCGTCACCGCACGAGCAAAACACAAAAAAATCCTCAAAGCTGCGAAAGGTATGCAGCATAATCGCACCCGTTCATTCCGTCTTGCTAAGCAGGCTGTTATCCGCGCATTGCAGTATGCTTACCGTGATCGTCGCAACAAAAAGCGTGATCTTCGTGGTCTTTGGATCACCCGTATCAACGCTGCTGCACGAGAAAATGGCACAACCTATGCAAAGCTTATCTCTGGTCTGAAAAATGCCAACAGCGAGCTTGACCGCAAGGTACTTGCTGAACTAGCAGTAAGTGAGCCGAAAGCATTTAGCACTATCGTCAAAAGCGTGAAATAAGTACAAGGCTCTGCCATAAAATAACTCCTCATCTGAGGAGTTATTTTATGGCAGTCTGTCTGTAAGCCGGGTTCTGTCGTGGACGATCATCTATCTAGTCCTAGCGTTGCCGCCAGGATCAAGCGGATATCGGCCTGCGGACGGACCATCCTTATATGCAGACCTCCTTGCAGCTGACAGGGTTTACCTTCTTCGCCTGTCACCAGACGTCGCTGTGGGCTCTTACCCCACTCGTTTCACCCTTACCCCAAAGGGGCGGTCTTGTTTCTGTGGCACTTTCCCTAGGGTTACCCCCGGTTGTCGTTAACAACTGTCATGTCCTACGCTGCCCGGACTTTCCTCTTCGCAAGCGAAGCGATCATCTGACAGACTGTCAGTACTGATTATACAGTATCTTCAGGACTTCGATGAGCGTCCAAAACCTTGTTGACCTCTCCGTCAGCCATTTGGTTCATCTCCCGCGGAACATGCTGAAATGTTACTTTATCGAAATGCGTTATCAGATCTCGTATTCTCTCGTTGATCGGCCAAAGATCACGGTTTTTAATCGTGTAAATACCGTTCATCTGATTCACGACAAGCATGCTGTCGAGTCGAAACTCAATGCTACGAAGCTGCAGTTCTATTGCCTTCTCAAGGGCTAGACGAACCCCATGATACTCCGCTTGGTTGTTAGTCGTAATACCAAGATATTCTCCGCCCTGAGCAAGCACCATTTGATTTTTATCCATAATAACGTAGCCCGATGCAGACGGTCCTGGATTACCACGCGAACCACCATCGGCATAAATAACTGCGTCAAACACTAAAGATCTATCATCACCACTATCGGTTGCAGAAAGTGTTTTATCTGTTATCTCTTCTTGATGCACGATTCCAAGTAGTAACTGGGTTAAGTCAGTTAATGTATTCTGCTGAATATCCACCAGAGGTGTCCATACATGTTGATCGTAGTTTTTGCCTAGCTTTAACTCATGATGGTCCTCAGCAATCGCAACTGTATAGGTAATTACGGCATACTGTATATCACGATCATCCTTATCTATGTAGGTCACCACATCAAAAAGATCCGCCTTATTGATATGAAGACCCACATCCTCATGCAAGTAGCGCCTTAATGCATCTTCTGGCTGTTCACCGTAGGCAATACGGCCTCCGGGTAGCTCAAAAAGTCCCAAGATAGTTTCGCGACCTGTAGCACGACGAAGTAAGAGTACATTCTCTTCTTGTTTGATGATCGCTCTGACTGCTATTCGTTGATTCATAAATACATAATACCTTATGGTCGGGATGACTGGACTTGAACCAGCGACCTCACGGCCCCCAGCCGTGCGCGCTACCAGACTGCGCCACATCCCGTAGATACATAAAAGTCCCGGAGTGAAATTATGTGACGCTCGATATTCCCCGCTTATCTGCAGGTGGGTGCCCTCAAACCGCTTCCACGGAAGCAAATTATTTGGACTCCCTCTATCGTGATGTTAGGAAAATCATACACGTCACGGCGCTCCGGGACATTACTATTATAGCTCATTTAAATAATGAATATACGCGCAAAGAGCTCAAGAATAGCTGTTATAACTGTACTCATTATTGTACCGATGACACTACTGGCAAGCAGTACAAGAGCAAAAACAACGATAAGTCCGTACTGCTCTACTAGTTCCATACCGCGTCGGACAAATTCTGGTGCAAGTGCATACAGGACGCGCGAGCCATCGAGAGGTGGAATCGGCAACATATTAAATACGAAGAAGCCGAGATTAATAATTACTCCGTAAGTAATGACCATACCCAAAACACCAGGTGTACCACCTACTGTAAACATGTTATAGCCCAAAAGCGTACCGATACCAAAGGTTAAAAAGGCAAGAATAAAGTTCGTTAAAGGACCCGCAAGCGCCACGAGAGCAGCACCCCACTCTTCATAACGTACTCTGTCTGGTCTAAAAGGTACTGGCTTTGCCCCACCAAAGATAGGACCTCCTACAAGAGCCAGCATAAGGGGTAGTAGAATCGTTAAAAACGGATCGATGTGCTTTATAGGATTGAGCGTGAGACGACCCTGTAGTTTTGCCGTGTCATCCCCTAACCAATAGGCAATAAAACCATGCATTGCCTCATGTATAGTCATAGATACAAGAATGACTCCAAAAACAACAAGTAAATTTAGCAGGGAGGGTTCGGTCATCCTCTTATTATAACGTATAATTTCGCGGCTACAGATTGACAGATACGGTAAAAAGAGGTAAACTGGATAAGATTGTTAAAAATTAGTGGAAGTAAATGGTATGGCAGCACAATGTGAACTTACCGGTAAAGGAAAGCAATTTGGCCACAATGTGAGCTTCTCTTTGAGGCGCACAAAAAGGGTCTTTAAGCCTAATCTACAAAAGAAAACTTTTGTAGTTGATGGTCAGAAAGTCACTATGACTTTGAGTACTCATGCTATCCGTACCCTTAAGAAAAAGGGGCTTCTCGCCTCAGCAAAATAACATCTTAACAGATGTGATTCACTAATAAAGCCTCATCGTACAGATGAGGCTTTATTAGTGAATGGACTTTGTGACCTACTAGCTTCGCGCTATGGAAACTACCGTTAAAGTAGCAGGTACGGAAGACGCTGATTTTACTTTATACTTTGAGCCCGCCTCTTCAACTGGCGCGCCAAGTTCCTTGACGAATACCTCAAGACTATCTTGAGGAACCTCATATTTTAGTGCACTGTCAGCGTAATGTACTGGGATGACAGCATGGGCTTCAATTTGTCGTGTAATGGTCGCAGCCGATGTCGCATCAAGCGTATAGCCTCCACCACCTATAGGTAAGATCAAGATATCTATGACACCGATCTCTTCAAGCTGTTCATCACTTAACTTTGGCGCAATGTTACCTAGTACGGCAATTCGAACATCACCAATATCAATACGGTACATGGTGTCTATAGGCTCATCAAGCTCTGTATCAATATGTCGATTTGCACGAATACCCTTGATAGAAGCATCTCCGATTTCATACTCACCTGGACCTTCAATCTGCAATTTTGCCAACGAATCATTTACAGCAAATCGCGGCTCAGTAGCTATCTCTACCGCCTCATTTGCAGAAAGGTTCTTCAAACCAATCAAAGAAAGATTTGGATCAATAACAAGCTGAGTTTTTTTGCTCGTTATAACAACACCGTTACCGCCTTTATATTCAAGATCAAACATGTTTTCTATCCTTTCAGCACTTTGTCGGCATCCACCACTACCACATGATTGTTATTCAATATCTCTGTTATAAATTTATCACGAACACTCAACCGATAATAGAACTCATCGTAAGGCAAGACACTGTAGTTCAGTTCTCGACCTTCAAGTTTTTCGATTGCTTTAATAGCGCTCTTGAGTCTTGTTGAAGCTACGGTGCCTACAAGAAGAAGATCTACGCTGCTCGCCGAATCACGAACAAGCATACCAGCCGCAATCGCAATCCGTATACCCGGGATATCCTTGACAAAATGCTGCCATTCAGCAGAGACAGGCTCGCTTATAACTTTGTTGATCGTAGTGTCTTTCTGATCTGAGAATATAGCTTTCAGTGGAAGATAATGTTCATACCGTTGATTGACTTCATAGTACAGCTTATTGTCAGACGTATCACTCGTAATGATGCCGACAGCAAGCATATTAGAAAGTTCACGACGCACTGAATTAATTTGCTCATCAACAAGCCGTGTGATTTCCCTGACATAGAAAGAAGTACCGGGGTTATTGAGAAAAAGGTGTAATAACTTTACCCGTGTTTTTGAACCAAATAGTGTATCAATCATAACTCTACCCGTATAACTTCCTTGCACTGACTATACCACGATTATTGTTCAGATGCGAGACTAGAGACCAGATAGTCTCGGGCATCGGCCAAAGATAGCCACTTGATAAATCTGTTCCTTTTGAGCCATGTAAGTTGCCGTTTCGCTAAGTGATAATCTAGAGTAATAAATTTATCTTTTGTCTGTTCTATAGTTATCTCTCGACTTATAAATTGGCGAACCAGAGGATAGATATTTCCTGTCATTGCTTCACTATCCCATCCATACTTTTTGCCCAAGTTTTTTGCTTCTTCGACGACTCCATCCTGAAATAATTGTTCAGCTCTGTGCTCAATTCTTGTTCTTAATACATTTCTATCTGTAGATATTCCTACAATGATAGTATTTTCAATTGGAGAGTCTCGTCTCTTATTGTTTATGCTTTTTTGTTCAATTGCGCGTATAACATAGCGTTTGTTTTTGTCATTTTCGGGTAATATAACGTTGTTCTTTTTGCAATATTCTATGAGATGCTCCAGTGACATCAATTCCAGTTTTTTTCGCAGTGTCACATCAGCGGGAGGACCAAATTCATAATCAAAAATAACGGCATCAATATATAGACCGGTGCCTCCAACAATAAAAGGAATGTGTCCACGTGCACGGATCTCTATTATTTTTTCATCGGCATATCTCTTGAAATCGGCTGCCGTAAAGCGCTGATCCGGATCAACAAGATCAAGACCCCAATGTTTCACCCTCGCTTGCTCTTCTGTGGTTGGTTTAGCGGTACCTATATCCATACCTCGGTATACAGTACGGCTGTCTGCGCAAATAATCTCTCCATCAAACTGCTCGGCAAGCTCGATAGCTAAGCTTGTTTTACCGCTTGCAGTAGGCCCGACGATGGCGACTAGAGGTTTGGTTTCCATCTAATCATCTCGAATTGATCAACAATATGATTTGTACAAGTAATACCTTCTTGCTCGAGTAACTGAGCTTGGACTTCGCGACCGCCATGAAAACCGCTTGCAAGGCCACCAAAACGATTGACAAGCCGATGCCACGGAAGATTGGAATCTCCATAGTGCGCGACACCCCCAACAACACGACTTGCATAGGGGTGTCCGGCAAGCGCGGCTAAATCCCCGTATGTAGTGACACAACCCTTAGGCACAAGTGCCATTAGCTTCTCTATGTCTTGTCTGAAGTTAGCGTCTGGCAATCTTTGCTACCTCTCTTTGGATATCATCCCAATCGTAACAGCGAATTATTGAAGGATGGAGGACTTCCGCTTGATTCCAAGGTTGATCACGTAGCAGAGCTACCTTAATACTTTCTTCCTCCACTGCACGTACACAGTGCATCAGTCCATCATCTATGAGAATGTCGTATTGAAGATCCCGACAAACTTCACTCTTGCTCTTCGGTGTTTCACCATAGTGACCAGTGTGTACAATACTATGGAAATAGCCAGGGAAATAATCCTCCGCCATCTTTTCTGTCACAGGTAATAAAAAGTTAGCTCTTCCAGACAGAATGCCTTGCCTATGGCTCTTTGCTAGTGCCTTGACCCCAATAATAGCCTCTGGATACGGCATAGGTGGGTCATTGAAAAATGAGTGATGAAATTCTTCAATCCGTCGACTTGCAAGACTTATATCGTCAACTCCCCAATCATCAGCTGTGCCGTCATAAAAACGTGCCTTATCTACATTGGTATTGTACGTCGCGTTATACCAGTCGACTATCACCTCGGCTGATGGAACGAGTACATCATCACAGTCATGTGCAATGTTGAGACTTCTCTCTTTCACTATAAACTCCTTAAATACTCCCCCAACCCCTCGATTTTTACCTTCTCTTCGCCCGACTGAGTACGCACACTCACCTCTCTTACATCCTTATCTTTTGGACCAACGATGAGCTGCACGGGAATTTTCCACGCGGTAGCCTCACGTATTTTTTTGCCGAGAGACTCGTTGCGATCATCACGGGTAAATCGAATTTCGTTATATTTCACTGGTACTTGCAGTACGAGATCCTTTAGAATATCTTCAATTTCAGATACATAGTCAAGCACAGCATCATTAATAGTGAGGATACGCACCTGTTCAGGGGCAGCCCAGAATGGGAACCATCCGCCTGTATGCTCAATGAAAACACTGAGAAACCTCTCAATCGACCCTAGAAGCGCACAGTGAATCATCACTGGACGCGCTGAATTGCCATCTTGGTCAGTATACTCAAGCCCGAATCGCTCCGGCTGCACAAAATCGAGTTGTACGGTAGCAACCTGATGCTCGCGACCAATAGCATCTGTCGCCATGAAGTCGATCTTTGGCCCGTAAAATGCAGCTTCACCATCTTGTTCGAAGTATTCGAGATTATTTTTGAGCACTGCAGCCTTGAGCTGTTCCTGAGCCGATTGCCACAACTGTAAATCACCAAGATAGCCATCACTATCACCACGATAACTGAGTCGAACTCTGAGTTTCATACCAATCGAACTATAGAGCTCACTGGCCGAAGCCAATAGACCATCAATTTCACCTTCAATTTGATCGTGACGGCTGAAAACGTGACTGTCATCTTGCGTCAGAGACCTGACACGGTTTAAACCGCCGAGTTCACCAGTTTTCTCATCACGATAATCAGTTGTCGTCTCCAAAAGCCTTACAGGCATATCCTTGTAACTGCGAGGCCTACTCGCATAAATCTGTGTATGATGAGGGCAGTTCATAGGTTTTAGCGCCATTTTGTCACTTGTCTCTTGGCTTGTCACAAGAAACAGCTCATCCCCAAATTTTGCCCAATGGCCAGATGCCTCATAAAGATCAGTCTTGGTAATATGAGGTGTCCAGACCTTCTCAAAGCCCTTTGCCTGACGCAGTTGATTGGAATACTGAGCCAATAAGTCACGCAAAACGGTTCCTCTAGGTGTAAACAACGGCAAACCAGCACCAACAAGTGGCGACATAGTATAAAGATCAAGCTCCTTGCCTAATTTGCGGTGATCACGGAGCTTAGCTTGCTCTAAACGCTCTAGATACGCATCAAGCTCATCCTGAGTGGCAAATGCTACGCCGTAAAGGCGCTGCATCTGTGCGTTTTTCTCATTACCGCGCCAGTAGGCACCGGCAACACGCATCAGTTTAAAAGCACCAACTTCATTGGTATTTGCCACATGTGGACCGCGACAAAGATCGGTAAAGTCACCGTTAGTATAGAATGACACCTCATCTACCGCTGCAGCACCGTCAGCAATTGTTCCCATGGACTCAGTATCCAGATCTGCAGCAATTGTCGTACCGCTACGCTTGAGATCATTCAGCAATTCCTCTTTATAGGGTTGATTACTGCCCTTCGCCCAGTGAATTGCTTCATCAATAGGCTTAGTCGAACGCACAAACTCTTGGTTCTGAGCAATAATTGCACGCATCTCTTGTTCGATCTTACCGAAGTCATCTTCGGAAATCTTTTGCTCACCAAGGTCTATATCGTAATAAAACCCGTTCTCTACCACCGGTCCGATACCAAATTTAGCACCTGGCCACAAATGCTGCACTGCATTTGCAGTAATATGTGCGAGACTGTGCCGCATTGCGTGAAGTTGCTGTTCGTCCATTGGTTCTCCTTTCGTTGATAAATAAAAACATGCGATGTGCAGATTCACTCTGTAAATCCATAAATCGCATGTCTCGGGCCCAAACATATGTTGCTTAGGCGGTTCCACCGGACTTTTACTTATGAAGCGGCGTTTCGTACACCCCTACGTCTCACGAGGCTCAGCGGGCGGTTACTCCGCGTCAATGCCTAGCGATATCATACCTTACCCACCCCAGTTATTGCAACACCCTCTCTTATCTGATACCATATAAAGGCTTTATGGGCGATTAGCTCAGCTGGCTAGAGCGCCTCATTGACGTTGAGGAGGTCGGGGATTCGAATTCCTCATCGCCCACCATATTTTGCACATAAACAGACCATCATCTCGATGGCCTGTTTTGTTTTCCACTTTTTATAGGAGTTTTCCACGGTGTATTTTACGTCTCATAGGCAACTTTTATACCGCTCATGATATATACACTTGTGGTTTGTTCCATTGACAATTTAATATGCTTATGTTAGTATTGATATATGACCGACAAGTCACACACAAACACAACACCCCACTCGATAGCACGCACTTCCAAACCTTCTGCTTTGTCACAGTTTCACCTCGCATTTGAGCTTGATCGAACTTGGACTGAAGCTAAGCAAACTGTTCAACACAGGCCAAGTAAAAAATAGTCATTACTGACCTATAGCCGAGACGTCTAGTTCTCTGTGAAGCTAGACGTCTTTTTATTTCTTTTTGTCTTGAACGGTGGCTTTTTCTGTCACGTCGAACTTATCGAAATACTTTCCGAGGAGTAAAGCTGTCTGTGAGGTAAATGCTGATGCCGAGCTATATACTATTGCCGTTATAGGCATCAGAAACCATTGGAGAATCATCCATATATTACGATGACGCTTGTAGCGCGCTGGGCGCGTAGGAAGTAACTTGAACGCAAAGAATACAGTGATAAACAGTCCAATAAGTGCTACCTGCTGAATACGGCTAATCACTTCTGGTAATTGATGGGCTGCAATGCTATGCGCCGCCTCAGTATTCACAAACAACGGTACCCAGCCTCCTATGGCAATCAGAATCGCAATGCTGGCAAGCGTAATATGACTATCGATAAGTCGTACAAGACGAGCCAATCCGGGGCCAAAGGGTACCTCTCTCTTTTTAGTAAAAAGTCTTGTAGCGACATAAGGTACATCTGAAGCACCGTATGCCCAACGACGCAGCTGAATAAACTGAGCTTTCAATGTCTTGAGATAGGTCGAAGAAAGCACTGCATCCTGATAGATCGGCACATAAATCGCCACAACCCCATAGTCTCCCTTAAAATGGAAGTAACTGCGCCAATACTGATGGCCGTCCTCAACAATTGTACGGGTGCTCCAAAAATTCATTTCTACAAGGGCATCCATCGGCTGAGAATGAGAAGCAAAATTACGTAAAGTATGCGGACGCATGGAGCTAATAATATTCCAAAAGGAATTACCTGTAGCAACGACTCGCATAGGTGCCGGAACATCCCAGATATTGTTCATAAAAAGACATATTGGTTGGTAGGACAAATGCTTACGATCGGGATGAACAATATATTCATACGTAAGATAGTCAAAATAAGTTCGATGTGTACGATTGTCTGCATCAAGTGTTGTAACTATGACATTGCTATAATCAATCTTTTGCTCATGGAGCCAGTCTTTTAGGCGGTATCCTGCATAGGTTATGTTACCGCCCTTGCCGATCACCTCATTTGGAAGATCACGTGGATGTTTTACTAATAGAAAAGCCTTGAAATCGGACTTAAACTCTTCTGCTAGGCGATGCACTGTATCTGATATAGCCTGTCCGCCTCGCTCCTCGTAAGCAATAACAACGATCATATGCTTTTTGTCATATGAAGTCTCCAAAAGAGCCTTAACTGTAGGTTGTAATATGTCGTATGATTCATTGTATGTTGCTATAATTACAGCATTATATAATTCTGATGGCTTTGGATAGGCTTCTGGCTGAGCTGCTATATCTTGTAAGTTTGTTAAATGAGCAGCATAACCAAATCCATGCTGTTTTTCAGATCCACCACTTACATGATCGCCTGGCGATTCTAACTGCAAGAGACGTTCATGCCAGTTAATACGCTGAGCACCCTCTAAGCGATTACGCCCAGTCGTCGTGTGATAAGCAATACCGACCGCTTTGATAAGAGTTGTGATGATAATCGCTAAAAGATAAGCTGCGGCAATGAGTGGGTTAAAAAACGAGAGTACGATCAAGAGAATGATTGAACCGTAGCTAAGCAGCGCCGGCAACATTTCAAAGAATCGGTACTGTTTTGTCCTTTTTCCAACGGGAATTTCTAGATCTGTCATATCTATGAAAGAGAGGCCACTTTAAGTATGTGATAAAAGAGTGCAGTTGAAACAACAAGGATGATGATGCTTAAAAAGATAAAAGCTGCGGTCAGGTCTCTCCCTTTTTTCTGTGACAGCTTATAGGCAATGATTGTATGCATCACTGCGATTAGCAGGATATAAACAACAAAAGTTATGAGGTAAAACCATTTATCACGATAGAAATTAGTAGGACCAAAAGCAGTATAATGAACAACTACTTGTAGTTCACTGGGGTGAATCTCTAGAGCCAGTAATACAACAGATGCGAGGCAAAGTACAAGAAAAATTGAAAGAATGACAGTTAAATACCTGTCTTTAGTAAACAATCTGACTGATTTGATAATCTGATTTTTCATACTTCTTGCCTTGTTGAACCTTCGGGAGCCTAGCTATGTCATCGATATGGAGCCGCTGTCCGGATTTGAACCGGAGACCTACGCTTTACGAAAGCGCCGCTCTACCAACTGAGCTACAGCGGCATCTTCGCCGGCCATCCGCTTGATTATAGCATCTGACAGGCAAGAAATAAACGTATCTTGAACCGTTGCATCAGGGGCGAAAAGCTGATATGATACTTTGAGTTCAACTTATACGGGCTCGTAGTGAAGTTGGCCTATCACGCCTCCCTGTCACGGAGGAGATCGCCGGTTCGAATCCGGTCGGGCCCGCCAAAATGAATCACCTGCAAGGGTGGTTTTTTGTTTGCTCTAAAACAGAGGTATTTTCGTTGACCGATATCCGTTAGCGTGATAAACTAAAAAAGTAAAACCCGAAAAAATAAAAACCACAAAATGAAACAAATCATACGACATAGGTTTTATCTCGGGCTGATGCTCGTCACAGCCCTATTCATTGGGTTCCCTCGTCCTGTTTATGCAGCAGGTGAAACGGTATACTTTAGCCCGTCGCAAGGTGTAACACATCCTGGTAATACATTTGTGGTGAGTGTTGACGGCTACGTAGGATCAAACTGGTACGGTGGTGGAACAAACGGTGTTTTCGGAACCGTAAATTTTCCAGCAAACCTCTTGAAGGTTACGAGCATCGACCAATCTGGGATAACTTTTTCTAGTTCCTCTACTGTCACGCCAGATAACAACAATGGAACCATCTCGTTTAACCAGAGTAGCGGATGGAGTACAGCTACAAACCAGCAAGTGCACTTGTTTACTATCACCTTTCAAGCACTTGCGAATGGAATGGCAAATACGAGCATCTCGAATGTGAATTACATAGGTATAGGTACAGCAACTACCTCAGGTGGTGCCTATCTCATCAATAATCCCCCATCACCATCACCAAGTCCGAGTCCAAGTCCTAGTCCGAGCCCTAGCTCTACGCCGAAGCCTTCCTCTACACCAAAACCATCGACGAAGCCATCACCTACCCCTACGCCCACACCAATACCAGAGCAAACACCGGCACCTATAGTAGAAAGTGATGGTGGTCTTAAGATAGAAAACGTAAAGATTACGACTACCAGACAAGCTAATGGTGTTGCATGGACAGTCAATAACGCCCAAGCAGCTCCTACGTTTGTATACGGTACGGCGAAAGGCTCGCAAAAAAGTGAAGGTACCATCACGAAGCGTGATGATGGAAGTTATACAGTTGATCTAAAAAATCTCAAACTTGGCACACTCTACTACTTTACGATCAAAGCAGCAACAGCCGACAATCTTTTGGGTGCTACCTACGGTGGTGTTCTGACGACAAAGGGCTATCCCGTACAGCTCACCGTTGAGCAAAACAGTCTCTTGATACCCGGTGCCAAGGTATCTATCGATGGGCGTTCTTTCGTGGCAAATAAAAATGCAATCATTACAACAGAGTTAGGAGATGGCACATTCACCGCATCAATTACCTTACCTGGAGAGAGTAAATCTCAAGATACAACATTCACTGTTAAGAAGCTGTCCATGCCGACAAGTGGTAACCCTGAATTACAAAACTTCGTTCTTAATATAACAACAGTTGGTGGTGCTACCGGTACAAGTAGTTCTTTCATACCGTTAATACTCGGTGGAATTGCAGCTCTTGTTGCTATCATCGGAGCCGGGATAGGATTCTTCATCTATAAAAAACGTAAGAAAGAAATGGAAGACGCATCCGGACAAATTGACGGTGACCTTCTAGCTGCAAGTTATGGAGGAAGTGTGGGTGAACGTCGCGAGCACACACCAATGCCTAATCTAGAGACTGCTTCGGCTTTTGGATCACCACCCGTGCAGCAGGCCGATAGTCCAATAGCCGCCGAAGGGTTGCCTCCTCTTGTGACGATGGATTCTATTCCTCCATCTCCCGTTAATCCAATCGGTACCGAACTTCCACCGTCTGAGCCCGGATCTCTACCGCTTCCACCACTTGTGGCTGATCCTACTCAAGCGCCAATGCCTGAGCTTATGCCACCTCCGTTTGACGCTCAGTCTACTGCAACGCAAGTGTCTGCGCCAGATCTGGTCAATGAGTCAGTTGCAGCTCAAGGATTACCCGCTATGGATAGTGCTCCTGTAAACCTGACGGCATCAAGTGAAGACACAAATATCGAGGAATACTCGCAAGCAGTCACCAACGTCGAGGCTTCTGAACAAATCGTTGATAATGGACCAAGTGCGGTATACGATGAGGCTACAGGTGAGTTAGAGATTCTTCATCATCATGCGCCGCATGCATCTGCTACATCTAGCCCCATTCAAACTCCAAACGTTCCTCCAGCTGTTAGTCCTCCTGTATCCTTACCGGAGATACCAGCACCAGCACCCCAAACAACACAAATAGCTGCTCAAAATTACGAAATACCGTCCCCTACCCCGTCATTACCTATGACACCGGGGGGACAGCGAGCGTGAACATAAAAAGTGTTCGTCAGCAGGCTCTAGGGTCTATCAAAAGGTCATGCCTCGTTTTGATGGCAATGACTCTCTGTTTTACACTTCTACCAACAAGTCTTGCTTTTGCAGATGCAAATAAGCTGTATGTTACGCCAACAACATCGCAGATGAATATAAATACGACATTTACCGTTAATGTCCGTAGTTATTCTGAAAGTGATCAGTCTGTTGGTAGTGCAAACGGTATGCTCAATTACTCATCTGTCCAGTTACAGGTCACCGGTATCTCGCTGAGCGGAAGTGATTATGGATCTCCCTCTATTACGCAGGGTAGTTCTTCGATAGGTTTCACCGCATCACGTAATCCTGCTCCATCAGGAAATGCGCAAGTTTTTGCAGTTACTTTCAAGGCAAAAGCCGCAGGCACAGCAACAGTGAGCTTTACCAATGACAGCCTCGTGAATAATACAACCACATCATACAGTGCCGGTACATACACGATAACCGATCCTAATCCTCCGACATCAACCCCAAGCTCAACACCCAAGCCATCAACAACACCAAAACCTACTCCCGTCACAACACCACCAGTAACGACACAAGAACCAAGTCAATCACCCAACACCAGTGATACAAATGTAAAGCCCGATCCTACGGGAATCATTGACGGAGTTGTCGTAAATCCACTCTATTCATCAGCAACGGTCAGCTGGAAAATAAATGCAAACAATCCGACATCAACAATCAGCTACGGTCCGTCTTTATCCCAGTTAGATAAGCAGGGAACGGTCAAGAAAAAGGATGATGGAACATTCACAACAACGCTCACGGGACTTACTCCGGGACTTCGCTATAGTTTTACAATCGCAGGTAGCGGTACCGGTACGGCCTCTGGAAGCTATAGTGGTACAATTGTTACACAAGGATTTCCGGTTGTTATATCGATCACCGAAAACAATATAGCTGTAAAAAGTGCTCAAATAAAAATCGGAAGCTCTAGCTACTCGGTAACGGGGGGTAAAATCACACTTGGTCTCGCAGCAGGTAGTTATAGTGGAACGATTGTGACAGATACTGCCTCTCTGGCTATTAATCTGACGGTTGAGGCAAAAAATGTGCCAGCAGATGGTAATGCACCAGAAGCGCAGCCGCTATCATTCAACTTGGTAAGCTCCCCTCTTGAAGGTGGACCAGGTTCAAGCTTTTCAATATTTGCCTTTATAGGGGTACTGATCGGAGGGACGGCTATTCTTGGCATCGCCTTCTTTATCTTTGTAAACATTCGACGTCGCCGTTTTGAAGCAGATTCATATTCATCATCGTATACTCCTACGTCTACGGTTATCGTAGAGGATGGTTATGATTGGCATAACGAAGAGGTGCAACAACCTGTTTCACAACCACCGCTATCTTCAACTCCATCAGCAGAACGAGAAACACAACCATCTGTACATACAAACTCTGTGTATCTTAATGAAGAGGAGCCATTGGATATGTTTGAGAGGGCAAACCTACCCCCTGCTTCACCTACTGCTGGTTCGCTTGCTCCAACCGAGAAGCCACAAAGTCCCAGTTCACTACATTCCACCACGCCTTAATATAGTCATCTCGTTTATTTTTGTAATCGAGATAGTAAGCATGCTCCCAAACATCCAGCCCAAGGAGTGGGGTGGGTAATCCTTGATTTAAAGGGTTATCCTGATTGGCTGTTGTAAGAATTGTCATGTCTGGTTGTAACCAAGCCCATCCGCTACCAAAGACAGAGAGCGACTTTGATGTAAATTCGTCTACAAAACCCTGAAAACTGCCGTATTTTGCCACTAATTCATCGGCAAGCTGACCTTTTGGTTCTCCGCCACCTTCTGGCGACATCCATTGCCAAAATAGTGTGTGGTTGTAGTGTCCGCCTCCATGGTTGCGAATGGCAGTTCTAACAGAATCAGGCAAATTATCGATATGGCTAATGAGATCTTCGAGCGACCGGTCTTTTAACTCAGGTTGATTATCAAGCGCGGCGTTCAATTTATCGACATATGTCTGGTGATGTTTACTGTGATGCAACTGCATAATATCCTGGCTAATATATTTACCGAGTGCATCATAGTTATAACCAAGTTCTGGCAATGTGTACATGTAAGTACCTCCTCTATCTTTATTATACCTACCCTAGGACGAAGCAGGTGCTTTTACCTCAGGTACTGAGATAAGTTCCGATACTTTATGGTTTGACTTAAGATCAGACAATCGTTTTTGGAACTCTGTCAGTGCAATTTTAAGCGCTGAGTAGCTAATACGGTCACCCTCGCGCTGTAGAAGTTTCACAACATAGTATCCATCACCTGTGGTTGATCGAAAAACTGTCGATACCTTACCAACGGCAAGTTTTGACGCATGCTCTGCGAGGCCACCATCTCGGTTATTAAGCGGTACAAGTGGCGTCACACTTGCCTCAACCTTTACCCCGTTTAAAGGTGTAATAGCAGCTGCTATCTTATCAAAATCAGAGTCTGTCTTGAGCTTCTCCTCAACTGCAACACGAAGTTTTGCGGCAGTTGCATCGACATCGTAAGCAACTTTCTGCCGCAGGAGGTTCCGAGCAGTTACTTCTCTTACCTCATCCTGCGTCCAGCCATAGTGATCAAGAGTAATGTCGTAGTATGTTTTCTCTGAAATCTCGCCATCGCTCGACTGACGCTGTTGCTTGATTGCATCATTTACTTCGTTATCTGTCACTGTGATACCCTTCTGATCTGCCAACTTTGCTGCATAGGTATCTGCAATGGCGTCATTAAGCGCCTGCCGTTTGAACCAATCTAATTGAGTCTTATTCTCTTTACTGTAGAGATTGACTCCTTGTTTGAACTCCAAATAATGCTCTTGTGACTTGAATCCTTCCAGGTAATCGCTATAAGGAACTGTGCGACCATCAACAACAGCGACAGGAAGCGGCAAGACACGAGTAATCCTATAAAAAAACGTCGATGTATTTTGAGATGGGTAAAGCTGCCACCATATAACGAGAGCGACTAACAAGAGCGCAACGATACTAATAACGATAGTATTGATGACAAGACGGTGCTTAGCATACTGAACTGGGTATTTAAAGCGCCGACCACCAGCAAGAATCCGCTCACGGTGTTCCGCAACGGTTTCATTCGTTATTCTATGAGGAGCTTCAGCCGATTCAGCTTTTTTCCTCTTAAATCTCTGTAATTTCTTCATTCGCCCCTTTGCTACCCTCCGCAACTGCGACAGCATCTTGCAGTTTATTGTAAATTTTCTCAGGGTGCTCAACTTTATTAATAATTAAGTCACCAACATATGTCTGAATTACAATCGTCCCAAACCCTAGAACTTCACCACCGAGTCCTGGTATATTATAGCTAATACTCTGGATTTTTGACAGTCCGAGCTCGACGACGTCCTTACCAAAAAACCCTCTCTGGGTTACCTGTCGGATTCGCTGATCTGTCACAATATAGACGGTGTAGTACCACATGAGAAAATGGTATAAGAAAAGGATTAATCCTATAATGAATCCTATAACCGGTGACCAGTAGACTTCGATATTCGTCGACCAAATAAATACTGGTAAAGATGAGAGAGCAAATGGTATAAGGAAAAGCCAAAATCCTTTGCGCATCGCTATAATGTGGCGCCGAAAAACAAATAAGAGCTCTTCGCCCTCGCGTTGGCCTTGAAAATCTAGATTATTTTTAGCCATAGCATTATTCTACCATGCAAGCCTGCCATAAAAATAAGCCTATCCGAAGATAGGTCTATTTTATGGTACCCCGGGCAGGAGTATTAAGATATGCCATCCTCGCGTGCTCGAAACTAAGAGGTAGTTTCTGTGCGCGCTCGTTGTCATCGAACCTTTGACGGTTCGGATTCGCAACTCGAATCAACCAATATAATAAGACCGGTGAACCGGTCTTATTATATTGGTACCCCGGGCAGGAGTCGAACCTGCAACCTTATCCTTAGGACGGATCTGCTCTATCCAGTTGAGCTACCGGGGCGCATATTGAGGAGGGATGATTCCCTCCGTATACCCCTTGGAAATAAATTCCAAGGGACACTCCACCCTCTAAAGGCGATGCTTGGCATCGCTGCTTCGCGGGCTACCCCTATTATACAGGACTTGTTAACGGGTAAATTTTTCATTCAGCATGCTGTAGTCATACAGCTCATCATCGCTGAACCAGTGCGGAATTTCCTTCTTTGCATCATCAAGATCACCAGATGCATGAATAAGGTTAGGAATACCCTTTCCCTTTTCATCACCATAACCATAGCTCATATGAGAGAAATCACCACGAATTGTACCAGGAGCAGAAGACTTTGGCTCTGTTGAGCCAACAAGCTTACGTACTAGTTCAACTGCTTCAATACCCTCAAGTACCATTGCAATAACAGGCCCTTCGTTCATCATGCTCAGTACGTTATTGAACGTTTCTTCACCGCGGCGTGTAATCACCTGACCAATTTCTTCGTAGTGTTTGTAGTAGTGCTCTTTATCTGGAGCAATCATTTTTGTACCGATAATCTTCAGACCAACACGCTCGAAACGGGTTAGGATTTCACCAACAACACCCCTTTGAACGGCATCAGGTTTAAACAATATCAGCGTTCGTTGAATATGACTCATGGGTTCTCCTGTTATATCTTTCGTCTATTGTACCAAAAGTACTATAGAGAGGACTACAGCAAGCACAACACGATACCAGCCAAATAGCGCCAAGCCGTGCTTGGACAGATAATTAATTAGGAAGCTAACAGCAAGAAGACCAGAGATAAATGCCACAATGTTACTTACTGTCAGAGTTAGTGCATGATCTATGTAGTATTGACGACCGGATTCAGAAAAAATGAGTTTTAGAAGTACTGCACCGATGATGGGCAGCGACGCAAGAAAACTGTATTCTGCCGCCTTCTCTGCATTAAGTCCGGCCAAGCGACCGGCAATAATCGTTGAGCCGGAACGTGATACGCCTGGAATAAGCGCAAATACCTGTACGATACCGATAAGAAGCGCTCTTTTAGCACTCAGATGATCTCCATCTTTTACATGACTCGCGTGGGGTAGTTTTTCGACAATAATCATAATGACACCGACGAAAGCAAGTGCTACAGCCACGGTTGTAAGACTGCCGAAGAAGGCATGTGTTTCTATAAAGTTGGAGAAAGCTAGTCCCACTAAACCAGCCGGTATCGCTGTAAGCAGCATATTCCGTCCAAGGCGGTAGTTTTTGCGTACAAAAATATCTTTGAAAAGCCCTACTAATCGGTGACGGAAGTATACGACAAGTGCGAAGAATGTACCGAGGTCAATCCACTCAAGAAACATATGATCAGAGGCACCCGAAAAGAAAGTCTGAGCTATAACAAGATGCCCGGAGCTACTTACAGGTATAAATTCAGTGAGTCCCTGAATAAGTCCTAAAATTATTGATTCTATTACACCCATCTCACCCATTATACGTTATTCTTATACTATGTATGTCTCAGATCTCATCAGTGACTATATTGAACATCTCGAGGTAGAGGGCGGGCGTTCTGTGAGAACGACGGAAAACTATAAATTATACCTTGAGCGCTTTGTTGAGTTTACCGGTGACATACCCGTAGCAGATATAACAACGGAAATTGTTCGAAAATATAGATTATGGCTTAATCGTTATGAAAACGACAACAAAGAGATACTAGCTACCATCACACAGGGTTACCATTTGATTGCCTTGCGCGGGTTTTTACACTATTTATCAAACAGAGACATTCCGAGCCTGAGTTCCGATAAAATTACTCTCCCTAAAACATCACGGAAGCAAGTTACTTTCCTTTATCGTGACGAGGTCGTACGCTTACTGGAACAAATTGACACTTCTGATGAACAAGGCCTTCGCGATCGTGCGATTATTGAGCTATTGTTTTCGAGCGGACTCCGTATTTCTGAACTTGTTGCCCTTGATAGAGATCATGTGAATACGAAACGTAAGGAATTTATGGTTCGTGGTAAGGGTCAGAAAGATCGACCAGTCTTTATTAGCCAAACAGCTTCATCATATATAGAAGAGTACTTGGCAACACGAGGAGACAGCTTACCACCTCTCTTTATTAGCTACAGTCGTAATACGAAAGCGCAGACGACAGGCGACTATCGCCGTCTTGGTGCAAGAAGCATCCAAAGAATTCTGAATCACTACACGCGCCTGGCGGGTATTACGAAACATGTTAGCCCCCATACAATGCGGCATAGCTATGCGACAGACTTGCTAATGAACGGGGCGGATTTACGATCAGTACAGTCTATGCTTGGTCACAGTAATATCAGTACTACACAGATATACACTCATGTGACCGACGAACATCTTCATGAGGTGTACGAACGCTTTCATAGTGAGACTGAAACAGAGACGTCTAGCTAGATATCTTGGCAACTGCCGGGATTATAGTCAACTGCTTGATCTGTCACTAAGAATGTCTTACATAAACTACCGGTGATATCGATAGCGGCTTCGGCATTCGGGATACTACTACCCTCTAGCTCTATTCTGCTTCGAATACGTCGGAATAAGTCGTTCGCACGGCCAGTAGAATCAACCGCAGGCTGCACAGCATTAAATTTCACGATATCATTACTGTTATACATACTTATTCGAAACGTAGTATTGGGGTTGTAGAATTCCGTTACCTTCAAGTACGCATGGCGATTATCTGGTGTATCAGAACCAATAGGATTAGGTAGCTGTATGGTAACTTTACAGGCATACTGACTGTCGATACTGGTCGCTGAGAAGTTCTTGTCGCAACGAATCTGCTCTAATGCATCTGAAAGGTGTGACTGTCGAAGATCATCGGAAAAACTAACCGTATCTCGCCCGACACTACTAGGAGCAAGGAATAGTGAAGCATTATTGGTTTTGTCATCTTGGTTTTTATCAAAATCAGATAATTGGAAGCTATCGCCATATTGTAAGAGCTGGACTCTGAGAAGTGCGGGGCGATTTTTAGGCCAGTCATTTAACTTGGGTAGTTTGGCGTCAAGTCCAAGATCAACTTTTGTCACCCCATCGGGATTACCACTGGAAAGTCCGTCCTGCAGATCTGTTTGCGAATACCACTCAATGGTAATACGGTCGAACGCACTTACAGACTTCAGTGGAACTAATCGTGAAGTATTTGGTGTTAATGATCCGACATAATCATCGGTGTTAAGCTGCACTTTGACACACGTGTACGCTTGCTGAAGAGCCGTGTCGTCTTCGGTGCGCTTGATAAGCACTTCGTCATCACCAATAGTTCCAGCAATGCCTGCTTGCTGCATCGTATCGCAACGTGTTCCATCCGTCAGTGCTCGTATGAGATTATTACACTCCGCTGTACCAACAGCATCTCCAGCGCCAACACAATGTGCTCTATAGGTAATAAGAGCTCTCTTTGCATCCTCCACTCCGCCTTGTGCTGAGTCAAGCGCACTTTTGGAAAGATCATGAGTTGTTGCCTGTATTTGATTTTGAATCATGATACGGATAAAAGCGACCGTAATAGTCGTAATGAGGAGAGCTGAAAAGATAACAATAAACAAGGATACAGCGCCTCTTTCACTTTGTTTTACCATAGTCATCTCTACTGTCCTCCCTTATTGCCTGCCTGTGCGGTAAAATCAAACTGATTAACTGCACAAAAATTCTGCAATGATGCGTCATCACTTGGCGGCCGACACGATGTATCGATGGTATCAATTGACTGGCTTTGCTGCAGCGTATCTTGGTTATTAGTTCCCACCTCCATAACAATGCGATACAGCGCCTGACCGATGGTTGGGTCATTTGCTAACCGCGTAATAGCAAAACTTTGTATGGCAAGGTCTGCGCTTTCAGTCGATAGCAGTTCGGTAGCATTCGCTTGCTGAATTTTCTTAGTCGGATCAGCACAATATTGCCCACCACTATCGCGGACTCTGATGAATCGAATCTGATCATTACCCGAGCTATAGGTGTTAATAGGACTATCGAGGGATTTACCAAAGTTCCACACATAGGTGTAGAGGCCTGTGCAAAGACGTCCCCCATCGGGTTTTTGAAGATCACTCTCAGGATATCGCTGTAATCGAAATGCTGTCTCAACCGAAAATGGCTGACTCTGACCAAGTGTCTGACGGATATCGTCACTGATCAGCCGACCTGCTTGATCAACAGACTTCATAGTCAGACCTTTATTGTAAATATTGCTAATTTGAATAACAGTCATAGCGATGACAAGCAGCAGAATAGACACAAAAGTCATAGCCATCAGAAGCTCAATAATTGTAAAGCCTGCTGTCTTATCCGCGCGGTTCATACAACCTCACAATTGTCCCTAAAGTTACCGGAGCAGACTGTCCGGGACTCAGCCAACACGCTCGAATGTGGAAATCGTAATACCCCGGCCTCTTGCCAGATCTCGCTTTTGGATCGGTATCTCCATCGGTTGTTGTATTTGGCCATCTAACTGCCTGAATCCAGATACCTTCAGCTACAGGAGTCGATGTATCAAACCGTACTTTGGCATAAGTTGACACATCTGCAGTAGGCACAAGAAGGGGGTTGCTGCTGAGTTTTGTGATATCAAGTGCAAATGGCATGTCACCAGGTGTTGGCAGATGACAGGTTGATCCATCGGAAAGACTGGTGAAATCCTGCGCTTTATCGACGGCATGTGCGGTAACAACCTTATTCCACATATCGGTTGCCGTTCCACGCTTACCATAGTCCGCGATATATGCGCGATTAAGATACCGTAATGCATCACCTTGAGCATCAATCTGCTCGCGAACAAGACCGATTTCAAGTGATCTTTGCGCCATAGCCGTTCCTTGATTCATAAGAGACAATCCGCCGATAGAAACAAGGCTAAAAACGGTAATAGCAAACAATACCTCGATAATCGTATCGCCTCGTTCATGTAATCTTAGACGCATGCCGAATCTACCTCGTTAACTATAACGCCGTTAGGTCCTGAAATGCGTGGATCTATACTAATAGACTGCTTGGGAAGTGAACCTCTATCGCCCTCAAAACAAGCTTTTATAATCCCCGAGGCTCCTGCAGGAGAAATCAGGCTGGAAATATCTGCAGGGAAAGGACTCGGGGAGGTAAAAACTCGAATAAGACCGCTGGCAGGTGATCGTAAGATCAATATGCTTGCCATGGATGGTTGATGAGTAGTCGTAGAAAGTGCAGAGCCCCAGTCGACGGTGCTGTCCTGGGTATCAAACGAACTGATTCGGGGATGATACGCAAGAAGCGTTGCAATATCGCTCGTCGTTGCCTGCCCTACGGGCTCACGGCCAACAACACTCGATGTGCTTATTTTTGTACCATTGTCCTGGATTTCTATTGCCCTTCCCAAAATCACACAAGCCGATGCTCCTCGGGGTTCGCCCTCTACCGGAGATTGAGCTATCGTCCCATCTTCATTACACTTCCAGTTGCTATCTCGTTCGTTACGAGTGTTTGACACTTCAGAATATTGCCCCTGAAGCAGAGTATTCAAACTAACAACGCTATCTCTGTACCGCTGCTGGGTAATGTTGGAATTAACACCAAACATGAGTGCCGCAAATAAAGCACCGGTGATACCCAAAAAAAGCATCAACTCAATCACCGTGAATCCGCGCACTGAAACAGTAGTCATTGTGCGTTTATTATAGCATAAGCACTAAGAGAGACCCAGTGTCGTGAACAGATACCAATTTAGTATCTTAAGCCCGAAAAGCCCCGCAATGAAATAGGCGCTTATCAGAAGTGGTCCAAAAGGAATATGTGCATGCCGTTTTAATTTCTTTGTGACCATAAGGGGGAGGAAAATAAGCGTTCCTATGAGATTTGCCAAAAAGAGTGTTAAAAGGGCTAATCGCCAATCTGCTAATAAAAGTGCGAGCGCAAGACCAAGCTTTACATCGCCAAAGCCCACCCACTGATGTTTTGATAGTACATAAATGAAGTAGTAAAGACCGCTGAGGATGATACATGCGTACACGACGCTCATAATCCCAGCTATCTCAAAGCCTTGATTATAGATTGTCAGCAAGGCACTGATCGCTCCGAAGGCAATCACTGGCCACATCACAACATTCGGAAGCAAAAACCACTTGGCATCATAAACAAACAGTACGAATAACCCAACTCCTGCAGCCAGCCATATAACGAATTGAAGGATATCCAGACTGGAAATGAGCGGTGCTGGCCAAACAAGATATGAGACGACAAAGAATGCTGCCATGCCTATCTCTATTAATGGCTCAAAATTACCTATTCGTTTACGGCAATACCGGCAACGACCGTTCAGATACACCCAGCTAAAAAGTGGAACGAGATCATACCATGCCAGTTGATGTCCGCAGTGTAGACAAACTGAGCGGTCATTGAAGACAGATCGTTTCTTGAGCTTACTGACTTCCTCGGCATCGTGGCTTCGCACGTGCTCACCCGCTTTTGTGTCATCGCGCAGCTGTCGCGCTCTTATACGCCATACTGTTGCTCCGACAAAACTACCTAAGAAAAGGCCTAAAAGTGCCAGGATCGAAGGAAATATAATTGCGCTCATGCTTTTTATGATACCAGACTATCTGGTATCTGTGTCAAAACTATTGCTTATGACTTGTTGTCTATACAATACGGTGCTGTTTGGTTTTCTAACTTGATCGTCAGAGCATAGTCACGGGCGGCATTGCTTGATTTAATACCCTCTTCGGTATTAACATCACAGCTACTTTTACTGTAATACCCTATCTGACCAATGTCGCTAGGAGCCGCACGATAGCGGACGACATAATTATTGCCGTTAGGATCCATATAATCAGAGCCTGCCGTTATATTGTCTGCGCCCTTTAAGAAGCCGCGAACAAAGTTACCAAGACTATCCGCACTGTTGGGAACAGCGCCTCGAGTTGATGATAAGTAATTAGTTAACTGAACCGATACGCGCGAAAGATCTTCTTTGCGCTGTGCGTCACGTTGACCTCGCTGCAAAGCTGGCAAAGCAATAAACACCATCAAAAAGATTAAACCTGCAATAGCAAGCACCAGCACGACTTCGATAATCGTAAAGCCGCTGTTTGGATTTTTTGATAATTTTTTATATTTTTTGTTCATGAAATTCCCACCTTTCTATGAACCTAAGAGCTAATACGCGCCGCTAGACGCTTATGCCTATCCTATCATGAGAAGTTTACAAATGTCTAGCATGTATTAGACATGCATGGTGTTTACCAAGCTGTAGATAGGTAGCAGGATTGCTGCGACCATACCACCCGCGACGAGCGCCAAGACAACCATCAGTACTGGCTCGATAGCAGTTGAGATCGTCGCTATTTCTTCGTCGAGCTCGTCTTCGTAGATTTTTGCCGCCTTACCCATCATCTCGTCGATACGACCAGATTTTTCGCCGATGCTGATCATTTGCGAAACAAGTTCGGGTATATGTTCCTCTGGTAGGAGTGCCGACGACAGATCTTTACCACCCTTCACCTTTTCGGCTGCACGTTCAATTTCTGCTGCAATAACAGTATTGTTGACTGCTTCACTGGCAATTGCCAGCATATCGAGCATACTCACCCCCGTATCAAGGAGCGTTTGTCCGGTTCGATTCAAACGAGCCATGTAGAGTCGCTGGAAAAGTCCTTTAAAAATCGGCGTGTTTAGTTTTAAGACATCCATCGTTCGCCGACCGGCTTCTGTATGCAAATACTGATAAAGGAGATAGATGGCAACAAGAAATGCGAGTACAAACATCCACCAGAAACGTGTAGCAAAATCGGATAGCGAAACAATCACTTGGGTGATCAACGGTAGTGTCTGATGTAAATCATGGTAGAGTTTCTCAACTTGAGGTACGACGGTAAAGAGCATAAATACCATCACTGCCAAGATAACCACCATGACAATGACCGGATATGTCATAGCGCCCCTGATACGGCTACTAATCAGAGCGTCCTTCTCCTGTTGTGCTGCGACACGCTGCAATGCTTCGTCGAGTGTACCTGATGCCTCACCGGCTGCCACAAGCGCAAGGAATAGTCTGTCGAAGACTTCCGGATGTTTTGCAAATGAATCATGTAGCGAATGACCGCCTTCGATTGAAACAATCAATTCCTGAATCACACCACGCAAACGACGATTCGGTGTCTGATCCACAAGTGTACGTAAGCTCTGTGCAAGTGGTAATCCCGCGACGATCAGCGTAGAAAGCTGACGAGTGAAAACAACCTTGTCTTTTGTCGTAATGCGGCTGGTAAAGCGTGCCAGAAAGCTCTCTTCACTTTGTACTTCCTTGATGTCAATCGGTGTGAATCCTTGAGCAACAAGTAGTTTTGCCGCTTCATGCTCGGACTCAGCTTGAACCACAGCTTTGACAAGCTTATTCGTCGTGTTGTCTTTGGCTTCGTAGTTAAATTTGCGCATAGGCTTCTATCGGCTAGCCTCGCATCAATCGTTCAAATTCTGTCAGGTCAACGGCAAAACTGCGTGCTTCATCATACGTGACAACGCCACTTTGAACCAACCCAACAAGTGTACGATCCATTGTTTGCATACCCGCTTCAGCACCAGTTTGAATCACAGCATCCAACTGATGTGTTTTGCCCTCTCGAATAATATTGCGAACTGCAGGGTTCGCAATCAAGATCTCGGCTGCCACAACACGGCCACCTCCGATGGCAGGAACGAGTCGCTGTGAACAAATAGCCATGAGGATATTTGCCAGCTGTGCACGAATTTGTGACTGCTGATGAGGCGGGAAAACATCGATCATACGGTCAATCGACTGTGCCGCACTGTTGGTGTGGAGTGACGCCAGTACTAAGTGACCAGTTTCGGCAATGGTAATAGCCGCACTAATTGTTTCTAGGTCACGCATCTCACCGATCAAAACAACGTCTGGATCCTGACGCAAACTAGAGCGTAAAGCTGCAGAGAAACTATAAGTGTCGTAATGGACTTCACGCTGTACAACCACAGATTTCTTAGACTTATGGGTAAACTCGATCGGATCTTCGATGGTAATAATGTGCATCGACTTTTCGGCATTCAGTTTGTCGACCAATGCAGCGAGCGTGGTAGACTTACCACTTCCTGTCGGACCAGTGACCAGCACCAATCCGCGTGGATAGTTAGCAAAATTCATCACAATTGGCGGTACGCCGAGTTCTGAAATAGTCTTAATTTCATTTGGAATAAGACGCAATGCTGCAGCCAAATTACCCCGCTCATGGTAGGCGTTAACACGGAAGCGACCAAGTGTACCAAAGGCGAAGCTAAAATCGAATTCTTTGTCTTTATCAAGGATTTGTCGCTGATCTTGGTCAAGAATGGCAAAAAGTAAGGTCTCTACAGCTGCTTCATCCAGAGGTGTAAATCCAGCAACTGGTATAAGGGAACCGTCGACGCGCAGCATCGGAGGCAAACCAACTTGCAAATGAAGGTCAGATGCTCGACGACGAACAACTTCTTCTAGCAAAATTTCGATTCTGAGTTCTTGGTTTGGCATATATTCCTATTCTTCCTACGCGGTATCCGCCGTCACTCGATTTACTTCTTCCAGCGTAGTAATCCCCTGTAGCGCTTTGAGGTACCCATCCTGGCGCATGGTAATCATTCCTTCGGCCACTGCACGTTTTTGGATTTCAGTGCTTGTTGCATGGCCGACAATGAGTTGTTGAATCGTTTCTGTCACGTCCATCACCTCGTACAGGCCTGCCCGCCCACTGTAACCCTTAGGGGTGGCCGGGGTGTCTTTACCCTTAACTAAAGTATAAGCGTTTTGACCAGCAAGTGGCAAGTCTTTATATCCTAAATCTTGTGAAACTTGCGCAACCTCGGCCGGAGTCTTTGGCAAAAGATGTCCAACGGTTGCGAGGATATTCTGTGTTTCAATAGGTGTGGACTGGTACGTATCGCGTTTCGGTGCCACACGGCGCACCAAACGTTGTCCAATGATTGTATTGACAGTACTGGCAATCAAGAAAGGTTCGATTTTCATGTCGAGCAGACGTGGCAAGACACCAGCGGCACTATTGGTGTGAAGCGTGCTGAATACGAGGTGGCCGGTCAGTGCTGCCTGAACAGCAAGATTTGCGGTCTCGTCGTCGCGAATCTCACCAACCATCACAATATCCGGGTCTTGACGCAAAATAGACCGAAGTCCGGTTGCAAACGTCAGACCGACTTCACTGTTTACCTGAATCTGATTCACACCAGCCATTTTGTACTCTACCGGGTCCTCAAGGGTCACGATATTAACCGCGTCGTCTTTGATTTCCTGAATGAGTGCATAGAGGCTGGTTGACTTACCACTACCAGTTGGGCCGGAAGTCAGCACCATACCGTTTGGCCGACGAATACCCTTGCGAACAGTGCGCAGCGCACGACCAGCATAACCCATATCTTCAATGTTGAATGTCTGGCCAGATTTATCGAGCAAACGAATAACTACCTGCTCACCCCAAACAACCGGACTAATCGCAATACGAAGATCTACCTCTTTGTTAGCAATTTTAACCGCGAACTGACCGTCTTGCGGTACACGATGTTCGTCAATTTTGAGGTTGGATAAAATTTTTATTCGGCTGACAAGCGCTGGTTCAATTGCCTTTGGTAGTTGCATAATTTCACGTAGCACACCGTCAACACGACAGCGAATTTTTAGTGCAGATTCGAGTGGCTCAATGTGGATGTCACTGGCACGTGACTTCACCGCATATTCCAGAATGGTCGATAGTGCTCGGCTAATCGGCGAATCCTGAACAATCGTCTTGATGTTGCTGGCTTCTTCCTTCTCGGCTTCCTGTTTAGATGCTTCAGCCGCCTCACCAACTGTCGACAAGTCAGTTTTATACTGGTCAAGTACGTGCCTAACGCCGGCTTCAGAGGCCATAAACACCTTGAGTGGACGCTCAATGAGACTCGAAAGATAGTCAACTGCCTGCACATTGCTGGCATCAACCATTGCTACTGCCAAACGATTTTGTACTTCTGCAAGCGGTACAGCCATGAATCGCTCGGCAACATCCTCGGGAATCAGATCAAGCACCTGCTGATTAATCAGGCTATTCATCAGATTGACGTATGGTACGCCAGATATTTGAGCGATGGCGTGCGTTAGCATCTCATCGTCGATAATGTGTTTTTCTGAGAGCAATGCAAAGAGAGGTTTCTTGGTTGTTGTCGATTCTTCCATCGCGACTTGCAATACCGCTTTGGAAACAAGCCCCTCGTCAGAGAGGAGCGTCATCAGCTTGCCTTGCATGTCAGTGGTCAACAGTGCCACGAGTCACCCCCCTTTCTACGGTTTCTGACCGTCACCAATCTCTACCTCGACCGTTGGATTGATTGCATCTCTGTTGAAAATCGTTTTATCTGGTGTTTGTACATCTGCTGTAATAGGCGCGATGGTTTTTACCCTTACACTCGCGCTTGAAGGCTTACCGATAACTGCATCGGCTATGAAATAGGCAACTAATACGCTGATCGAAGCGATGAGGATCAGTGCTGCTATATCGCTCTTTTTCATGGACGTACCACCTTATCGGTTAATTGAACGGTTTGTGCTGGTTCATAGTAGCCAACACCAGTTGCCGTCATAACGATTCTACTTCCCTGGCCTTCAACAGCAAGATTTGTAATATTGAACGGTCTGATTGATTTCTCGATATTCAATAGAATTTGGCGTAGCCCCTCTTGATTTTTGGCGTCAGTGCTGACAGTAAACGAAAAGCCGATAGTATGCGAAGTTGGATCACTACTATCTGTTGCTGTTGTTCCGTCGCTCGCAATTTCGATACCGCTTACTGGATCAACCTTGAGTGACTCAATTGTGACACCAGCTACACCACTTAATAGCTTGGTCTGTAGTGACGATGCCATCGCGGTTGAGTTGGCATCAGCCGGTAACGCATCGAGAACTGATTGCAGTGCTGAATCAGTGTCATTCAGGCGAGTTAACTTCAGATCTTCGTTGGTATTTAGAACACGAATGTTATCCTTCAATGCATTCACTGTATCGAGATTCTTTTGGAGAACTGATGCCGTATTGTTCTTTTCAGCAATCACCTTTTCACCAAACCAGATTCGTTGTACAAGAAAGACCATCAACACCAAGCAGAATCCGACAACCACCGACACTCCTGCAATCGACAGGAACATTGTTTGGTTCGCCTTACTTATCTGTTGGCGTTTCCGAAGGCCGGCTGTTGCTTTTTCCATCAGTTACTTCCCCCTGTATCACTTGCTCGGGCGCCAAAGAGACTCTCTGGAACTCGCAGGAACGAATCGGTCGCATTTTGACGGTCAGGCCGCAAGATAATCGCATTTTGTGAGCTGCGAGCAAAGAAAGCATCGGTGTAGACAAATGCCAGTGTGAATCGTAATACTTTCTTGCCAGTTGAATCTTCTCCGTAGCTCAACTCAGAGGTTGAAACGCTATCGGTGAGCGGTACGGTCTTTGTTGAATCACCGTCTTTGTAACTAAGTGACGTTCCGAGAATTGTTTTCTTCAGTACATCAGCGGCAACATAGCCATTTGCTGCCTGACCTTCGAGGCGAATCGTCTTGGTATTTGAGTCAGTACGCGCCAGTGTGAACGTGACTTGGTTTGGTGCAGCAGGGTTGATGACAGTGAGAAGCTCAAAAAAGCGTGAATCAATGTTCTTCTGCTCATGCAAACTGGATATTTTTGATAGCTGATGTTGAATCGTAAGCATATCACCAAGATCAGCAACACTAGAAAGCTGTTGACTCTTGTCTTTGATTGCGCCATCCGCAAGTGTCTGACGAACAGTTTGCACACCAAACAAATAAACAGCCAGGAGTACAACAATGCCAATAGCAACGACTGCAACCGTTGTTGCGCCTGCGATCACAAGTGTACGGACACGCTTTGCCTGGATGAGTTCTTGTTTAACGTCGGGGACGAGGTTGATTTCTATCATACCCGGTTCTCCCGCTGCGCCAGTCCTACAGCTACCGCAAACTCAGATGCAACAGCCGCAAGCTGCTGATCCTTGCTTGGTATAGCAACTTTTTGCCAAGGATTTGCAACCATTGCTTGTATACCTATTTTGTTCGCAAGGTACTGATCGAGTTGCGGAACCGTACTTGCATAGCCTGCAAGTACAATACTGCCAACCGTGAGAGCTGGATAGCGAGTCTGGAAGAACTTGATTGATTTTGTTAGTTCAGAGGTGAAGCCATCGAGGGTGCTTTCCAGAGCCTGAACGACCTGCCCTTCAAGCTTGTCCGGTGCCAAACCAAACTTTAGGATAAACTGACGTGCCTGATCTTCCTGAATGTTAAGATTTTTCACCGCTGCATGGACGAGTGTTTCCAAACCGTTAGGAATGGTTCGGACAAGACGCGGTGCATCACCGTAAGTAATCGCGACATTGATAGACTGTTCACCGATATCGACAATGACTTGCGCATCTTTATAACCTGGTATTGCGACGGAGCGAATCATGGCAATTGCTTCTGGTTCTGCGGCAATAACTTCAAAACCAAGACCCTCAACAAGCTCGAGTCGCTCCTCGGCATAGGTAACAGCGGTACTCGCCAGAAGTACCTCTTGCTGTGATGGGTCATGGAGAGATGGACCAAGTAACGACCAATCTACCTTTGCCTCATCAAGAGACATTGGTATGTACTGATCCAGCTGATATTTGATAGTACCTTTCAACTCCGTTTCATTAAGAGCAGGCATGTCGACAACAGTAATGAAGGTTTTGCTTGCAGCCAAGCTGATCGCAACGTTTTTCGTCTTAATTCCACTCTGACCAACAACCGTCATAATCACTTCACCTAATCGGTGGCGCGCCTCAGCGGAATCAGCAGTAGCGGTCTTGAGGTCAATCGGCGCATAGGCATAGTGGCGCAATGTCCATTTGCCTGGACCTGCAGGTGCAAGTTGTACAGCACGAACCCCGGTCGTCCCAATATCGAGCCCGAAAAAGTCGCCCACGCCTTTTAATATCGCCATAGTACCCTTCATTATACACAAGCATTATCAGATAGCAAAGATTTTTCGTATCCCCTAGAAGTACGGAGGTAACTCAGTGGTGAATGTCGTCTGAGCACGAACATCGCTGCGCCCCTCGCTCTGCGACCAGAGGTAGGTACTGCCTGGCAAATTGATTACCTCTGCAGGGTCACCAGCTGCGCCCCCTGCGCCAGCGCCAGCAGTACGTCGAAGTTGTAAGTGCCGCGCCATTATAGGACCGTTAATGGTCAGTGGTACATTACATATATCACTCGTCAGCGTATTAGAGTCGTTACAAGTGGAAATTGTGCCATCGGTTTTGCTATTTGCAATCAGCCATGCATCGATATGTGTCACGCTTGGATCAATCGCAATGGACTTGGCAATAATAACCAGCTGTGGAATCTCACTGATATCACTATACGGCCCGTTGTTGTAGCTAATGTTGCCTTTGATCGTCACAGTCCCCTCGGGAACATTGACGATAATTGTCTTGTTCTTTTCAATGACGCTCTCACCGATAATGAGGTTTCCGGAACTCTTCTGATACAGTCCACTCTGTACGCCATTGCCGTTCAGAGTGAGCGTATCAGTTGCCGCCAAATCTTGCGCAACACTGCGGCCAGATAGCAGTGCCGAGGCAGCATCTGGTATCGTACCCGTACCGCTATCATCTTCGGTAAATAGACCATATTGGTTGTCGGTGTTCGCAAACGTTAGCTTACTCCAAAATTCCTGTGTGTCAGGCAGTGTGGAATCGTACCCGCCCTCAAGACCCGACAACGAGGCAAAACCTATCACTATCCCCGAAGATATAACGCCATACTCAGCCCAACTACCGTATGTTTTACCACTTGATTTTGGTGTAATGCTCGTCTGGATACTTGTAGGAACTGATGGTGCGGTAGGATCAGTCTCTCCAGTGATCGGATCCGTCACAAAATGCCGGCCAACACGCACATCGCCGCCATGAATCTGCACAAGTGGCCGCTTACCTATAGTCAGGCAGGCGGCTCGGCTGAAACGATCTGTCGGACGCTGATTATCTGTTGGCTTATCCAGCGTTAGTACATAACAAAGCTTGGTACCCACCGGCCAACTATCGTCTAATATGACATTAGTGGCGTTTGGTGCTTGGCTATCGAGTGATGTGTTTCCCGGACTAAAGGATTGCTGACCACTGGCAACATCGGTACACGTGCCCTTACCAGCTACTAAATCAACTAGTTCGTTACAACTATAGTTGTCTCTGTAAGGTTGATTACCGAATGCCAGTGGCTCAATAGACTGTCCGCGAGCAACAAGCAGGCGCTTGATTGTCCAGTTTGTCGGGTCTGTATTGCCCTTCTTCGCTGAATCATTCACGTTGTAGCTAAATGTTGCAGAGACCGACCCAGAAGCAACGCGGTCGTTCGTAGTGACGATAGGAGTGAGTGAATAACTCTCAGCAGTCTCGGGTGGAAAAATCCTGTTACATGTCGTATCGATCTGCTGGGTTAGCACTCTCGTAAGGTCACTGTAGTCAGTACTCACCTTGAATGTATCTGTCACATCAGTATCGGAACCATTCAATACATAATTAAGGCTGGCTGCTGAAACGTCACCAATAAGACCACCAATCACTACTCGACCGGCCGCTTTGTGCTTTAGTACGGCCGAACGCGCTGTACTACGAGCGAGGTTATTGTTGTCGCCACTACCCGGAGTATTTGGTACACCGTCGGACATGAAGACGATAATATCGGTCTTGTTCATAAGACTATCGAAGTTATCTTGCGTATTCGCAACACCATTCCTATAGCCAAAACCTTGCTCGTAGTTGGTACCACCACCTGGTTGGATAGATGCTAATTTACTCTGGAAATTACTATATGCGGCTGCGGGCTGCCCATTAACACCAACATAATCCGCGAATGGTGCATCATAGTTAGCATTGCCGAAAATCAGTGACGAAAAGGACCAAAACGCTAATTGAATTCTGTCCGCCCTCGATGGTGTATTTAGTCCTCCGGGCTTGAACAAATTATTTATCTGCGTCTCCATGGTGACCAGATCGTCATAATCCACTGAGCCTGAGCGGTCGAGTACGATAGCTGCATGACAAACTTTTGCCGCTTGTGCCGCAACGGGCTTACTGGTCGCAAGTGCAAAAAACGCACCGATAATCATAACGGGCAGGAGTGCAAGTGCAACTTCTGGCAAACGAGGAAATTTCATACTTACCGTTTTCCTATCAAAGCTGAAACGCGAGCTGCTTGGCTGTCATAATACGCCTTCGTCTGGCGTGAGGTGTTCGTATCGCTGCTCGCCCACTTCCCTGCTAGTGTGTAGTATTGAGCCGCTAAACTATACTGCTGTCCTGTTTCATAGAGTTGCGATAGCCAATCAGCTATAAGGTATTTGTCATCACTGTAGTTTTCGGCATCTTTTGCTACTTTGACAGCTTGATCATATTGACCGGCATTATATAGAAAGAGCGACTGATCAATCGTCAGCTGGATTTTATGTACCACATCTTTTTCGGCAGCAATAGCATCGCTATAGACCTGACTCGCCTTATCAGTACCGCCCTTTTCTAGCGCCTCTGCGGCACTGTCGCGAATAGCATTGTCGCGCTTGACTCGCTGCTCTACCTGCTGGTGACGGATCTGACCTTGGGTAATCGTTGTATTGCTGTTGTCTGTCGATGCAGGCTGATTAATACGAATCAACCAGATTGTTAGCGTAATGGCAGCGATAACCCCAAGAACACTTGCAATAATAATCACCTTCGTTCGAAGAGACAGAGTGGCTAGCCAACTTTTCTTGTGTTTCTTACTCATCCGCTATAACTACTTATGGTTATTGTTAGTATACCTTTCACCATACGATTGAACAAGCAGACTCTACGACCCGCATGCTAAGATAAATAGCATGTTTACGTTGATACTCGGCCCGATGAAAAGTGGTAAATCACTTGAACTGCTTGCACGAATGAAACCGTATGAATATACCGACCAGCAAGTATTGTACGTACAGCCAAAAGCCAATGTTCGCGACAAAGGTGTCCGCTCACGTGTCGGCGCAGGTGCCGAAGCGATCGTCGCGGAATCACTTGGTGATATTACCGAACCTTTCAATGTGATAGGTATTGATGAAATTCATATGTTCAAGCCCGAAGATGTGCACTTTATCGATACATGGATAAAACAAAATAAGTTGGTGTGTATCAGTGGCCTGGATATCGACTATAGAGGTACCATGCCAGAAATAATCCGCCGTTTGCTTGAGATAAAGCCCGAAGAACTTATATATAAACTCGCTGTCTGTGATGCATGCAAGCAGTACCGCGCGCAATTCACGCAAATTTTGCATAAAGGTAAGCCTGTGTTGACTGGACTTCCAAGCATCGTGCCCGAGGATGGTACCTACGAGTATCAAGCTCGTTGCCGTGCCTGCTTCGTTAAAAAATAACCTACAGACTTTTCACTTCGACTTATATACCAACAGTGCTAATTGATTTTGCAACTTTCTCAAAAAATTCTATATCTATATGCGTAGAGGGATAGAATGCCAAATGTGCCTCGACAATTTTTCTGTCTTTTTCATATCGAAACACCCTGCCGTACCATTCATTATCTTTTAGCAGACCTCCCCATTTCTTCGCCTCGATTGCGTGCTTGGTAACGGAATATTTTGTACCCTTTGTTTCATCATCAAATGTAAAAGGTTCGGCAGCCACTTCTTCGTGATTCTCTGGATAAAATGCTTGTGATGATGCCGTAATAGCACGCACATAAAAATGTTCAGTCAGACCACTCCATGCGGGAATACCATCATAATTAATAGTGGCAGCAGACTGTGGATTATAGACAAGAGATTCTAACTGCGAGGGTCGCGCGAATTGTATTGCTATGAACGATGGCCGAGTAGATATTGATGCCGACCAGCCATTTGGAACGGTTATTTTAAATGAGTCACCAACGGCAATACTTTTTCCTTGAATAGGCTGCGGTTTCTGTGTGGGTGTGACCGTAGGTACTGATTTTGTTCGATGTTGATCACTTTCTACTGCCTGTTTACTCGTTATTGATGGAAATATCAAATAAAAGGCGAACGAAGCTACCGCGATTGAAATGAACATCGTGATAAACACAATAATTTTTCTCATACTACTATTGTAGCAATCTTCAATATTCAATCTGTAGCGACACTACCGCTGCCTAATAAACACACTCACTTGCAGCTGCATATCCATATCTTCTGGCAAATATTCACGAAGAATATTAACAAGTGTCGGGTAGTACTCTTCGTTTTTGAGTGTGAATACCATGCGAGGTGCCTCTTCCCAGCTGTTTGACTGAACATTTAAACCGCAAATACCGCCGTCGTGGTATTCCCGTTCAATAATATTTGCGATGTTTTCTCCCAATGCATTGCAATCTTCATGTGAATAAATTTTTGGCTTATCCTCATAATTACTTGGTAGCTGTTCCATCGTTGCTCTGTCCTCTTATGTGTGAATTCAGTATAAATGAAAATACCTCCTTTCAAGGTATTTCCTTTACTCGGAGGCAGGATAGCCCCAGTGAACATTGACATTGTTATGACTAGTCAGATCGGTTGGTTTGACGGTATGCAGTGCCAAGCTGACATGACTGCCACAGAGCGGCCACAATGCAAACGCCGGCTCAAGCGTCTGGCGTAAACTCTGGGGCAATGGATATGCAGCGTTCATCACACCTAGTGACGTTGCATCTCTTATGCACAGTGCACATGTGTCACTGATGAACATATCGGCAACTCGCTGATACTCAGCGCGATACCCCCAGGACGGCAAGCGGGTTTCTATGACATCACCATGCAGTCCAACCCTCAGAATGGCCATTGTCTCATTAACTGCCGATACCGGCAACTTGTGAGGACCCTGATACGTAGTGGCTGGTTCGCTTGGTTGTGCATAACTCACCGCTTGCACGGCATCAGCCCATGCGTTGAATCCGCAGCGACAACTGTTATGCGGTGGATTGCCATGGCTACTACGGCGACATATCGCTGTATCGTTCACGCCATATGGCACATCTCGACATATCAGCGGCATGAACACCAACTCACCAGACTGACGCGCATAAGGCATCGCTGCTTTCCAGCCGATCACCCAATCCCGTGTTATTTCTTTTACCACGGGAATCTGATTGCCGGTCATACCGGTGACTTTTCGGGCTCGACAGGCTGCGGTACTCTTGCTGGTCGTACCGCAGGCTGCGGCTCATAATCCGGCATCGGACGATCCGGCTCCACACGCCGACGGCGTACGGGCTCTTCACCACCCATTTCTCTCCTTAATGTTCGGTCTTTTGTAGGACTGCTATCACTATATGTCAAACGAGTTAGATAGTCGAATTATAAGAATTCCTCTTATGTTTTATTTACTTGAGACAACAAGGCGTATAATACAACTATCAATAAGATGAAAGGATCCTAAATTATGGAAATCAATCTGGTAGCAGTACTTGCAGCAGCCGTCGCAATGTTTGCGGTTGGCGGCTTTTGGTACATGGCACTATTTGGTAAAGCATGGGGTGAAATCCATGGCTTCAACAAACTGAGCAAAAAAGAACAGACTGAAATGCAGTCTAAAATGGCGCCCTACTACGGTGCGCAGATCGTCGTAACGCTTATATCAGCATTTGTTTTGGCACACTTCATCACCAGCTTGCCAAGTGTTGAATTCTACAAAATTGCATTCTGGCTCTGGCTTGGTTTTATTGTACCGACCGAAGTATCGTCGGTCATTTTCGGCGGAACCGAAGGCAAATGGATCGTAAAGAAAATCGCTATCTCAATCAGCGGCTCACTGGCATGTACACTTGTTGGTGCATGGGTCATTAGCCTGCTCTAGATACTTTCCTGCGTAAGAAAAATTGTAAAAATCACCGTTTTATGATAGGATTATATCCAATTCTACATCGGAGGTGGAGTGTAGGAGTAAACAGTCCCTTCAAAATTAGGAGCTCTCATGAGCGAACATGATCGGCCCGAGGAGGACCGTGACAATACCGGCTCTACCGCAGAGTCTGAGGAGTTGCAAGCGAAGTTACTTCAACTGCAGCAACTCGAGGAAACAGTAGAAGAACTCAAGCAAAAACTTGAGGCAACTTCTACCGATCGTGACAACCTGTCGGCTAAAAACGCCAAGTTGCTCGACACACTCAAGGATGCACGGCAACAATTGCTGAGCCTCCGCGAAGAGGTTGACCGACTCGCTCAGCCGCCCAGCGGCTACGGTGTATTCCTGAAGGTATACGACAATGGTGAAGTAGACGTTGTCACATCGGGTCGCATTATGCGAGTAGTGTGCTCCCCTACTGTCGACGTCAGTCAACTTTCGAGGGGTCAGACAGTCCGTCTCAATGAGGCATTAACCGTTGTTGAGGCCGGAGGGTTGAAACGCACCGGTACTGTCTACACACTGAGAAGCCTCATTGAGTCAGAAGATGGTAGTGATAAGCCACCAGATCGTGCGCAGGTTGTCGGTAATACCGATGAGATGCTCATTGTCTGGCTAGCTGAAGCGCTTGATCCTGAGGTCTTGAAACCAGGTGACTCATTGCTCATCGATACCAAAGAGGCGTTTGCCTACGAACGAGTTGCAAAGGCCGATACGGAGGATCTGGTTCTGGAAGAAGTTCCAGATATCAGCTACGACGATGTCGGCGGACTTGCAAAGCAGATCGAGCAGATCCGTGATGCAGTTGAGCTACCGTTTTTGTACGCAGATCTCTACAAGGAGTATGAGCTACGGGCACCCAAGGGCATACTATTGTATGGCCCTCCGGGATGTGGCAAGACGCTGATTGCGAAAGCAGTCGCTAACTCGCTCGCCAAGAAGGTTCAGGAACGAACCGGAAACGGTACTGGCAAGGCATACTTCTTGAATATCAAGGGGCCGGAGCTTCTCAACAAGTTCGTTGGTGAAACCGAGCGGCAAATCCGCCAGGTTTTTGCACGAGCACGAGAGAAAGCATCGGAAGGCATGCCGGTGATCATATTTTTCGACGAGATGGAGTCCATGTTCCGCACCCGCGGTTCAGGTGTTTCATCTGATGTCGAAAGTACGATCGTTCCGCAGCTGCTCACCGAGATTGACGGTGTCGAAGGGTTGGAAAACGTCATTGTTATTGGCGCTTCCAACCGTGAAGACATGATCGACCCGGCGGTACTTCGTCCCGGACGCCTTGATGTCAAAATCAAGGTAGAACGGCCGGATGCCGAAGCGGCAGCAGATATCTTCTCGAAGTATCTCACCGCTAACTTGCCGCTGCATTCTGATGATCTTGCAGAGTTTGGTAATGATCGACAGATATGCGTCAAGGCCATGATCAGCAAAACGGTCGAGCGCATGTACGCCAAGATCGATGAGAACCGCTTCCTCGAAGTCACCTATGCAAATGGCGACAAAGAAGTTCTGTACTTCAAGGACTTTAATTCTGGTGCAATGACAGAAAATATCGTCAGTCGCGCCAAGAAGCACGCCATTAAGCAGGTAATCAACGGCGGAAAGGAAGGGCTTCGCATCCAACACCTCATGGATGCGATTGTCGATGAATTCGCCGAGAACGAGGATCTGCCGAATACCACGAATCCAGATGACTGGGCTCGTATTTCCGGCAAGAAGGGTGAGCGTATCGTGTATATTCGTACGCTCATTGCTGGCCAGAAGCAAACTGGTAGTCAACACACTATCAAACCCCCTGAAGGATCTGGCACGGGTCAGTATCTGTGAGTTATCACAAATCAGACCCAACCAACCCCAGTATCGAAACAGTTCACCTGTTTCGATACTGGGGTTTTTCATTGGAAGCAAATCTAGCGTAAAATACTACTATGACTGAAGACTTCGCTACTATGCTCGCCGTGGGCGGCAAGAAGAATACACTAGGCCGCGCTGAGGAAGTTGTGCAAATTGTACTCAGCGACCAATCGCGACTCGAAGAGTTATACCAATGCTTATTTGAAGACGACGCGTGGCTGCGCATGCGCGCTATTGATGCACTCGAAAAAGTTTGCCGCATACACCCACAATGGCTTCTCCCCTACCTCGACCGTTTGCTTAGCGATGTTGCCAGCAACAACCAACCATCGATTCAATGGCACCTCGCGGAAATATTCAATGAGATAGAGCTTACAACCACTCAGCGTACTCGTGCGACAAAACTGATGAAGCATAACCTTGCCGACGTGAGCGTGGACTGGATTGTTGCAGCCAATACTATGACAACACTTACGCAGTTTGCCCAGGATGGGCATCTCCCCGTATCAGACGTTGTTTCACTGCTTCAAATTCAGCAAGATCACCACTCTAAAGCAGTCGTCAAACGCGCCACAAAATTACTTGATTTGTTAAAATAAACATATGGTATCTCCTCCACAGACAATCAGATTTACAGCTCCACTCTATGTGCTCAAAGACCAAACCATCCTACGCTTGCCTGAAGATGAAAGTGCTAAACTGCCATCACGCGGACAAGTAGCAGTCACGGGCACTATTGATGGTCATGAATTCCGAACAGTCCTGGAACCAGATGGCTATTGGGGTCATTTTGTGAAAGTAGATAAAGACACACAAAAAGCCGCCGGTGTTACATCTGGTGATACAGCCACTTTGGAAATCACACCCACAAAAGATTGGCCGGAACCTATACTACCAAAAGATTTTGCAAAGGCTCTTGGCAGCGCTCCTCAAAAAGTCAAAGATAAATGGCAAGATATTACCGCCATGGCACGCTGGGAGTGGATCCGCTGGGTCAATTCAACCGGCAATATGGATACTCGAGCCATACGGATTGAAAAATCAATCTCGAAACTAAATGGCAAACACCGTCGTCCTTGCTGCTTTAACTTGGCAGCATGTACCGACCCTGAGCTCTCAAAGAGCGGTCGATTGATAGAAGCTTAGCGCACGGTCGGTATTTATTCGCCGTGGCCAAGATTTCGCCATGCCGCACGTGCGAGACGGTGCTCTGCTATACCGAGTTTTTTCGCACGTTTATACATGCTTGTCGACACATCGTATAGTGTTTGCTGGCCATTTTCGGAATTCCACCAGACTTCTTTTGCAACCTGTTTTGGTACACCCATGTCTTGTAGGGCTTTTCCGCTTGGTTTCAGGATAGTATTGATTGCACGTTTTTGGAGTATTGGTGCCGCAACGGCAAAGAGTGCTTGATTAGCTAGGCTTAGTTTTTCAAAACCTTGCTCTACATAGCCATCTGCAAATCCTATATGACGAGCTTCTTCGGCAATGTGAATCCGCATAACTCGTTCTACCATAGGGTGTATTTCCCGTCCGGAATCAGCCATAGCAACAAGTTTTTTCTGCATATGATCTATCGGCTCCTCGCCCATCAGCACAAGTGCCATAAACCCGACCGACATATAACGTGCAACAGGGGCGGCAAAATATGAGGTCATGTGGAACCACTCAGGTGCTCCGGCTGGCTCAACGCCTATCTGTGTAATCATTTTGTCGAACATCTCCATATGGCGATGCTCTTCCTCTGCTTCAACAAGCATATAGCGTTTCATAGGATCGCTACTTGGCAGGCTCATGTTAAGCTTGGCCATACCCATAATAAGCCCCGCCTCGAATTCACCGCCTACCCGGGCAATCTGTGCAATACGATACTTACCAATGTCAATCTGCTTATCTTCAGGCAGTGCCTGATACCAAGAGTGGGCACCAATGTCAAAATTTGCTGGCGCAATCCAGCGAGGATCGTTTGGCGTGACTTGATATTCCTCTACATCCCAGTCAATGGATTCAATACTTTCGTTAGGAAAGGGCATTCGCAGTTTCTTTGCCGAGGCTTTCGACCAGTTTTGTACCTTGCGGTTAAAGTTGCTCTCGCGTTCAGAGCTCCCTGTTAGTTCATTATTTTTTGGGGTTCGTTCCATAGTTACTCCTACGCTTTAATTACCTCGTATTCTATTCCTTAATAGTCAATAAATCAACGGTCTCTTTGAGGTAATCCATCGCCAGGCGATATGTCTATCCTTATAGAGTGTGCTTTTATACTTCTATGGTGGATATTATGCTCTACCTCTGTTAAAATGAGAATCATATGAGCTCACTTCAAATCGGAATCGTCGGCCTACCGAATGTTGGCAAATCAACATTATTTAATGCTTTGACCAGAGCAGATATTTTGGCAGCTAACTACCCCTTCGCAACGATCGAGCCAAACACAGGCATTGTTCCCGTACCTGACGAGCGATTAGATGTCTTGCAGCAGATGTATAGTGCGGAAAAGATTGTTCCCGCAACAGTAACGTTCGTTGATATCGCCGGACTTGTTGCCGGTGCAAGCAAAGGTGAAGGCTTAGGTAATGCATTCCTTGCAAACATCCGCCAGACTGATGCGATTGTGCATGTTGTCCGTGCATTTGAGGGTGACGTTATCCATGTTGCAGACCGTATCGACCCTAAGGACGATATAGATATTATTAATACCGAACTGATTCTGGCCGATCTGCAAACTATCGAGAAGCACCTGCCAAAAGTGCAAAAGGAAGCAAAAGCGTTACCTGCCAAGCGTGAAGTCGCAACCTACCTTGAGAGTCTGCAACGACATCTGCAAGAAGGCACTCCATTATCATCACTTCCCTCTTTGGATGAAGAAAAAATTCATGACCTTCATCTCCTTACTGCAAAGCCGGTTATTTACGCATTTAATGTCGACGAAAATACACTGACTGATGATAGTAAAAAGACCGAACTCGCAAATATTGTTGCTCCGGCCAAAAGCTTATTTGTCTGCGCCAAATTAGAGGAAGAAATCAAAGATTTAAGCACTGTTGAAGCAACGGAACTACTGGAGAGTTATGGCGTAGCCGAGACTGGTTTGCAACAACTTATTCACAGTGCGTACGATACACTCGGACTGCAAAGCTACCTGACTGCTGGTGTCAAAGAAGTCCGCGCCTGGACAATTCACCAGGGCGATACTGCACCGCAAGCGGCCGGTGTGATTCACACTGATTTCGAGCGTGGATTTATCGCCGCACAAATTGTCGACTATAACGATTTGATTGCAAGTGGTAGCGAGTCGGCCGCAAAGGCTGCTGGTAAAGTTCGAACTGAAGGCAAGACATATATTATGCAGCCAAACGATGTGGTTGAATTCCGCTTTAATGTATAAATAATTTCGCCAAAAGTGAAATGCCCCGACTATAACGGCCGGGGCATTTTCTATCCTATTTTTGGGTAAGCGCCGGATAGAGTGGCGAGTTGCTACATTTACGTAGCTTGCGATGAGATGAGCGTGAATTCCCAGGCAACGGCATCGTTCGTATTGAGTGGCTGCCCCGTCTGCATATCCAGTGAACACATGACAAGCAGGGTTGTTCCAGATGAAAACTGTGCCGTCTTCATCCAGTCAAACAAATCACTCTTCGGAATTGGATGCGTTGCAACAAAATCGCTGGTCAGCACACCACCAGGTAGTGTCTCCACCAGCTTAAAGTTGCTCTTATCCACTGATGGATCTATTTCAGACAGTGCGTTAAATACCATCGGTGGATCACGATTAGCGTGACCCATCAGTATCACCTGCCCAGCATTACTGCCAGGTAGTCCTGACCATGGTACTTTCGGATCATCAAATGCAATCACAGGATCACCTGGCGGAATTCCAATAATGAAGTTTCCGTCTGTCTGATATTTGCGGACTGCACGTTTCACCGAATCAGTGCTCATCACTACTGTATCGCCTTGCATCACGGTGAGTTGCATTGGCAAAGCCTGCGCAACAAAGTCATGCGACAGTGAGGGCGGAGGTTCCGCCGACGTAGTATGCGTCGGCGGAACCGTCCCTGATACAGTTTGCGTGATCGGTTGTAAGGGTTTGGCCGTATGCACCTGCGATCCGCCATAGCGTACGATCACCGTTGCAGCAATAACTGCAGTTATGATCGTCACAATGGCAATACCGAGGAGAACGGGCCATACCTTTGTTTTAGGCGCGACGTCGGTAGTAGATAACACCGACAATCACCCCTCCGACAACAATCACTGCTGCTGCAAGTGCAGCCCATACACCATACTGCGATGAGTCACTCGTCACAGTAGGAGACAGCGAAAGGTTCTCGCTTGGATCGCCGCCGGGCCGTTCTACACCAACCAGGTTACCCAGATTTGCCGGTGTTACCGGAGTGTATGCAGGCGCCGCCGGGGTTTCCCGTTGCTCAACAGGGATGAAATTCGATCCTTGCTGATTCGGTGAGCCCTCCCAATATCCGATGACTTCACGCGTTCCACCGAAGTAATACCGGTAGTAGTCGCGATTACCAACACGCCGATAAGGACCACAACCGCAGTCGTATACCGGTACGTATGTCGGATGCATCGTCTGACCAGTCCAAATATTGATCCGAAGATCAAAGTTAAGCGATGGCCGTGGCGGAGGCGTGCAATAGTTATTACACGGATTGCCACTTCGGAATGTACCCATACCAACATTCATAGCGAAGTTGGGAGCACTGACGCCGAAGACCAAGAAACTATAGTCACCCGAATGAGGCGTATTAATCGGTTGCGATGAACGCGCCCGCACAATAACCTCAACACGTTGACCAGTGTTGTAATCGACATACACGACCCGAAGGTCAAAATTGTAGCCGTTATTAAACACCGGACGACCATGGTTATCATAGTCCCAGTCATTCCACTGACACCAGCTTGGTCCACGATGGTCATTACACTGCCAACCATGGGGATCAGGATCACGCGGAGGCGGCGGCTGATTATGATCGCGGTCTCTGTTACGATCGTTATCCCTATTGTCACCATTGCCCGATCCAAGGGTCTGCAGCGCTGCAGTCGCTTCTTCAAGCGTCTGCGATGATGCTTCCTTTGGCTCAACAGGCTGCTCCTTTACAAGAGCAGTGTCTGCAACGGTTGCACCATCTTGCGGCTTGATAACCGACGGCTGATCAACCTTGACCGGTTCAGCAACTTTGGTAGCTGAAGGTGGATTGGTCGATGTCGTTGGTTCTGGCAACACACCGTTCGACTCCGATGGCTTCGGAGTTTCACTACTTACCGTTGGAACATGTACAGGAGTTGAACTTGGTAGTTCGGACGTTACCTGATTCGGTTCAGTGGGCTGAGCTGGTGGCACTGTTGATGCCTTCGGCTCACTTGGAGCAACGGACGACAGCGACGGCAACGATTCCTCCGGTTTCTGATTAGGAGTCAGAGTGGGAACCGTTGTACTTGGCACTGGCACCGTGACTTCTGGTGTCGGCGTCGCACTCGATTGCACCGGTGGAACCTTGGTAGATACCGGTGGCATCGATGTATGCGGCTCAGGTGTCATAGCCGGAGCTTGTTGCACTGGCCCTGTTACGACTGGCACTGGCTGCGGAGTGGATGGTTGCGGAACAACCGTTGCTGGAGGAGCCTGGGAGGGCGCCTGAACAACAGGTGCTTGCACGGGGGGCTGAACTGGAGGAAGTTGCACCGGTTCTGGCACAGGAGTCTGGACAACCGGAGGCGCGTCAACATGGACGGCCGGCGGAGGCACAGGTGCCGGAGTAGGAATTGTCGTATCGGTAGGATCAGCCCAAGCTAATCCCGTCGACATCGACATCATGACCCCGACAGTCGCGATTGCTGTCATGAAACAGCGAAGCGATTTTTTCACTTCAATTCACCTCGATCCTCTCATCGATGTGAAGGTACAAGCGGCCGGATGCCGCAATTACCAGCCTCCACCTTGGAAGCTACAACCATTGTATGCGGGAGGGGTGACGTAAAACTATGAAATTTTTAACAGATAAAATCGTTCGCGATTGCCCTTACTACCGGCAACTTCGCTATCGCGCTTGTCCAAAATGACAAATGACGACTTCACCCATAGCTCAAAATCACGAAGAATTTGCCGACGAACCGAATCATTTTTGATAATTCCTTTGTTCACCTGTTCCCGACCAGCTTCAAACTGCGGTTTCACCATCGCAACGACTTGAGCTTTCGAGGCAATCCGTACAACTGAGGGCAATATGTCTCGGAGACTAATAAAGCTAACATCAATGACAACAATATCGATCATCTGATCAGTAGAAAAGTCACGAATATCAGTTTTTTCATGGAGTTCTATTTGTGTGTGGCCATGTAAGCTCGGATGTAGCTGGTCTGTCCCCACATCAACAGCAATAACTTTCTGCGCCCCATGCTGGAGGGCATAGTCAGTAAATCCACCAGTACTACTACCGACATCAAGCACTACTTTGTCCTTAAAATCGATGCCAAGGAGCTTTGCGACACTTGCAAGTTTCAAGCCTGCACGACTAACATACTGCTCATCGGCAGTTAAGCGAATATCCGCCGCTTCAGGCACAAATTCACCAGGCTTTGTCACCGTTTTACCGTTGACTGTCACCTTGCCGAGTCGTATCCAGCTCTCTGCCTGTGACCTGCTTGTCGCCTGGCCGCGTGCAGTCAATAAAATATCGAGTCGCTGCTTTGTCATGATTTCCCTAATTTGTATGCGGCTGCCGCATACCAGCTTGGATCATCACCAGTCAACGCGGTTTTTTGGAAAAGATACAGCGTATCGACAAAACGCGAATCGCCCTTTTGCAGTCCTTGACCGTCTATATATGTCGAGTGTGGCGTAAAGCGATCATGCGTAAACTGCGTATCGATCTCTGTACCGGGAAAATCCTGTACAATCGGCATAAGAAGGTTGTGTACAACGTACAGCGATCGTGCACCCACCTTACGGGCAAATACGCCGTCTTCCTTATTCATACCTGGCATCACTTCTTCTTGAGCAGTGATAGTAAATGCATCAATATCCTGAGCTGCATTACCCATCAACCGAGAGATATGACTCGTGGCTATACGATCATGCACAAATGGCGGCACAATCGTAATATGCAGCGGCAGCTTAGCCACATCATTACCAAGCCCGATAGCAGGCTCGGCAAGATCCACCATCACCAGAGACTTTACTCGTTCGGGTAGCATTACTTCTTCCGTTCGCGGTATTCGTTCGTCGTGGTATCAACTGATACGATATCGCCAACCTTGATAAAGGCAGGGACTTTAATTACCAGGCCAGTTTCAAGTGTTGCGTCCTTCAGTACGCTGCTTGTCGTATCACCCTTAACGACATCTTCTGCATACGTCACTTCCAGGAAAAGATTCTTTGGTAATTCAACATTGATTACACGATCACCGAAGAATTGCAGACTAAGCTCATCACCCTCTTTCAGGTATTGGGCAGCTGTGTCAACAATATCCGCACCCAGCTGGAATTGCTCAAATGTTTCCGGATCCATGAAATGAAAATCAGCACCGTCAGAGTACAAATACTGCACAGTTTTGTTACTTACTTCTGCTCGTTCGATCTTGTCCTGACCTTTGAAAGTCTTAGGGATGACACTTCCATCAATTAGGTTCTTGAGCTTTACGTTGACGATACTACCGCCGCGACCCATAACCTTTTGGCCATATTCAACAACACGGTATGGTTTTCCGTCTATCTGGCAAACAGTACCTTTTTTGAGGTCAGTTGGTTGATACATAGGTCGTCCTCCTAATTGTTCGTTACGAAAGGAAGCAGTGCCAAGTGACGTGCGCGCTTGATAGCAACTGCTAATTGACGTTGCTGCTTCGCAGGCAGATTTGTTTTGCTGATTGGTTCGATCTGTCCGTACATGTTGATATAACGCATCAGTGTCTTTGGATCTTTGTAATCAAAGTATGCTGGTGCATCTTTTTTAAATCGCTTTAAAGCCATAAATTATTCTCCTGTAGTCCTAAAAAGGAATTTCACTTAAGTCAATTGGTTTGTCATCGATATCTTCGATAACGACATCTTCTGATTTCTTATTCTTTGCGGCTGATGGTGAAGCAGGTGCATTCGTACTAGCGTTGTCACCGCTTGGACCATCGAGAAATGTCACATCACTTGCAACAACCTCTACTTTGCTGCGCTTTTTGCCGGTATCTTTGTCATCCCAGCTATCTTGGCGCAAACGACCCTGTACAAGTACGCGGCGGCCTTTGCTCAGGTATTGCTGAACGAGTTCACCAGTTTTTTCCCAAGCTGTTACATCAAAGAAGTCTGCTTGGTCGTCCTGACCCTGGCGATCAACAGCCAAGCTAAAGCTTGTGACTGTCTTGCCGCTCGGTGTCGTCCGTGTTTCTGGATCACGCGTAAGGCGGCCCATCAAAATTACTTGGTTTATACCCCGTGCCATATGCTATTCTCCCTTTTCTTCTTTGTCGTCTTCGTCGCTGTCTTTCGCGCGTTTCTTGTCTTCAGCGAGTAGTGCGCGACCTTTTTCGTCTACCTTTACGAGTAGGTAACGCAAAACTTCGTCAGTAATGTTCAGTGTGTTGCTAATCTTCAGTGGAGCATCTGCTGGTAGTTTCACGTCCATGTAGACGTATACAGCAAAATCTTCCCTGTTGATTTTGTACATAAGTTTCTTTTTGCCCCAGTTGTCTTCGCGGACGATTTCACCACCGGCGCTTTTTACGATGTCGCGGACTTTTGTCAGCGGCTTTTCCAGATCTGCCTCGAGATCAGGATGGATCAGAACAGTTAGTTCGTATTCTTTCACAGATTTCCTCCCTTGGAATCCATATTAAATCCATTATGGATGCTCATAGCTGGTATGAGCTGAGTTGATAACCCTTTTATTATACCCCACACCCCTGTAAATTACTAGTGTGAAATTGCAAAAACTGCTATATGGTGGTTTACCTTATTAACCTAGATCGTCGTCTTCACTAGCGCCAAGCTCGTCCATACTACGAACGAGTACGCTGCGCGGCTTGCTATTGCCCGTCGGTGGGCCAATAATTCCCTGCTCTTCCATGGTATCGATATAACGTGCAGCTTTGGCGTAGCCAATGCCCAGGCGACGTTGCAGTACGCTGGCGCTTGCTTTGCCACTGTCAACAACGATGCGCAGCGCTTCTTTGTATGTTGGATCACCACTGGTATCAGTACTAAAGTCCATCACTACGCCTCCACGGCCGTTCAACTGAACTGGTTGACTAATGATTTCCTCATTATATTGCGGCGCTGACTGTAGGCGCATATGATCAGTAATCTTCATAACCTCTTCATCGGTAACCCATGCACCCTGAATACGTTTTGGTTTGCTCATACTTGGTGTCAGAATCAGCATGTCACCCTTTCCAAGCAGCTTTTCTGCACCAATCTGATCCAGAATGGTTCGGCTGTCAACCTGGCTTGCAACGGTAAAGGCGATACGTGCCGGAACGTTAGCTTTGATCAAACCAGTAATAACATCAACTGAGGGACGCTGGGTTGCAAGCACTAAATGAATACCAACAGCACGGGCTTTTTGTGCTAACCGAACGACAAGTGCCTCAACATCACGTGCGGCTACCATCATCAGGTCGGCCAACTCATCAATCACGATAACGATATATGGCATCGCGCCCTCTTCGTGCTGTTGCACGTTGCCTTCATCATCCGTTACCTCAATTTTGCCCTTACCCGATCGCATTTTTTGGTTGTAACTGCGAATATCTCGCATCTTTTCGGCCGCAAGCAACTTGTAGCGGCGCTCCATTTCATTGACCGCCCATTTGAGCGCGCTAATCGTCTTCTCGGGCTCGGTAATAACCGGCGTCAGTAGATGTGGTACGTCTTCGTATGGCGCCATCTCGACTTGCTTTGGATCGACGAGAATAAGCTTCATTTCACTTGGACTATTGCGATAAAGCAAGCTCGTCAAAAGCGTGTTAATCATAACAGATTTACCACTACCGGTCTGACCGGCGATCAAAAGGTGGGGCATTTGGTTGAGCTCACCCACGACAGCTTCACCAGATATATCGCGTCCAATAGCAAATGCAAGCGGCTCATGATTACCTTCCCATTGTTTGGCCGTCAAAATACCGTACAAACGCACATCGGCAGCCTTGCGGTTTGGTACTTCTATACCCACAGCTTTCTGACCAGGAATCGGTGCTTCAATACGCAGCGACTGCGCAGCAAGATTGAGTGCAATATTTGTCTCGAGTGCCGTGATACGTGTCAATTTGACGCCGCTTGGTGGACGCAGTGTATACTGTGTCACTTTCGGACCAATATTTGCGCCTTCCATCTCTACATCGATGCTAAATTCACTCAGTGTATCTTTGATAATTTGTGCATTTTGCTGCACATCACCGGCATCTGCAGGCGCTTGCTTCTTTTCAAGCAAATCAAGACTTGGTTGTTTCCAGTTAGGATCGGCGACCGATACTAGAGCAGCCTGCTCTTCAGCAGCTTTGTCTTGCTTGATACTGCCGCGGAGCGTCGAAAGGCGACCGGACTTTTCATCATCACCATCAAGTGTTGGTACACCGGCATTAAGTTTGAATTCTGTAGCCGGCTTTTTATTCGTTTCAGCCGCTTCACGCATGACCTTCACATTGTCAGGATCAAACTTCTCTGTCTGCAACAGTGCCCATATGCGCTTAATAATGACAATTGGTGATGCTCTGAAGATAAATAACATGGTGATAAGTATGAGCAACACATATATAAAGCCGGCTATGGGCTTGTCAACGAGTGAAAGTGCCGCAACATTGATATTTTCACCGACCCAACCACCGTTACCACCGAGTCCGAAAAGACCCGCCCACCATACAAGAAACAGCACGGACGCAAATTTCATGACAAGTGGCAGTTTATTCTCCTCAGCGCGGAAAATCTCAACACCAACGTATACAAAAAGAAGCGGTACAAGATAAATGGCGTAGCCTATAAAAGACAAGGCTGTTTTTTGCACCCATTCCAGTACGGGACCCCCCACTCCAAACCATGCAACGATCAGGAGGATCGAAACAGCTATCAAACTAAGCGCAGTAACCTGCTGCCAAAAGCCCGCCGGAAGCTTATGCTGTGGCGCGGACGGTGCCGCTTTCTTTTTTGTTTTGCGCTTTTTTGCCATAACTGTTTTTATTATAGTTCAATTAACGAGGTTAATTATAGCAAAATTTACCACATTTTGCAAGTTAGCCACTGTAAAAAGACATAGAAAACCAGGCATTGCCTGGTTCTTTAGGGGATGGAGGCCTGCTAGTGAATTTAGTTCGATAGCAGGCCGGAAGGCCGAGCCCTTCCTCCTTTAATATGCCTGCGTTTCGCTCTTTGCACGAAGTGACGGGTCGGTTGCTTCAGTATCAGGCACCTGTGGTGGTGGGAACTTACGAGGTGGTCTATTTGAATTTTGGTTCATTCTTGCACCACCTGGACGTTCAGATCGCTGATTGTTATCACGATTATCACGAGTTGAGCCCGAACCACCGATTTCATTGATAACTGGAATCACAATTGGTGTGCGGCGTGTCTGATCGTACAGAATGTGTGTGATTTCATCCTTTAATTCTTTCTTGATCACATCCATATCGACTCTTTTACCAGCAAAGCTACGGGCAACTTTTTGCTTGAGATACTGACGAATCGTACCCATCAGCTCTTCGCTGTCGCGGAGGTAGATGAAGCCACGGCTAATGATATCCGGGCTGGTCATTAGGCGACCGCTACCACGCTGAATAGTCAGTACTACGACAAACATACCTTCGCTCGCCATATGTATACGGTCTTTGAGAACAACTTCGCTAACAATCGCACCGCTATCATCGTACATAATGCCACCAACAGGGATACGACCACTCTTCTTGGCGCCGGTTGGCGTGATTTCAACCACGTCGCCGCTGTCGCAAACAAAGATGTTATCGCGTGGAATCGCGCATTCTTTTTCGGCAAGCTCAGCGTTGTGCACAAGCATATGAAACTCGCCGTGAATTGGCAAATAATACTTTGGGTTGAGCGCGCTAATGAGCTTGATATGATCATCGTAGTAGCCGTGACCACTCAAGTGGAGTGGACCGACACCTGTAAGGTGCGTTTTACCGTTCTGAATAACATCGCTACCCTCACGCATCAGACCATCGACTGTACGAGTTACGTATTTTTCGTTACCCGGAATTGGATTCGAGCTAAAGACAACAACATCGCTGTTCTTAATCTTTATAAACTTATGTGAACCCGATGCCATGCGATTGAGTACTGCGTTAAACTCACCCTGGCTACCGGTACAAACAATCGTTACCTTACCATCTGGTAATTTTACGATGTCTTCCATTTTCACCACGACATCTTTTGGTACTTTGATTACGCCTGCGCGCAAGGCAACTTCGAGGTTTTGGATCATACTATAACCTGCAAAGGCAACTTTACGATCGTGCTTCTTGGCTTCTTCGAGAATAACCTGCATACGGTGAATCTGTGAGCTAAAACAGCTCATAATCAAACGATTATTCGGGTATTTATTCATGACTTCACCCATTGATCGTTGAATATCGAACTCACCATGTGTGTGCGTACCCTCTGATTCACAGTTGGTACTTTCGTTCATGAGCAGCAAAATGCCTTCTTTGGTTGCGATTTCAGTCAGGCGTTCGAGGTCAAATTTCTTGCCATCGACCGGATCATCTTCAAAACGCCAGTCACCTGTATCGACAAGTACACCGAGTGGTGTTCGTATGACAGCTGCCGTGGCATCAGGAATTGAGTGGTTCACGCGGACTAACTCAACGCTAAAGTTATCGCCTAACTGCACGCGTTCGTGCGTATCAGGATCCATTTCGTTATATTGAGGAGTGAATCCGCTCGTTGCCTCTTCCATAGTACGTTGCAGCATACCAAGGGTAAATTTACTTCCGTATACAGGTGCTGGAATTTTATCAGCAACATGGCGATATGCACCAATATGATCAAGGTGTCCGTGAGTAAAGATATGACCGCGGATTTTATGCTTGTTTTCCTCTAGGTAGGAAATATCAGGTGTGATGTAGTTGATGCCTGGGTAGTCAGAGCCCGGGAACAGGAAACCGCTGTCTATAACGATAATTTCATCGTCATATTCAATAGCCATCATGTTCTTGCCGATACCCATTTCACCCAGGCCACCAATCGGCATAATCTTGAGTACAGGGCCTCTTGTTGGCGGCTGTTTCTTGGCATCAGCGAGACTAAATTGTCGACCCTGATAGCCGTTATAAATTGATTTATTCACCGGCACGTTTATGACGTGCTGTGATGCGCGAAGATTAACATTTTCGCTCGTACGGCGCTGTGCGCGGAACACTTCACCCTTGCGGGTATTTGTGTTGTTTAGTACGGTATTGTTTGATTTTGGGCGTTGTTGCCCCTGGGGACGCTTGCTCTGATCATCAGGGCGAGCATTAGTGAGTCGTCGTTGACCCATATAGTTTTTGCTCCTTGTTGTTTAATAATTTCATATTTCTCATTTAATTCGAGATGAGGGATTCGGTCGCTTATGTAGTTCCCTCTCAAAGCAGTAGGTCTATTGTAACAAACTTATGCCAATTTTGCAAGTACTAGAGCTTTTTGATAATTTCCGGAACCAGTAAAAAGTCGTCGATGAGTGTCTGTCGCATACTCCCGTTATAGAGTGCGGCGGCAGGATGATAAAGTGGCACAATGACAAGTTTTTTGTCACCAAATTGCACCCGTTTTGGCTGACCATGTATCTGACTGATGAACATACCTGGCAAAAAATACTCCATGCTATGACGGCCGAGCGTGATGACAACTTTTGGTTCAATAATCTGTAGTTGTTTGACCAAGTACGGCCAAAAAGCTTTCTTTTCCTCAGGTAATGGATCACGATTGTTCGGCGGGCGGTATTTCACAATATTCGTGATGTACACATCGCTACGATCCATGCCCGCACCCGCTAGCATTTCATTGAGGAATTTACCGGCCGCACCGACAAATGGCAGTCCTTGCTCGTCTTCGTTTTTACCCGGTGCTTCACCAATAAACACAATGTCGGCATCTATATTACCGTCACCCATGACGAGATTAGTTGCCTGTGCCGCTAAATCCGGACAAATGTTATTATCCAAGATTGCTTGCTTTAGCTTTTCAAGTTCAGCCTGTTTGGTCATATCGTACTAAATATCCCGCACCGGTCCGTCGTCTATAAGATCACCGACAATTTGTTTACCATCGGATTCCAGATCGTATTTAATTCGGTAATTTTCCATAAACACATCACCGTTTGCTTGCAAACGGTACGTAATCTGCGCTTGATGCTCATTATCATTATCTGGAATCTGACCATCATAAAGCACTAATTCATGTGACTGCCCAGAACCAAGTATTTGGTTTGGCTGACGCTTTTGCTTGAGGAGATAGGTTGTGTCGATTCTTATTTCTTGACTAGACTTATTCACAATCCACGCTGTAACACGTAGTTTTTCCTCTCCCTGACGATACGATCGGAGGTTTTTTACCTCGATATCAGGAATGATTTTGCGGCCATTTGCATCCAGTACACCGCTGTCTTGCTGCGAGTCTTGAGGAACTGATGGTTCGGCAGAAGCCGACGGTCCGAGCGGCTTGCCCATAAAGGCTTTGCCGAGTTCATTTAAAAATCCCATACAACTATTATAGCAAGCAAGTGGTCTAAGCTTCGACGTCTTTGATGCTCAGACTCAAACGTCCACGCTCGTCGATACCAGTCAGCTTCACTTTCACTATTTGTCCTTCGTGAAGAACGTCTTCAACTTTTTCGACACGTTCTTTGCTTAATTGGCTGATATGAACCATACCGTCAGTACCAGGCATAATATTTACAAATGCACCGAATTCCTTGATTGTGACAACCCTACCTTCATAGATCTTGCCAACTTCTGGCTCTTCGGTAAGGCCGCGAATCCATTCGAGCGCCTTTTCGATACTTGCCGTATCTGCAGCAGCAACAGTAATGAGGCCGTCATCCTTGATGTCGATTTCAGCACCAGTTTCTTTGGTAATCTTATTAATTACCTCGCCGCCCTTGCCGATGACCGCACCAATCTTGTCTGGATTGATCTTGATCTTTTCAATACGTGGCGCATACGGACTGAGTGCTGGTTTTGGCGCCGCAAGTGTGGTCAGCATGTGTTTGAGAATGTGCTCACGACCTGGTTTGGCACCTTCAATTGCTTGACGCAAAATACTCACTGGCAAACCATGAACTTTCATATCCATTTGCATAGCGGTAATTCCCTTCTCGGTACCAGTCACCTTGAAGTCCATATCACCAGCAAAATCTTCAGCATCAGCAATATCAGACAGAACATATGGTGTCTCACCATCCATCATCAAACCCATTGCAATACCGCTGACCGGACGCTTTAATGGCACACCAGCATCCATGAGTGCGAGGCATGAACTACATGTTGCAGCCATAGATGTTGAACCGTTCTGGCTCATAATTTCGGTAACGGAGCGAATGGCATAGGGAAATTCTTCTTCGGTTGGTAGTACAGGTATCAGTGCACGCTCTGCAAGGTAGCCGTGACCGATCTCTCGACGGCCTGGTGAGCCAAGGCGACGAACTTCACCAACTGTGTAGCCTGGTGCGTTGTAGTGGTGCATGTAACGGCGCTCGTAATCATTCTGCTCCATGGTATCAACCATTTGCGCATAGCTAAGGGGTGCTAAAGTAACGATATTCATACCTTGAGTCACGCCACGAGTAAAGATGCTTGAGCCGTGTGCACGTGGCAGTAAACCTACTTCGCTTGAAAGAGGACGGATTTCATCTAATTTACGACCATCAGGGCGTGTACCGGACTTGATGATACCTTGGCGTACATCTTCATGCAGTGCCTTGGTAAATGCTTCGTCGTATTCGTCACGCTCAGCAGCATAATCCTCACCGACCTTCTCAGACATTTGTTCGTGGAAGTCCCAACGTAGATTATTCACCAGCTCATTGCGCTCTGGATATGGCTTGTGGAGTGCTTCACCCAATTTGCCGTCAGTCCATTCGTTTGCTAACTTCTGTATATCTTCATTTGGTAGAACCAGTTCGTATTCCTGATCAACTGGTGCGATTTTTGCCGCAAGTTCCTTCTGTAACTGAATAGCTGGTTGGTATTGCTCGAACGCCCATGCCAAGCCATCAGCAATAACATCTTCAGATACTTCATTTGCGCCTGCTTCAACCATAGTGATGCCACTTTCGATACCAGCAACAACCAGGTCAAGATCACTCGCTTCGCGCTCTTCCGGTGTCAGGAACGCCTTGAATTCGCCATTCACGCGACCAACACGAATACCAGCCACAGGACCGTCAAACGGTGTACCGGTCAGCATAAGCGCACTCGATGCGGCAATCATAGCAACGGAATCGGGACGGAAGTTCGGATCCATTGATAGGACACTGGCAACAACTTGCACTTCCTGACGATAGCCTTTTGGAAATAGTGGACGAATCGGACGATCAATCAGGCGACCGATCAAAATAGCTTCATCGCTCGGACGACCCTCACGCTTGATAAAGCGACTACCGCTAATCTTGCCAGCTGCATAAAATTTTTCTTCATAATCAATCGACAGCGGGAAGTAATCGAGCACAACCGGCCGACTACCGACCATAGCTGTTCCCAGTACAACGGTATCGCCATAACGTACCAGCACGCTAGCCGTTGTACGAAATCCGACACGGTTAACTTCGAGCGTCAGTGTTTTGCCGGCCAATTCCGTGCTAACACTAATAATTTCCTTGCCGTTAGGATTAATAGTAGGCATGTATTTTCTCCTTGCTCACTCTGCTATTAGAGCGATTAAGTAACGGGTACAGAAATTCAGATGTGAGTTTCTCTATCCACCACCTATATCGCTATGAGTGATTGGGTCATTATATCTTATTTCCCCTCTTATGACCACTACTGAGGCTTATCAAAAAGACTTTGTCGCTCTTCGACAGACAGATTTGGATAATCATAAGAATAGGAATTATTGGAAAGCCCCGCAAGCTCAGCTTCCTTTGCTGTACAAAAATAATCAGTCCTATTATTACGGAATAAGTCAACTATTGGTGTACGTATATATGAATCAACAGGATATGACTCCTTAACCCCCTTGAAAGGCACATGTTCACAAGTAATCCACTTGGCATAAAACCTTATCTGTCCTCCCCAAAAGGGAGTGAAGATATCTATAAGGATGAGTGCTATCGCTATTGTGGCGGTAATAACTGCTATCTTTATCCGCTTCTGAGCCGGCGTAAGCTTACTTGGTTTTTTGTGTATTTTGATTTTACCTAGGAGTTTTCCAACCGCTATACCAATGATTAGTGCGAGGATGGAGAGGAGAATGAATAGGATGTCCATGGTTATAGTCCATCGCGTTCCTCTTGTGACAAATGTGGGAAGTTATACTGGCCCGAATCGCTTGAGTAGCCCTTTAGTTCCGCTTGCTTAGGGGTGCAAAAATAATCTGTGCGGGTATCACGAAAGAGGTTTACGGCTGAAGTCTTCTCGTAATAACTAACGCTTTTAAATGCATGTACCCCTTCTAGCGGTTGATGTCCACACTGTATCCATTTCGCATAGAATTTTGCTTGACTATCCCAAGATATGACAATGGTATAAATAAAGGTAAGAATAGCTACAACACTCAACACAACTGTAATAGTAAATATTCGCCTCTGTGATCGCTTCTTTGTATATAGTCTATCTTTTATGGAGCTTCTTGTGTTCATATACCCATCCTATTACGCTCAATATTACCATAAAAGTTAACCCCGCTACTGCTATAGTGTAATTCGCCTCCGAAGGAAACTTTTGATGCCGATTAATTGTTTGCTCTTTGCTTTGAGTTCTAAACACAGGTGGTATTGCACTTGTTACTTCACTGTTCATATAGACAGAGGTATAGTGGTCATTATCCCAATCTGGAAGCTTTGATTTTGATGTCTTGTTAGATTCAAGAGCCAGGGATAATTGTATAGCAGAGTTTGTGCATACATCTTTACCTGTTTGTTCATCATACCAATGAGCAGTGTACGGACACTGATCTTGGTTATCTGGTACGCCATCTCCATCTGCGTCAGCTTCACTTGCTTTTACTTGAATAAATTGAAAGAGCTGCTTAGGGGTGCCCTGCTCATCCACGCCATCAATTACTATTACATGATTACCGGATTCAACACCACTGAGCGATATATTGGCTGTAATTGATCCATCATCGGTGGCGATCAAACGGCCAAGTATCTTTGGGGCTGAGTAAATGGTAATCTTATACTCACTATTCGGCTCAAGGCTTCCCGCTTGGGCTCGAATTTTTAAGCCTGATGTTTTAGTTACAGTGGTACTCTGCACCAGAGAGGTCATCAATGCGGTTGTCCCGTCGTTAAGTAGATCAAATGATCCGGAGTCTGGTACTACATCTTCGTAGCGATACACCTTCGCTCGTTCAATAACTTCTGCCATGCGCTTATGGCCTTCCGCATTAGGATGGAATATCTCATTTTCAACAGCCTTTTTTGTAACATAAAAATCCCTTACACCTGTCATATACTTACTGCCTTCGCATAAACGTCCACCATCAAGTGCATGTGTAATATCAACATATGTTATACCCGTATCATGCGCAACGCGTTGAAGCATACTATTCATATAATCAACCATCCGATTTACCATCCTAATCTCTGAGGGGCTTAGAAATCCCGCTTCACCAACACATGGATACCAATCCTTATTGTCCTTATCAGCTATAAAACTTGGATAGCTAATCTGCACAATCTTCGTCGTCGGCGAAGTTTGCTTTATATCTTCAATCAAATTTTTTGTGTAAGTGTACTGCGTATCTATAGTGCGATATAAAAGTTTCTCTAACTCAGAGCCTTCATTAGCATATCCACAATCTGTATTGATGAACGGAACAAGGCCTTCCCATGTAGGCTCTGCACAATACTCAAGAATATCTGCAAAACCAACATCATTGCCCCCTCCCATTAATGTAACAATCTTTGGCTGATACTTCTTAACAAACTCAAGTTGTGGTACATAACCTGGAATAAAGCCGATGAGAGCTTCATGTTGAAGTACCTCTAGATTACTCTTTCCGGTCAGTCTACCCTTTTGTCCGAGATAATTTACAGCACTTCCATTGTAGTCAGGCATCACTTGTGCGCCTGAACATGCTACAGACTGCATCCGGTTACTCGTAATATCCCAATTATTCCGCAGTAGGAATGGATATGACCTTAAACTGATATGACAATCATCAGGCCATAGTCGAGTTTCTGGTACATAATAGTCTTTCCCGTTCGCATCCCGTCCAATATCACCCTCACCGCTTGAATAGGAATCCCCAAGAGCGAGGTAGTCGAGACGATAACTGTTCTCGTCTGGTGTCAGGACAACTTTTCGTGACCGTTGATCCTCTTCGTTCCAAACATGCAAAACGAACGTCTGACTGTCATCAAGGAATTCAGGGTTGTAAATCGTACCATAGGACACTTGGGGTATTATTTTGTCCGTAAAATCAACATGAGGACAAATTTGCCTGTTCGTCAGTGGATATTTAATATCAGTTGATGCACCACAATTATCCAGATCAGTATATATCTGGTGTTTCGACGACCTACTCCCCGTGATAGCAACACTACCCCCATCGTTTGCTATCGCAAGTACAATGCCCGCACTATCATTGCCCCTGTCATTAGAAATACGCTTTATCTTATGTGTATTAAGATCTATTCGAACAAGCCCATAATCAGGAGTTTGCACAACAGCAAAACGCTCATTCTTAGACACGGCCATATTCCGTATCTGAAAAATAGTTCCAACATCATCGGTATATGCAACATATCCTCTCATATCAATAGAGTAGGATGTGCTGTCTACCGTTGATGATAGGCGAGAAACATGCGGCAATAATTTTGAGCGAAAATCACCCATAGAAAGCATCGGAGAATTTAAAAATGATCCGATCAGCATGTCGTTCGAAAGAAGAGCAAGATTCGGTGAATTATCTGGCGCCAACTGCTCAATACGATGGAACATCGTTTCGCCACTATATCTTACTACGTAGCGAATATCCCCAGAACTATGTCGATAAACCCCAAGTTGCCCGTTCTGCGTGTCGTTATAGCAAACATCTTCACCATAAACAGCAGGTCCGTCCTCTATCAAACCAGATACTTGCCGACAATGTGGTAAATACCAACTTTTCCAGGTTGCTCCAGACTCATCAGATGTCTGTACTTTCGCACCCAACACATCATTCCAAGTAGGACCGCTTGTTGCCGCGTGTGTGTACGATATGCCTCCTACTATTAAGCAAAAGGTAAAAGTCGCAACAACGAGGAATAGCCCGATACCTAATCGTATCTGTTTTTGTAATAAATTCATCCTTATAAAAATATCAGGAAGAATACGTGATCACAAACATATGTATTTTGATTATGATACTGTCTAGCGCCAAGTCGGCAGCCAGATATGCTGTGCGATATCATCTGGCGTCATAGGCCAGCCGTAACTAAACGGTACAAAGTATAAAAATCCTAGTATGACAACAATTGCGAGTAACCAAGATGTTTGGCGGACGGTTTTGTGACCGTATTTTCGCCCCTGCCATACGAAGAACTGTGCTAATACAACACAGGTTGCAAGTATGCCAAACAGTAGTGCAAAGAAGTAATGATACAGAAACATCGGCCGCATGATGAAAGTAAACGGAATAAAGTTAAGCGCATAGCCAGTAAGTAGAAATGCCACAAGTTTTCGGCGCCTCCCCAGCCATAAGGGTCGAACCAGCCAGATAAAAAGTGCTAACACCACACCGACGGCTGTGAGCCACCATACTGCCGGGTTACCAAGCAGATAAATATTGCCTTGCTGTCCACTCGCCAATATATCGCCCTGCCAATAATAGACAGGTCTGATTTCGAGCGGCCAACTGTACCATTTCGATGCATACGGATGCTGCGTATTGTTGAGAGAACTCTGTGCGGTATACATCTCGCTATTCAGCTCAATAAACTTATCCCAGAACGACATTTTTATCTCGGAGTTGTACTGAACATTACCAATAAGCGTGGACTGGAATTTCTCAGACATGAACGCATCACCTTCACCGCTGTGTGTAAGCAGCGCAAAATGCACCCCAAAACTACCGATGTAGATAACAACCATAATTGCGATTACCGTCACCGCCTCGCCAATGAGTCGTTTCCAATCTTGCTTTTGCAACAACCCGTCAATCGCCCATGCGACAGCAAGTAGTCCCGCTATAGCAAGGCCTGTCCATTTTGTACTCACAAGCATGCCAAGCAGGAGTGCTGTCAGGACAACCCACGCCCATCGTCTAGCTCCTTTACTCTTTCGCAGACTCAAATAACTACTCAATGCACCCATGCCCGTTAGCAATAGTAGGCTGTCCATCAAGACAAAGCGTGATTCCACAAGCAGCGCATTATCGCACAGAACAAGTAGCGCACCAAGGACTGCGATTCGCCGTCCAAGTCCTAACTGACGGATAATGACATACATTAGTGGCACTAACGCGGCACCAGCAAGTGCTGGTAGTAATCTCAGTATTACCCCGCCCGGATCACCCGCTGCCACTTGGTCAGATGTTAAATGTGCAATCTGCCCAATACCGGCAAAAAAGAGCTTTACCAGTGGAGGATGTATATCAAAAAAGAAGTGACCATTGAGATAGTCGGCAGCAAATTGTCGGAAATAGACTTCGTCAAAGACAAGACTTTTAGGCCAATCTATCTGCCAAAAGCGCGTCAAAAGCGCGAGCAGCGAAAGTATCCAGATGTCAGGATATTTAAAAAGACTTCTGAGTCTTCCCATATATCCAGTCTAACAAAAATCCGGCTCTAGAGCCGGATGATTTGTTATTTGCGAAGGCCAAGCTGTGTAATCAGTGCTTTGTAGCCAGCGAAATTTTTTCGCTCAAGATAGCCGAGCAGTCGTTTGCGACGACCAACCATCTGGATTAAACCACGACGAGCTTTGTGATCTTGCTTGTGAACACGCAGGTGCTCAGTAATTTCCTTGATACGCGCTGTCAAAACAGAAACCTGAACCTCGGCACTACCGACGTCCTGTTTGCTTTTCTGAACCGCTGCTATCGCTTGGGCTTTGTTCTCTGCTGTAATCATTAGATACGTATTGTAGCAGATAATCTAAGGTGTTGCAAGTCCCCTACTCACGTGTTTCATCGCTGCTGTGAGTATTGTGTCGATACGCCGTGCATCGGCACTCGATATCTCAAGCCATTCGAGCTTCATTCTCTGCAATTCCTTGCGATTCGTAATTTGCACGCGCTCCTCTTCACCCTTTAGATTCGCTTGCATCGTATAGGCTTCGGTCGTGTCATGAGTTGCCCGAAGGGAAAGTCCCACAATATTGATCTGCGCAGGGAAGACAAATCCATCAATCGTTCGCTCTGGCCACCGTTGAATATTTAGGTCTGGTACACCAACATACTGCAGTTCTAACCACGGTTTCCCGTCATTCAGAGCAGAAAATGTATCGTACAATAACGGCTCGCCATCTGAGTCGTACAATTCATAGCCATAGTCGGACATAGGGCGAGATTCTGTATTGCCATGTGTGAGGATATCGTTTGCCAATGCAAATAACCGTACTTTTGTCTCTGGCGAGACTTCACGTTCACGTTGAGTGTAAAGATTTCGAGAATTTGGTTGTTCCATACTATTAGTATATAAGCCAATTCTGAAAAGATCTAATCTTGAATACCAAAATCAGCAAGCTTTTGGGCTTCCGTAACGCTCCATTTTGCAATCGCCGTACGACGCAGCTCGGTACAATATGCACCTATTCCAAGTGCTTTACCTAGATCTTCCGCCAGAGTACGAATATATGTTCCGCTGCTCACATGAGTGCGAATTTTTACTACCGGATAGGCATATTCAACAAGCTCTAGCGCATAAATTGTTACTTTTCTCTCTGGAATTTCGACTTCTTTACCCTCGCGTGCTAAGTCATAAGCGCGCCTGCCACCAACTTTGATTGCACTATAGATCGGTGGGCGCTGAGTAATTTCACCGACGAATCTTGGTAGTATTTCTTCAATTTCTTCCCCTGTAGGCTGCCTGTCACTCACATTTGTTATCTCACCCTCCGGATCACCCGTCGTGCTGGTTTGCCCCAGTTGTATCGTTGCCTCATATACTTTGTCGAGTTTCGTGTAGCTCATGGCATTTTTTGTTTCCTTGCCAATACATAGGATGAGTAATCCTGTCGCAAAAGGATCCAGCGTACCAGTATGGCCAATTTTGACCTTCTTGCCCGCCTGCTTGCTCAGCACCCGTCGTACTCGAGCAACCACACCAAAACTGGTCATACCAGCAGGTTTATCAATCAAAAGGATTCCGTCTGTCATCATTCCAGTATACTAAGGATATGAAAAAGATTTTGTTTGGTATTTTTGCCCATCCCGATGATGAAGCATTCGGACCCGTTGCTACTCTTCTCAAAGAAGTAAACGAGGGTACTGAAGTACACCTCATCGTGCTCACTGCCGGCGAAAACGGTACTAATCCTGATAATCTCGCAAATCTTGGCGCAGTGCGCCTACAAGAATGGCATGCTGCTGGCAAACTTATCGGCGCCTCGTCTATGCATCATCTTGGCTACACCGATGGTACGCTCAGCAATCTCAATCATCTCCAAGTGGCAAAAAAAGTTGCAGAAATCGTCAGTGAAATCACCGCAAACCAAAATGACATCGAAATTGAATTCATGAGTCTCGATCTGAATGGTTATACCGGCCATATCGACCATATTGTTGCTGCCAGAAGCGCATGTTTGGCATTTTACCGACTCCGTGATGCGGGCTTAGCAATGACACGTATCCGTCTGGCCTGCCTGTCACGAGAGGAAATCCCCGCTATCGACACCTCATTTGTCTTCATGGAACCAGGTCGCACAGCAGAAGAGATCAGTGAGACCATCGATGGTCGCGAATTTATAGACAAAATTCATGAGATCATGCGTTGTCACCATACACAACGTAATGATTATCAGACCGTCACTGCATATAAGGGTGACAAATTAGGTGTTAACTACTTTATCGTCAAAAACTAGGGACTTCCAGGGATCTTGAACTGACCTGGCTCTGCAGCCGGAGGTGTTTCTGTAGGTGTTGAGTTATTACCGTCACCAAAGATATCACCAGATACCGCACCTGCTGGCATAGGACTGCCATCATCGTTAAAAACCGGTGGTGGCGGAGGTGGGGGCGGTAGCGGTGGTACATTTGCATCAGATGGTAGTGGAGGCAACGGTGGTAGCGGAGGTAATTCTGGTATCTCCGGATCAATTGCTTGAGCGGGTGTCATAACAGGTGGTGGAGTTGCATCCAGTGATTGAGAGCTTTCCGCAGGTGCCGTGGCAAGTAGTACCGCACCTTCCGTCGTACCGCCTAGATCAGTTGGTGTTACAGAAGCACCTTCGTGTGAAGTTGCCGGCATATTAAACGGATCTACCATTAGTTCTTCGTCACTATCTGCCTGGATACTGTTAATTGGTGGGGTACCTTCTGGCAAAATTGGGCTTGTCTGGTCGTGATTCTGAATCATGTCCGATTGAGAACTATCAGAAGTCTCAGTCTTGGCCTCAGCCCGTGGTGTCTCAACAAAATCCGGCACCCCAAGTAAGTTGCCATCGGCTGCTGGCGCCGGAGGTGTTTCCGTTGCGGCTAACTGCTCATTAGCAGCTTGTTTGAGTTCCTTCTCCATATCGGCCAGCGTACCGCCACCTTCTGATGGTGTCGACAGACCAGCGAGCTGCTTCTCAAGTTCCATTTGATCTGCGTCTTCAGCTGGTGTTGCAGGTTCTGGCGACTTCTTTGGAAGCGGTTCAAGCTTCTTTTCTTGTGGCTGTTCGCCGTCTTTATTATCTTCACGCTTAATAACTAGTTCGCTACCAGTATCTTTATGTGAGCCCTTTGATGAATTATCATCACCAGACGACTTTCCAGGCGCAATATCGTGTGCCTCTTCCAGCTTAGCGGCAATAAGCTGCTGGTTTGCACCAGCGGCCATAAGCTGCGCTGCCATGGTCATGGTCTGTGAGCTTGTGTGATTATTACTAAACCGGTCGGTTGCCGAAACAATACCAGTCAAAAGCGCTGTTGAGATCTGCTCATCAAGCAGTGGGTCACTACCTTTTAGCTGATCAGCCAGACTCACAATCATTTCCGAGAGACTGCTGACATCTTTATTGTGCCAATCAGCACCGCCAAGCTTGCTTCCGGTATCGCCAACTGTCACCGTAACAACCTTTGCATCGTGCAAAATTTTACCATGCGCATCAAGTGCTTTATCAAGATGTTCCTGGTCGCTTACACCAAGCGCAACAACCAGTTCGACATTGTAATCACCCTGGCTAAACTCAAGATCCTTCTCTGAAAGAGTCGTTTTGTACGGAGTAATGAAGATTTTGACGACATCACCATCTACTTTGTAACGCAGATGGTCAGCTTTTTCCTTATCAAGAGCAATAATAAAGTCCCGAAGACTGTCTGCACTGTCTTCGAACGTCTTGCCTGGCTCCAAAAATTTAATAGCCGGCGGTACATTACCACTAAATACAGCGGTAGCACGCTTGTCCATCTTGTCGAGAAGCAATGTCAATCCAAGTGCGGCCGACAGTTCATCAACTGACGGATTTGTACTCACAGTCACCAAGATATTACTGGTGCTCTTGATGCTGTCGACTATCTGTTGTTGGGCGGCGTCCATGGTGTTCCTGCTTTGTTTTTGTTTCTCTAGTAGAGTTTGGTTAGACTATACCATGAGCGTTATAAACTCGTCAACAGTTTTCACCACTTTACAATCCCCTGTTTTTCATCTATAATCTCTTTTTGATTGCAATAACAACGTATAAGAGGTAATTTATCCATGCCAATCATCAAAAGCGCGATTAAGCGCATGAAACAGACTATCGTTCGCCGTGAGCGCAACGTTGGTATCAAAAAAGATATCAAGTCCGCAACTAAGGCTTTCGCTGCAAAGCCAAGCGCTGAAGCATTGAGCAAAGCACAAAGCGAATTCGATAAGGCCGTTAAAAAAGGTCTTATCAAGAAAGGTACTGCTGCACGCCGCAAGGCAAGCCTGGCACGTGCCGCAAAAGCAGCAAATGTAAAGCTTGCTACCGGCACTAAAAAAGCCGCTGCAAAGCCAGCAGCCAAAGCAGCTCCAGCTAAAAAAGCTCCTGCAAAGAAGCCTGCTGCCAAAAAAGCAGCAAAATAACCTCGATACTCAACAAAACAGCCTCGTACGAGGCTGTTTTTATTTTCATACAATCGTTTTGTATAGTGCTTTTTCGATGAGTAGCCACGGATCAGTAGCGGTTGATTTCATGGCTGTATCTGTATCAGCAAAAATGGTGACGATCTTTTTTGCACCGCTGCGGCCAAGCCGCTTCGCATGTGGCGCCAATTTGCCGAGCGCATATGGATGCGCACCAATATCGCCAGCTACAGTAGAGGCTGGCTGATCGGTCGACGCCAGTGCTGCCAGTTGAAAAACTTGTCCAGCCAGCAATCCAAACGTCATGAATGGATCTTGTGTGCGTTCCAGGGTTTTGATCATCGCTGATACTTTTTTGCTATCACTTCGAAGAGCGGCATCAAGCAGATTAAAGACATTCTCCGATGGATTCGCCTCAACAATCTGCTCAATCATTTCTGTTGTCACGCTATCTAAAACAGCAAGCTTTTCAAGAGCATGAAACAGTTGCCATTGATCAACACCAGCGCGCGCCACCAATGTCTGGACACTTTTTTTATCCAGCTTCATGCCCTGTCGCTCAGCCTCATCGGCAACCCATTTTTCGGCAGTAGCAATGTCACGATCACTCCATAAATTGTATTCCTGTACTTGCGCCAGTTTTTTCAGATCCTTGTATGTTTTGGTGCGTTTATCTGGCTTTGGTTCAACGAGCACCAAGTGAGCATCATCATCAATACGCTCTAGCCATTCGGGCAAAACTTCCCAAAGTTTTTTATTCTCGGACAGTCCGCGAATAACAATAAGTCTCTTTGTAGCAAACAATGTACCGCCAAGCAGTAAGTCTGGCAGTTGCACGAGCTCCAGGTCGCTGCCATCGAATTTTTCTTTGTCACCATCAAATCCAGCAGTCAACGCATCAAGCGCACGTGTAAGCTCGAATGAATTCTCTCCCGTCAACAGCGTAATCATTGCTCTTATTTTAGCACCGGTGGTAGCTTTTGGCAGTGCGGACAAATATGCGTCCCGCGGCCAGCTGCTTTGAATTTAATGATCGTCGTACCACAGCGAGGACATGGTTTACCTTCACGGCGAAATACCCGAGCAAAATCAATATAACTTCCCTTTTTACCTTCAGCATTCACATAATTTCTATCGGTACTTCCGCCCTTTTCTATAGAAAGATTTAGTACGTATCGGAGTTCTGTATACAGCTTTTCAAACTGCTTTTTATTGATATCCTGCACGAGAGTTTGCGGATGAATTTTTGCACCCCATAGTGATTCGTCCGCATAAATATTCCCCACTCCCGCAACAATCGTCTGGTCTAACAGCGCAGCCTTTATAGATGATCGTGCCCGCCGCTTAAAACGCTCCATGAACTGCTCTGCCGTAAAGTCATCCTCTAACGGCTCTGGCCCAACTTTTTTCATAAAGTCGATATTTGGCACTTCCAGAGTCGGCATGAGCCGCACCCAACCAAACTTACGTTGATCGTTAAAGTAGAGATGTGACCCATCCTCAAATGCAAACGTCACACGAGTTGAGCGGTCTGGCAACTCACCGATCAGTGAGTCGTTTGGATGTCCGGCACCAAACGCAACATTTGCCGCACGAAACACCATTTGTCCTGTCATCTTTAAATGAATAACTAATGTATACTCCGACGAAAGATCGATAAGCAAAACCTTGGCGCGACGCCGCACATCGGTGATCGTCGCACCTACCAAAAAGTGCTTCACATCCGCAGAAGCATTCGGAAAACTTTTTGCCGTATCATGCTCTACTGCTTTGACTTTACGACCTATAATTAGTTCGTATAGACCTCGTCGAACTGTTTCAACTTCAGGTAGTTCAGGCATTGATAAGTTCCTTCAATTTTACTATCGTATCGTTCGTATTCTGGTGATAAATCGATCGTATACCTACCTCTTCGGCCGCACTACAAAACCGTTCAATATCATCAATAAAAATACTTTCATCCGGCGCAACACCCAGTCGCGCAAGCGCTAACTCGTAGATACCAGGATCGGGTTTTACCATACCGGCCTCGTAAGATAATACGGTTGCATCGAAAAGTCCAACCTGCCAAGGCTCAAAAAGCTGATCTAGCCAATTCTCTGCAGCATTGCTTACCATGCCAATTTTATAATTTTTCTTAAGATTATCCCGAATAAAATTAAAGAGTGGCTTATTGGGTAGTGATCCATTTAGGCGCCTTCGTACCTCGCTTTTAGAAAGGCCTGTCATACCGCCTATTTCATGAATGAATTCCTCATAATTCATAAAACCAGAGTTGACCGCTTTATCAATATCAAGCGAACGGCGTAACAAAGCTTCATCATGAGCAAAAAACTCTTCGCGAATCTGCTTCCAGCCATCCGTAGTCAGGACACCAAAACAATCAAAAATAACTGCCTTTATCATCCCTTTAGTATAGCGCAGTTACGGTAGCTTTACTTTGCTAGCAAGCGTACTAAAATCAGGAATCTGCAGCTGGAACAATTTCGTTACTTGCGAAAGACTCGCTTTGAGCGAACCTTTCGATCCTGCACAGGTAGATGTCCATAATTTTTGTACAGTATTGTTACCTTGCAAAACTTCAAACTCATACAGCATGCCGGTTGCACAGACACCGCGAGTATCATTTGCATCGCCGCTAAGCGGTGTGCCGTCCATCAAATGAGCACGGCCTAGCGCATAAACAAGTTGTCCGTATGCCTGAGAAGTATTTGGAAGCTGCTCGTTATCTAACTCTTTCTTGTCATAACCAGTAGTCGTCGTCATGTTGCGTGCATCGGGACTAACCGTGATGGTATAGCTACGAAAGTTTTCGTTCGCAACAAGTGGACCGCGAACCGACATACGAACACTACGATTAGCGAGCGTCTTTGTCAGCTCCTCTTTACCAGAATTCACCGGTGTTGGTGATGGCGAAGCCGTACTTCCTCCGCTAAAAATCATCCGACCAAGTGAAACCATCGCCGCAATTGCAAGTCCGACGATAATCAGTACTAAAATGATGGGAACCAGCCGCTGAAGTCCGCTTCTGTTCATATGACTATTTTATAACTTTTAAGTGTTATTGTCAATAATTTCATATCCAAGCCTCCAACTCTCAACGAGCGATGCTAAAGCGACCGCAGCCCTTGAAATTACATCGCTAAAACGTGAATTTCAAGGAGCGTAGGGGCTGAGCGAGTGAGAGTTGGAGGGTCAAGTATTTAGTGCTTTGTACTACCAAAACCACCGTTGCCGCGATCTGTATCATTTAGCGCGTCACTCTCTTGCCACAGAATATGCTCGTATTTCGCTATAACAAGCTGTGCAATGCGCATATCAGGTTCAATAACAAACGGCTCTTGTCCCAAGTTGATCACCAGGGCTCCTATTTCACCTCTGTAATCAGCATCTATCGTACCGATGCCGTTGACCATGGTGATGCCGTGCTTGATGCTCAGTCCGCTACGAGCACGGATTTGCGCCTCATAGCCATCTGGCAAGGCAATGGCAAGTCCAGTGGGAATCATACGCCGTTCCATGGGAGCCAAGGTAACCGCCGTGTCCAAACAGGCATGTAAATCCATTCCTGCAGCTTGTGCTGTCTGATATTCGGGTAGAATTGCTGAATCTTTGAGCTTTTTTACTTGCACCTGCATGTTACAGTTCGCCCCAATCCTTACCCACACTCACATCAACCTTTAATTTGATCGGGAGATCAGGCGCGATTTCCTCCATGGTTTCCTTCAGAATCTTTGCAACCTGGTCGGCATTTTCTTTGGCACACTCTACCAGTACGCTGTCGTGGATCTGTAATATTTGCTCACCCAGATCACCAAGTTTTTCATCGATTTTGAGCATTGCAAGCTTCATTAGATCAGCTTCAGTTCCCTGAATCGGCATGTTGGCTGCCTGACGCTTTGCTGCCTCTCGCACCATAAAGTTACTACTGTTCACATCCGGAGTTGGACGACGACGACCATAATACGTTTCGACGTAGCCTTCGGTCTTCGCTTTTTCAAGCGTTGCATCGATATATTTACGGATAGGTGCACGCAACTCGAAATAATGATCAATGTATTTCTTTGCCTCGATAAGACTCATACCAGTGGCAACCGATAGTCCATGGGGGCTCATACCATACAGCACGCCAAAGTTGATTACCTTGGCATCACGGCGCTGCGTTTTCGTCACCTTGTCCATAGGTATACCGTTTGCTTCAGCTGCAGTCTTGGTGTGGATATCAATATCGCCGTTGAAATCAGCAATCAGCTCCTTGTCGCCAGCCAGAACCGCCGCAAGTCGCAGCTCAAACTGACTATAGTCAGCGCCAACGAGTATATTTCCATTTTCAGGAATAAATGCCTCACGTATCCGGCGACCTAGATCTGTACGAACAGGTATGTTTTGCAGGTTTGGATCAGCACTGGAGAGGCGTCCTGTTGCCGCAACATCCTGGTTGAATGTCGTGTGTATACGATTTTTGTCATCGGCAACAAGTGGTAGTGTATCGACATAGGTATTCTTAAGTTTCGCGAGCTCTCGAGTTCGCTCGATTAGTTCAATAATCGGATGTTGTCCCCGCAGCTTATCGAGTGTTTTCTGGTCAGTACTAAAGCCCGTTTTACCCTTTTTTACCCCCGCTGTTGGTAGGAGGAGCTTTGTAAACAATACTTCAGAAAGCTGGGATGGACTCGCAATATTAAACTCATCTCCAACCATTGTATACATTTCTTGTTCAAGCTTGGCATGCTCATCACCAAGCTCCTTGCTCATAACAGCCAATAGTTTTTTATCGATTTTTATACCACGATGCTCCACAAGAAACAGCGTATAAATAAGTGGGAAATCAAATTTGTGCGCAATTTCCGCTACATGCGGTAATTCCTTGAAACTTTCGCTCTGCCAGTCATACACCTGCCACAAAGCTGCTATTTTCTCCGCTTCGGTCTCTAGTTGTCCACCAACGAGCGAGTTCAGACTCCGGTCACGACGCAACGGGTCAATCAGAAAAGCCGCTTGTCGTACATCATGAATCTCACCAAAATGAACAGTTGTTATCCCGCTGGCGGCAAGGTCATGATAGAACTGTTTGACATCGTAGGCGATGACAGTCCCCATCTCAAGAGCGCGCCATACGCTTTTATCGATTTTATCAACCGGCATATGATGAATCGTTGATCGATCAATTGATAGCCACAGCTCATCTTCCACAAGATCAACTACGGCGGGACCGTTCATCATAAGCTGCTCAGGCCATGGCTTCTCTACCATGTCAGCAGTCGACAAATTGTTTACTGCAAGTGCATGCGATGCATTTTCATCTTGCATGTGCTTCGGTAGCCGCGTTGCAAGCGAGTGGAATTCAAACTTTTCAAGTATTGCAGCGACTTTGGAAAGATCAGTTCTTTCTATATCCGCCTCTTTCCAGTCGAGTTTTATCGGTGCATCAGTAAAAATGCGTGCAACATCGCGGCTGGCAAATGCAATTTCCTTATCCTCAATTACATTCGTTTTCTGCACACCCTTTAAATCATCAATGTGCGCATAGATACCTTCCAGGTCACCGTACTTTGTCAGTAGATTTACTGCACTAATCGGGCCAACTCCGCGTACACCTGGTATATTGTCGCTTGTGTCACCGACGAGGGCTTTGTAATCAACAAATTGTTCATGTTTGACCTTATACTTCTCGACAAATGCCTTTTCGTCATACAATGTCAGATCAGAACCACCCTTTTTAGTAATATAGATACTTGTCGATGGTGAAATCATCTGCAACATATCGAAATCACCAGAGACCAGACATGTTTCATAACCCTTCTTATCTGCTTCTTTTGCAAATGTTCCCATGATGTCATCGGCTTCGTAATTCTCTAACTCATAGAGCGGCCAGTGAAATGCCTCTAATAGTTCACGAAGGAGTGGAATCTGTGCATGGAAATCCGGCGGCGCTGGCTGCCTCGTCGCTTTATACTGCGGCAAGATCTTTCGACGCTGAGCGATGCTCGTGCCTTTGATATCCCAAGCAACCGCTACGTAGTCAGGCTCAAGACTCTTGATAATTTCGATCGCGATGCTCGCAAAACCATAAACTGCATTTGTGGGAGTACCGTCCCGCAAACTAAAGGGAGGCATCGCAAAATAAGCTCGATAAAATACCGATTTGCCGTCGATAACAACAAGACGTTTCATACTATAAGTATAACTTAATCAACAAGAAGAGCGCGAAGACTGCCGTTATTGTGTTCGAGGATCTTCTTTTTTGCTTTTACTTCAATCTGACGAATACGTTCGCGACTTACCTGATAGTGAGCACCGATCTCTTCGAGATTTTCCTTATCATGACCATTCATGCCCGCGCGTAACACGATAACCTGATATTCCTTAGGAGTCAGAATACTTCTGAGCGTTTTATGCAGACTCTCCTGCATCGTCGACTCAATTACCTGATCTTCAACAGGCATCATATCAGCATCTTCTATAAAATCACTAAAGAAAACGTCGTCGTTGTCGCCAATAAGCATATTCAAACTCATAGGATCTTTATAACCGAGAACTTCGATAACCTTTTCTGTATCAATCTCCGCTTCCTCGGCGATTTCTTCGAATAGTGGCTCTCGGCCGAGACTTTCACTCAAATCCCGCTTGATATTATTCACCTTGTTTACCACCTCAACCTTGTGCACGGGAAGACGAATCATCCGTGATTGGTCAGCAAGTGCTCGTGCTATACCCTGACGAACCCACCATGTTGCGTAGGTACTAAATTTGAAGCCTTTCGTATAATCAAACTTTTCAATGGCACGAATCAAACCCAAATTACCCTCTTCGATAAGATCCAGGAAATCCAAGCCCTTTCCTTGGTAACGTTTCGCTATCGACACAACAAGGCGCAGATTAGCCTCTATCATATGATTTCTCGCTGCTTCGCCGTCACGTGCGATATATTGCAAATCCCGCCTACAAGCTGTCGTCAGTTTTACTGCTTCAGGATCGATATCTTCGAGATGGCTCACTTCTTCACCAGCAACTCGTGCTAAATATTGCTTAGCATATAGACCGGCTTCAATTCGTTTTGCTATCTCTACCTCCTGAACCGCACTCAGTAGCGCCACTTTGCCGATTTGTTTCAAGTAAACACCGACCGTATCAACACTATCGACACGATTATCGTATTCGGTCATTTCATCTTCAAAATCAAAGTCTTCAGCAATTTCCAGCATTTCACCACTACCATCGAACTCTTAGTTTGTAATAATCATTTCTTGTGCGTCCTGATCAGTGATTCGTTCCATTACATACCCCGTAAAAATGTTTTTATAGCATCCTGCTCTTCGGCTGCAGCATACCGAGCCAAGATCTTTTTCTTTGCTGAATACGCCTTCGCGCTCACCGTTCGTACTGTAATTGAGAGGTATTCAGCTATAGTCTTCACTTCCTGATCCTCACCAAAGACCATCCATACGATTTCTTTTTCCATAGCGCTCAGGTTACAGTCAGCGAGCACTTTTTGTACCATTTCTCGCGCCATCTGCTTATCCATGGAGTTTATTACGCTGTCCTCTACGCTCAAAGCTGTTGGATCGCTAATAATGCCTCCGACTTCTTCATCATAATCTGCTTGGTCGACCGACTCAAAGTTTAAGCTGTCAACTTGCCATTCCATCGCCTGAAGCTCCTGTAGCTTTTCTACAGAAAGTTTCATTTTGTCTGACAATTCTTCAATAGTTGGCTCATGACCAGTGACGCCCACATGTTCTCTCTGGATGTTATACATTTTATGCAGCAGCATGCTCTTGTCTCGCGGAACTCGTATAGTGCGAGAATGATTATTTATGCCGTCAGCAACTGCAGCGCGTATACGCTGTGTTGCGTAGGAGCTAAATTGAGCACCACCGTCAGGATTAAATAGCTCTGCCGCGCGCATGAGACCTATATTGCCTTCCTGAATGAGATCCATTTCATCAACACCCCTAAAGCGGTTTACTTTTGCCCAGTGAAATACAAGTCCGGTGTTTGCCAGTACCATATCGTTTCGTGCCTGCATGCCTATCACTGCAGCTTTTGCTAAATCACGACGTTTTTTTGCTGATATATCTACTGAACTATCAAGTTCTGCTTGCGCGGCAATGCCTGTCTGAATTTTCTCTGCAAGATCATTCACCTCATCCCGCTCAATGCGCGGATACCGTTTTGTATCACGACGATAGAGCCCGAATACATCATCACCAAGAAAAGTACCTTCAAGGCTACTGGCATCTGTGGGGGATGTATCAACGGTGATAGACTCTCGCTCAATCATAGGCACTCCGTAATTTGCTATATTCTACTATTTTTCGTTCTATAAATCAATTGCAATACCATGTAAATGCGTTTATGCTACTGGATACGTCGTGTCAGTACAGACAGTGATATTTGACCCCCATTCTCAGTCGGCGTAGTATGAAAATACGATGTCAGAAACATTCCATCTTGCTATCATCCCCGACGGTAATCGCCGCTGGGCAAAATCAAACGGTTTAAAGGGCTACTATGACCTCTATCAGCGCGGTGTTGACGGGCTGCTTGAAATTACCGAAGCTGCATTCGAAAATGGCGTCACTCACCTCTCGTTATGGGGTAGCTCGCACACAAACATGGCTGGCCGTTCAACTGACTTTGCGAGCAATATCGACAGGGTATTTCGTGATAATATCGATCGTTTTGCAACGCATCCGGTGGTTGAAAAGTACGATGTCAAAATTGAAATTACTGGTGAATGGCACGATAGTCTAACACCAGAAACAATCTTGGTTATGGAAAACGCCATTGCTAAAACCGCTCATCGTACAGGGCGCATTCTTACATTACTCATCGACTATAGTGGTACAAGAGAACGAGCGGCCGCTGTGCAGTCGCTCGTAACCAATGTCGAAAGTGATGCTCCAGTCGAGCAACTCCTCCGCTCTCGTTCATGGACAGGTCACCTACCCGATCTCGATTTGATTATCCGTACTGGCTCATGGACAGACCCGCATAACAGTGCCGGTTTCATGAATCTCCTGGCCGATGAGGTCCAATATTCGTTTCCGGAACTCCTCTGGCCAGACTTTACCGGCCAGCATCTTAGGACTATCGTCGAAGATTTTCGCTCCCGAGAGCGCCGTCTTGGTAAGTAATTTGCTACAATAGATTCTGATGTCAGAACATAATAAAGATATAAAAATCATCGCTTTTGTCGGACTACCCGGTGTAGGCAAGAGTTCTGCCGTAGACTACCTTACTTCAAAGGGCTATCCCAAAGTTTATTTCGGTGGAGTTGTGCTCCAAGCTCTTAAAGATGCGCAAATAGACGATACACCCGCCAACGAAAAATACATGCGGGAAAAACTTCGCGCAGATGAAGGTAATGATGTCATAGCAAACCGTATTATCTCGCAAATCCATGGTCTTATCGAAGCCGGACAGCACCGTATTATCGCTGATGGGTTATATAGTTGGACAGAGTATAAAGTCCTGAAACATGAATTTCCAGGCGAATTAACCGTTGTTGCTATTGTCGCTCCCAAACACCTGCGTCATCATCGCCTTGCCAACCGCCCAGTACGACCCCTTACAGTGGTTCAGGCGAACGAAAGAGACTGGTCTGAGATTGAAAACCTTGAAAAAGGCGGTCCAATCGCCATAGCCGATCACATTATTATCAATAGCAAAGACTTGGATCACTTATATGCCCAGCTCGATGAAGAGTTGGAACATATGCAGTTTTATGAGCATTAAAAAAGCTCCGGGAGACCGGAGCTTTTTTATTACGAGAGATACTCGTGTAGTTTCTTGGCATCCTTGTGCTTACGCAGTTTTGCCAATGCTTTTGCCTCAATCTGGCGAATACGTTCACGAGTAACGGCAAACTCCTGTCCCACTTCTTCAAGCGTGTGCGACTTACCATTTTCAAGTCCAAAGCGCATCTTGATAATCTTCTGCTCACGGTCACTGAGAGTCGAAAGTACGGCCTGCACTTGCTCTTTGAGCAACTGCTCAGTCGCTGAATCCTGCGGTGTTTTACCTTCTTCATCTTCGATAAACTCACCAAGTGTACTGTCTTCGTCTTCGCCGTCACGACCAACACCAGCATCAAGCGAGGTGATATCTTGCTTGATCTTTATGACATACTCAACCTTATCCGGCTCCATCTCAAGTTCTTTTGCAAGTTCGTCGATGGTTGGCTCGCGGTTAAGCTCTTGTGTCATGCGTCGCTGTGTTCGCAGTAGCTTATTGATCGTCTCAACCATATGCACTGGAATACGAATCGTGCGGGCTTGGTCGGCAATAGCACGGGTAATCGCTTGGCGAATCCACCATGTTGCATAAGTACTGAACTTGAAGCCCTTGTCTGGGTCAAACTTCTCTACAGCACGCAGCAAACCAGTGTTACCTTCCTGAATCAAGTCCAGGAAATCAAGACCGCGGCCGCTATAACGTTTTGCGATAGACACGACCAGACGCATGTTTGCCTCTGCCATCTTGTCCTTTGCCCTTTTATCACCCGCAACGACTTTTTGTGCCAATGCCAGCTCTTCTTCACTATTGAGTAGTGGAATTTTACCAATTTCACGCAGATAAAGACGAACACTATCGTCGCTAATATCGTCTAAAAACTGACTATTATTGAGTGTTTCATCATCGATTTCTTCTTCATCTTCTAATTCGTCTGCAACAGGCTCCTCAATATCAGCGAGGTCTCCTGAAGACAATTCATCAGATGTATCTGCAGCCTGATCATCTGCTAGATGTAGATCGTCATCGTTATCGGGCATTATCTTTCTCCTTTTATTAGTGTGCTTAGTTGGCGTAAATATTCCTTTGCAGCAGCTTCGTCGCCACGCTCCAAAGCGGCTTCTTGTTGTTGCAGTAAATATTCTTTTGTATTCGTTTTTTGATAGTTTGCTTGCAACGATCGTAGGGCTTCGGTGGCTGTTGTAACACGATTCTCTTCGCTCCAGTTCACATCATCTACATCGGTAGTTAATAACATTGTAACATATTCTATTTGTTTATGTAAGTCTGCCGGAGGCTCATCCACCACCTTTCCCTTGTGTTCTATTAGATACGCTACTACCAATTGTCTATACTCATCCCGAAATATTTTTGGGTCGATACCCACGAGCAGATCCTGTACTCGCAGGTCTGACATTGCCACGGCTAACAGTGCATCTTGTACCGGATCAGGTTCAACAACAAGCGATGCCACATGATGATCACCTTTTATAGGACGAGTTTCTTTTTTCAACTCCTCATCCCCCGCCTCCAATTTATCTATCAATGCCTGACGGGTTGTATCGGTCATATCAGCGATTTTCGTTAAATAATGATCTTGTTCTACGGTGTCTTTGAGGAGTTGTACGACGTCTAGTGCTGCAGTAGTAAATGCACGCTTACCCGATGGTGTTTTAATGTTTTCCCGCTTGGCAAATTGTGCTATCACCCAATCAATAATGGGCTCCGAGGCATCAATGGCCTTTTGCCATAGCTCCGAATCTTGCTGAATCAGTTCATCGGGGTCTTTTATACCTTCAGGTAGCGTGATAATCGTCAGCTCCACACCAACAGCCTGCGCTATAGGAATTGCACGCTCAGTAGCCGCTATACCTGCTTTGTCTCCATCGAATGCTAGTTTAATGTCAGACGTTAGTCTGCCCAAAGCTTTCAGATGATACTCTGTCATTGCAGTACCTGCCGTAGCAACAACCGTTTGTACATCCACTTGGTGACTACTCACAACATCCAGATTTCCCTCGACAACCACTGCGTAGTCAGCTTTTCGAATCGCCTCTTTTGCCTGAGAAAGACCAAAGACATGACGGCTCTTGTCGTAAAGCAATGTCTGAGGGGTATTCAAATACTTCGGAGCTGTGGGGTCGTCTTTGATAATACGTCCGGTAAAACCTATGACTTGTCCCGTTACATCCATGAGTGGAACCATCATACGACTACGGAATAAATCCCCGCCAAACCGATTCGTAAAACCTGCATCTTTTATTTCTTGCTTACTGAAGCCTTTTTTGGCCAAGAATCCAACCAAAGCTTCGCCGCTATCCGTCGCATAACCTATACGAAATTCCTGAACAACTTTTTTACTCAAACCACGTTTTTTAAAGATATATTCGAGAGCATGAGGGTTATTCAGCAGGCTTTTTTGATAGTAAGTGGCAGCTAGCTCATTTGCCTCTAAAAGCCGCTTCTTTCGCTTAGCAAGATCCCCCGACCCGCTAGTCTGATACGCCGATAGGTCAACTCCCGCCTGACGTGCGAGTAGCTCCAAGGTCTGGCGAAAATCCAATCCCTCCACGTCCATAACAAAGCTAAACAGATCGCCGCCCTTTCCAGAGCTAAAATCATGCCATATCTGCTTATCGGGACTCACAACAAAACTTGGCGTCTTTTCACCAGAAAACGGACTCAATCCCTTAAAGTTTCGTCCGGATCGCTTCAGTTGCACATACTCACCTATTACATCTTCGATGTTAAGCCGAGACCGTACTTCTTCTTTAGCGTCCTGCATGCCATCATTATAGCCCGCACCGGCAAGAGTTACTACCTCTGATGCTCTTTTCCTATCATACCTATTATGCTTAAATGGACTCACTATGGATCCGAACCAACAGCCCAATCAGGTACCAGCCTCGCCGCAACCAGCTTTGCCCGAGCAGCCTGTTACTCCACCGGTTCAACAAAGCTCGCCATCATTTCAACCAGTTCAACCACAAGCACCTACCAGTTACGCTGCTGAACCTCAGGCCGGATATGATCCAAATTATCTCGACTCAATTGCACCATCTGCGCCACGTGCAAAATTTTTCAGTGGTGGTTTTGGCAAAATATTCTTTGCAATGATCGCTGTTTTTGTCCTTGCAGTCAGTTTGATTATCGCATTTAGCGGCAAAGATAATACAGCCGATCTCCAGCAAATCGCCGTTCGACTCGACAATATGTTAGTTATCGTTAAAAAAGAACAAAAAGACTTCAGCAGTAACAAACTTTCAACAACAAACAGCAACTTTACCATATGGATGACTAATAGTAAGCACGATGCGGAGGCTCTCCTGCAACAGGCAGGAGTCAAAAAGACACAGTACAGCAAGTCCATGGTAGCGGAAGAAAAGAAACTCAGTGATGACCTTACGGCAAAGTTTGAAGATGCACGCCTCAACGCCAAACTCGACCGCGTTTACGCAAGTACTATGGCCGCGGAATCCCAAAAACTGATCAATATGTTTAACACAATGGCCAAAAAGAGTGGTGCGAAGGCAATTCGCGACTACGCCAAGAGTACTAGTGGAAACGTCGTTCCCATACAGAAGTCATTTGATGGCTACGTCGACGACGGAAATTAAAACGTACCGCCCACCAATTGATAACTCAATCGAGCAAGGTCAAATATCTCATCGTCTGTCAGTTGACCACTACAAATGATTGTATTCCAGTGTTTTTTATTCAAGTGATATCCAGGCAGAACGCTTTCGTATTTCTCACGAAGATGCACAGCAAGTTGCGGGTCACATTTCATACTAATGCGAAGCGGGTTACTTCCCTCACCTATAATTGCCATTATCTTACCATCAGGCTTATCTCCATATTTGTAGACAGCAACACCTTCACCAAATGGATAATCCAGCCAGACTTTTGGCAAACTCAAAACAAATTCTTCAAACTCTTTATGTGTCATACTCGCACCTTACCCAGATAATACTTGAGCTCCATGATACTGCCGCGAATATCGTCAATAGCACGATGGTTTTCAGGCTTAGCAAATCTTTTGCTATACTTACCGTCAAACACCACTTTCCACGCACTTACATCAAGCATACGATAATGCAGTCGGGCGTTTAGCCTCCCCCATTCGTTTTGGATAAATTTTCGATCCTGATGAATCGAGTTACCAGCAAGTAACACTGGCGTATCCGTATCAAAATGTTCAGCAACAAATTCTAGCAACTCATTTTCAACCGTTCGGCCATTTTTCGCAGCCGCAGAATTGTTCTGTGCAACCAAAGCATCACGCACTTCTGGAAACTTCTCCCAAAAATCCGGCGCAGCTTTCATACGCTTGGCAACAAGATTTGGACCAACTTTCTTGGCAGCCTCATACGTAGCAATTTCTTTAAAATCCCAGTCTGTTGCAATAGCTGCGACTTCCAATATACGATCCTCCACCGGATCAAGTCCGGTCATCTCAAGGTCGATCCACAGCAATTTTGCGCGTTTTGTCATGCTTACCAGTATACTATCTATTTATCTGGGTTAAATTTTAAACTTAAAGAATTTATACAATACCGTTGATCGGTCGGAGTGCCATAGCCCTCACCCTCGAACACATGCCCCAAATGACTGCCACAATTAGTACAAGTTACCTCTGTACGGTGCATGCCATGACTTTCATCAGGTGTTAACACTACCGTGCCGGGAATCGCATCATAAAAACTCGGCCATCCACAATGAGCGTCAAACTTTTTGTCACTCGCAAATAGCTTTGTACCGCACGCTCCACAACTATAAGTACCTACATCAAAGACACTATCATACTCACCACTAAATGCCGGCTCGGTACCCTTTTCGCGAAGTACTTTGTATTGATCCGGTGTTAGTTCGTTGCGCCACTGCTCATCTGTTTTTTCAATTGTCATGTCTTTATTATAGTAAAAATCCGGCGCGAGAGCCGGTTTTTACCAAACGTGTACGGGATTTACGCGTCTTTCTTTTTGTCGAGCTTGTCGAGCTTTGCAAAGTGAATAATCAGGTAAATAATGAACGCTGTTGCAACAAGCGTAACGAGTGAGCTGACAATTGCGCCCCAACCAATCGATACTTCAGCATGCTCAGCTGTTTTGTGTGCGAGTACCCATTTTAGGCTTGCCAAATCAACACCCTGTGTCAGGAGTGCGACAAGCGGGCTAATAAGCTGATCAACGATTACCTTTACGCTCGCACCAGCAGCAGTACCAATTGCTAGACCTACAGCCAGACCGACAACACCCTGCTCGCGAACAAATGTCATAAAACCGCCCGCGTGCTTTGTTGTTGCTGAATTCTTTGCCTTTTCTTTTGCCGCTCGGGCTTTCTCAGCTGCGCGTGCTTTTGCCGCAACAACTTTGTGTTTCACCTTAGTGCTTTCTGCCATTACTCTCTCCGTTCACTATAACTATTAAGATTATTTTATAATTATCTTAGCAACTGCACAAGTCACTACATCTTTTCAGGAGCATTGATTCCTAACATCAATAGACCGGCACGGAGCGTATCTGCATACATGGTAACAAGCCCTGCACGATGCTCTTCGTAGTTGCTGCCCACAACCTGATTTTTTTCATAGTACCTATTAAACTCTTGTGCGAGTTCGAACAAATAGTTGCAAATATGGTGCGGTTCAAGCGTTCGGGTTGCAAGCTCGATGATCTCGCGATACTCACCCATTTTTCGAACCAACATACGATCTTCGTCTCGCACCTCGTTTGGCAGTTGTATGCCTCCGGCAATCTTCTCGAGTATGCTTCGGGCACGGGCATGTGCATATTGCAGGTAGCTACCTGTATTGCCTGTCAGACTCACAGCATCAGAAACGTCAAATACAACATCGCTGCCAACCTTCACTTTCAAGAATTGGTACCTTAGAGCACCGGCGACGATTTCGTCGGTAGGATCACCTCCTCGCTCTTTGATAGCATCAGCAAACTGCTCAAACAGCCAATCGATCTCTACTACATCGCCATCACGACTACTCATTTTGCCCGTTGCAAGCTTCACTGTTCCCGTCGGAATGTTTACAGTGACATCGCGAAGGTCGGGTAAGCAAAGCTCGGCTGCTGCAATCACACCCTTGAAATAATCGCGCTGCTCTTCTGCCGTTACAATATAGCTTTTTTCAGGATGAAAATACTCGTTCTTGAGCTGCATCAAACCAAGATCGCGTGCAGCATAGAGGCCACGACCGTTACTTGCAACAAAGGCATTATCAAACGACCCGTGCTCACTACCCTTAAAAATCAGTGCACCATCCGACTCTTGAAATACAGCTGGTACATGCGCTTTGACCGTTTCGACACCACGCATATCCGCATCGCTCTCCAGGAATCGTTTAACCGTCGGGACATTACCAAGCCGCGCTACGATTGCATCAATTTGCGCAAAGCTCCAGTCCTTACATTTGTCATACACCTGAATATAAATAGCCGATTTTGGCTCAAATGATTGCTGAGACAAATCGTCAATCTCAGCTTTTGCTTCTTCGCTTTCTTTGTACGCCTTTGAGCCCTCTGCATACATGCGTGACATGAATGAATTTCGCTCCTTCTCTGGAATCTCTTCGAGCTTTGTTATATCGCCGTCGACATAGCGCAGCAGGCTATACATACTTTTGCCAACGTGCAGGCCAACATCACCGTGATAACTCACCCGGTACGTCTTTGCACCGTCAACCCCAAGGAGGTTTGCAATTGTATCTGCCAAAATCGCATTGAATGCATGGCCAATATGCATTGCTTTAAAAGGATTGGGGTTGTTCGTCTCTATCACAACCGTTTGACCCGCACGTCCTGGTACAGGTTCACGCTTGGTCAGATCAAGCAGTGCATTGCCAGAAAGTCTTAGGTTGATAAACCCCGGGCCGGCAACATCCACTTTTTCGAACTCTCCGGTTGTCCTCAGTTTTTCAGCCAATTGCTCAGCGATCTCACGTGGTGATTTGCCCACTCTGCCGGCAAGCTGCAGAGCGATGTTCGTCGCAAAGTCACCAAACTGCGGTTCGGGACGCGTCAAAACAACGGTTATCTCTAGACCAAATTCATCTTCAACCAATTGAGCAATTTTTGTATCCATTGCTCTCAGTATAACAGAGGCTATACGTCAGCTTCTAAATCAAGCTCTTCACTGACTTGGGCCTCTACTTCCGCCAGCTCGTATTCGTTTTCGAGCGCATCACCAAGGACACCGCCAGATACAGGGCTAATACCTTTCACATTGTGCAGTAAGTACCGCAGTACGCGATTATCGTCGTGATAGTTTACTGGTTCGTCGCTAAAGTTATGCATGTGTTTGTTTTATACCTTTATACACACATAATAGCACTTGTGCTTATAAATGTCAAGGTGTTAGGGTGGCCTTCGATCCTTTTTCGCCTTCGCTCAAGATACTAAAAGCGAAGTGCAACCCTTGAAATTACATCGCTAAAACGTGAATTTCAAGGCGTGAAACGGTAGCTTGAGGGAACGGTGAGATAGGATCGAATCAAAGCGCTGCGCGTATTAGTCCGACAAACAGCGGGTGCGGACGGTTGGGACGAGATTTGAGCTCAGGATGCGCCTGTGTAGCGACAAAATAAGGATTGTCTGCCGCCTCTACAAATTCAACCAGCTTCCCATCTGGCGAGGTACCGCTAATCACTAGTCCGCCCTTGGTAATTGCTTCACTAAAGGCTTGATTGACCTCGTAGCGATGGCGATGACGTTCTACAACGTTTGATATACCATAAGCCTTTGCAACGACACTTTTAGGCGTTAACACCGCATCGTAATTACCAAGTCGCAGCGTCCCGCCAGTTGATTCCTTACCTGCCTGCCCCTCCATGATATAGACGACATTACTCGCAGTATCTGGATCAAATTCTGTACTATTTGCATCATGTAGCCCTGCCCGACGAGCGGCAGCGATAACCGCCACCTGCAACCCCAGGCAAATCCCCAGATACGGCTTGCCGTGCTCCAAGGCATAAGTAGCAGCAGCTATCTTGCCTGGTATACCGCGACCGCCAAAACCACCGGGAACCAGTAGCACATCAACAGCTTCAAAATCCTTGTCAGATGCTGTTTCAGCATTGATCCACCGTATATCCACACCGACATCTTCCTGCCAACCAGCCGCTTTGAGCGCCTCAAGTACTGAAATATAGGTGTCTTCATTGTCCATATATTTCGCCACCATGCCGACACTCACTGTCTTTTTATGCTGCTTCGTTTGCGCTGCAACGATCTTCTTCCACTTGGTCAGATCTGGCTTCTTTTTGTTGCCCGTAAACGTTGTAAGAACATCGTTAATACCGCTGGCTGCGATAGAAAGCGGCACTTCAAACACTGTTTCGGCATTTGGCAGCATCACCACCGCATTTTCCGCTACTCCGCTAAACAGACTAATCTTGCGTGCGACACTTTCTGGTGCCGGACTATCCGTTCGTACAATCACGCTGCCGGGTACAATACCAAAGCCACGCAGGTCGTTCAGAGCATTTTGTGCAGGCTTTGTCTTGAATTCTTTGCTTGTTCCGATGAATGGGACATATACAACATGTACATACAGGCAGTTTTCACGGCCAACCCGGTTGGCAAATTCACGAATTGCCTCAACAAAGCTCAGCCCCTCGTAGTCACCAACTGTTCCGCCAATCTCGACAATGTGGACATCAGCACCATCAGCTGCCGCTTGAATAGCATCTTGAATCGCACCTGTCAGATGCGGCACCAACTGCACTGTCTTGCCACCGAACTTGCCTGCCCTTTCGTCAGCGATCAGTTGTTGCAACAACCGGCCTGAAAGCGTCGCGTTCTTCTGCGTCAGCTCTAAGTCCAAAAAGCGCTCATAGTGGCCTAAATCGAGGTCAGTTTCCGCACCGTCAATCGTCACAAAACACTCGCCGTGTTCGGCTGGATTTAAAAGTCCCGCATCTACATTGAGATACGGGTCACATTTTTGGATCGAAACTTTCAGGCCTTTTGCCTGTAGCACTGCGCCGATACTTGCTGCGCTGATACCTTTACCGACACCCGATAGGACGCCGCCGGTTACAAATATAAATTTCTGTTTTTTTGCCATAGGTTTTGCCTCTCCCATGGGGTTTCATTGTAGCATTAAACGCACTGCTTATGCTAGAGGTGCGAAAGGATTATTGAGCAGAAATTTAATGGTGAGTTGCGAAGTAACGCAAGATATCGATACTTGCCTGGGGTATAGGACCAGATATCGGAATACCCGGTAGGCCATCGGCCATTGGATATGCCAAGTGGTATCGGTAAAGGTCAGGCGCAGCACGCAGCAAATCAGACTGACTAATTTCAAAGCCAGCCCTGTGCGCAGCTTCATACATACCCATACCAGGGTCGGCAGAAATACTACTCATACCCGTATGCAGTGCCATGACGTTGTCGGGCAGTGGCTGGACAACTTCAGGTGCAACATGAGGAGGAGTAACAGTATTCGCTGCAGCATCATGATGCAACAGACCATGCGAACCGTCGAATAAACCACCGGGAAGCATATGCGCACCTGCGCTAAGAGCACCGGCGACCGCAAAGCTACCAAGAGTATACTTACCTGTTTTTGCCTGAGCTTTATTAATACGGTCTTCAAAATTCGTACGAATCCGTGAATCAATGCCATCAAATGCGAGATCGATGTCCTCTACGTGTCCGTACTTCTCTACTATCGTATCGGCATCAAGATCAAGCATATCTGCACCTTCGGCACGCTTTTTGCGCTGACGAGCATTAAAGCCAGCAGCCATTAACGTACCAGATACAGGAGCTGCGCCCCATCCACCGCTCAGGACAGCAGCAGTCGCCGATACACCAACACCCAAAACAACTTTTGGTACAACATGCAGGCGGCCGTATTTCTCGAGCAGTTTACCAAACTTCGTATTGGTATTTTTGTAGCTTTCCAGTGTCGCAAGATCAAGCTTCTTTGCTTCTTCGACAGTATGTTCAGCAATCATTCGGATCCTGTCGACAGTCGTGAGTGTTTCGTTCTTGAGGAAGTTGGGGTTAAGCAAACCAAAAACCTTACGCGACGCGTTTGTGTACTCAGCATGAAGTTCCTTGTTGTTCTGGTTGTGGCGGGCTTCACCAACAATACCGTCGTGTCCCCACATACGCTTTTCACGCTTGGCGTAAAGTGTCGCCAGCTTATCACGGAGTGTGTCTAGGTCTGCAGTTGCTTCGTCCAGGACTTCTTGCTGCTTTTCTGTGCGAGCCGGAATCTCTGCATATTGGGAGTTGTCTGCTCCCTGCTGTTCCTTTGCAAGCATACCGTAGGTAGTTGCCACATAATGCATACGTGTCATCTGCTGGAATAGCTCTTTTTGCGTTGTTTTTGCAGTTTTTGATTTTGGATCAGACTCAGAGCTCTTCACAAATGCAGCAAGTGCCTTACCTGTTGGTTTTGGTAGAGTGTTACCTGGCTTTAGTTGCTCTGCAGTATACAGGGCTGCTGCGATTCTTCCCTCATAGGTTTCTCTAGACTTCTCGGGAGCAAGTTCACGTGCTTTTCCAAGGTTATCTGCAAGCACCACTGCTGAGGCAGGAATTTGTTCGTCACTGAGATTCAGTGCGGCCTGCTTTTGATTAAAATCAATCTGGTTTTCTACATACTGCAGAACGGTAACCTGATAGTCTTTTAATTGCTTTTGATTGTCACTGCCAAAATCATCAAGCATACGCGCATACACCGCTCCGTCACTATTGTCTTCGGTGTTATTCAGCCATTCGGCTACATCAAAATCTGCACGAGTATTACGGCGAAGTGCAGTTTCAAGCTCAATCAGCTTCTTGCGAAATGTTCCCACCGTCGGCACAGTATCATGACCGTTTTCATGAGTAATAACGGGGACTTTTTCAACAGATGGTGCGTGATTCTTATTCATGATGATTATTCATGAATATTTTAGCAAAAATTTGCTAAAAAGTCAAGTGCTTATGATAGTATTAACCCTTTTGGAGCTGCTGGTCGATAATATCACCGGCTTTGCTACCTGGAGGATAAAAAGCGATGTCTGGATTCGCTTGCCAGGCAGTTTGGAGTGGTGCGACAATCTCCCAAGCACGTAAGACTTCTCCACTCGTGGCAAAGAGGCTCTTTCGGCCACTTATAGCATCCACAAGGATCTGCTCATAGGCGTCAGGCATACGTGTATCTGCCGGGTACATGTAGCTCAGACTTTGATGTTCCACATCCTGATCATATCCGGGCTTTCTGGTGACCAAATCAATGGCAATACCTTCATCTGGTTGAATTTTGAAAATCAAATAATTACTCTGGCTGTCATTGACTCGTCGAAAATGCACTCGTACCTCTGTTTTTTTACGATCAAGCGCCTTACCAGTTGTGAGCGCCAATGGTACACCCTGCCACGTGGGATCAGTTGATTCGAGCGCCATAGAAACAAATGTTTCGACGGTGCTGTCAGGATTATTCACCTCATCGCGGTAGCCTTCATACTGTGCACGAACACTTTGCGTCGGATCGGCTGGCTTCAATGCATCAAGTGCAGCCTGGCGTCGCGCAGGCAAATCATCCCAATTCAGTTCATCATCTTCAGGTAGCGGTAGCAATGCCAGCGCCAACAACTGGAGTAAATGCCCCTGTACAATGTCGCGAAGCGCACCTGTTTGCTCATAAAAAGCCGTCCGCCCCTCGATGCCTATTGATTCAAGTGCCAACACATCGATTCGCTCAATATATTTATTACTCCAAAGGTACGAAAATATGGCGTTTTTTGCTCGAAATGTCACCAGATTCTGCGCCATTTCCTTAGCCAGATAATGATCAATACGATACACCTGCGTTTCATTAAAGTATGCCGCCGTGTGATTAATCATAGCCTGCGCAGATGTAGTATCAGTACCGAACGGCTTCTCAAACAATAGCTTGCTCTGAGAACCATTCATACCTGCGAGACCGAGATTCTCGACAATACCACCAGCAGAGCCCGGGGGAACCGATAAATAGAACAATACTTGTTCATCAGACTGCTGATCAATGTATTCCCGCAGCCGTATGTAATCGTCGGGATTATCCAGATCCATCTGGAACATCGTTGTTGTGCCGTTCAGGTTCTGGTGATGGTCACCAAGAAGCGTAAACTGCTCAACTGGGCGGCGTGATACGCCAATGATAGAAAGTGTGTCGCACTTCTCTGCCTCAATAACGTTGGCAAGAGCGGGCAACAATTTGCGCCGTGATAAATCGCCAGTAATACCAAAGATAACGAGTTTTGTTTTCACTATACTCAGTATACCCGATATTATAGTGAAAATTTGAGCTTACGTATGATGAGTAAAGTGACAATCCAGAACATCACACCCCATGCGAGTGCAAGCGGCATATAGAGCGGCTGCAACAGATAAAAACCACTCGCCCATATGACAATAAGTGGTATGTAAATGACTATCCGGTCGAACGCTTTCACCATGGGTACGAGAGCACGAACAGCAAGCCAGTAAACAATAGGGATGATGAGTCCGAGCAGAATATGCAGCTGGGCTGCAAACCATCCGAGCACGGCACCTACCGACAAAAACATGATCAATAGCGTCGACCGATCTGTCACGCTAAAATTACGCTCCGCTTCAAACGCCCTTAGTTGTTTTGTCAGATCTTTATACGTATCGTATTCGATGATTTTCGTGGCAATACCATCAAAAAGTGCCTTGTGCTGAATACCGTGCTTCTTCACCACAATTATTGGTTTTCGAAGCGCATATGCCATACCAGCCTCGACGATGCGACCGCCTGTTGGATGATCTGAAACATCGACAAGCAGCGCATCACAAGCACCAAGTTCGTCATATGCTCGCTCCCATAATTCCTTAGGGTCATCAAACGTATGTTTGTAATGCTCGATATCGCGAATAAAATTAAAGTCCTGCATACCTGCCTCTTTGACAGCATGGCACAATGCCTCAACCTCATGCCGGTTCTCCAACGCACCCTCAAAACGAGTCGTGACATAGACTTTCATGGTTTCAGTATAACAAAGCTAACGGCCGGTATCGCCTACCCAATCTATAGTGCGAATCATCTTTAAAAGATCAAGCGCCTCGGATTCAAACACGAGGCTGGTGCCTAGTTCATCAGCAAGTGCTTTCGCGTCTTCTTCCTGTTGTTTATCACGAGCTATGCCTTCCTCAATATCCTTCTGTAGGCGTGCTCTATCCTGTTCACTCAGCCCATCAAGATACTCGTCGACGTTCGCAACAAATTCCCTTCTCTCTTCATCTTCGAGAAGTCTTTCGATGGTTCCTTTAGTAGCTCTTTTTGGAGGAGGCGAGGATGTCCCTTCATATTTTGCTAATCCTAAACCATCTGGCTCCTGAGTAAAAACATATTCTGTGCAGTGATTGAAACCATCCCGATCCTCTTCGTAAAAGGTTATCTCAGCGCATACTCTTTTGTCATCAAATCTGCCAGGAGTCCAGTCTGTCAGACAAACACGTCTGCCCTGATCGTCATAAGATCTAGCTATTTTTGGATAAGGGATACTGCTATGTGCCTCGCTTGCCTTCATCAAGACAATATCCAACAACTCCCTTTTTGTTTGTTCGCCGGCCATTGCATTATGTTCAGCTGAGCGTAGGAAATCTCCAAAATCCATAGATATCTTATAGAGGCCTAGTGACTTACTGTCAACTGATTCTCAAGATCCACAACAGCTCCTCAACCCGCACGATATAAGCTCGGTAGTCTCCCAAAATTTCCATAGAATTAGTCTTTCTTTGCGCCGTTCACTTCGTAGGAAGTGTTTGTCGCTTCAAAGAAGTTCACAAGCTCAAGCGTATCGTTTGCTGTTGCCATCCACTTCGCTGGGTTGCTGACGTTATAGTGTGCGTCAAATCCAAGCTCTTCCAGGCGACGATCAGCCAGATACTTCACATACTGGTTGATGTAGTCTGCATTGAGTCCCAAGATACCGTTTGGCAGGAGGTCTTTGTTGTACTGCTCTTCCATCTCAACACCATCCAGGATCATTTGCTTGATCTCGGCTGCAAATTCTTCAGTCTGCAGATCTTCATTCTCTTCAAGCGTTGTTAAGATCAGATTGATACCAAACTTGAGGTGCAGTGATTCATCACGAACCACCCAGTTGATAAGGTAGGCAAAGTTGCGTAGTAAATTGCGCTGGCGGAAGCTCAGTGCAACCATGAAGCCACTATAGAACCAAATACCTTCAAGGATGATATTGTAAGCAACCAGGTTTCGGATAAAGTCCTTTTTACCTTCAGTTGTCGTGATATCAAGCGTATCCTCGGTCATGCGTTTAATGAATTTTGTTTCAAACTCTTCTTTGCGTGCCATCGAAGGGGTTTCGACATGCGCAGCATAGGAAGCGTCGCGATCAATCGGAAATGTCTCAAGGACGTATTCAAATGCCATGCAATGGTTTGCCTCTTCCCACATCTGCTTGGCGAGGTACAGGTGACACTCGGCAGCATTAACGTAAGGATACACACCAAAAGCCAGCGCTTTGTTGACCAGCAGCTCATTCGGATTGAAGTAGCTCATCAGGAACGTCACTGCGTGGCGCTCCTCATCACTCATCTTTTTCCAGTCAGCAAGGTCTTGGCCAAGCTGGATTTCGTTTGGAAACCAGGTGTTAGCCACCGCCTGATTATAAAGGTCATATGCCCACTGATATTTAACTGGTTTAAGTAGTAATCCGTCTTGGATACCTGTTCCGAGAATGCCTGCCATGGTAGTGCGCAAATCCTTTCCTTAATGTTTCAAACAAACGTGCCATCTCTATCGTACCCTTTTATTCGCATCCGTCGCAAATCGTGAGCATCGCTGGGTCGAGCGGTGCTACGATTGAGCCGCTCCTTTGCGCTTCTTCCTGAGCCTGCTCCTGAGCAGCTTTCATAGCTTTATCAATAGCATCGAGCTTTTCCTGCAAAGTCATTTTGTCGTCGATGATTTGTGATGCGTTCATAGTTTTATTGTCCCCTTATTTACTTTTCGTTTCTGTTAAATTTTGTTGGTTATGTGATTTTTTGGCTGTTGCATAGGCTATGTCTCTACCACCTGTTTTTTAGCAAATCCGAAGCCTGTTTTTCGCGGGCCGCTGCCTGCAATCGTTTCGGCCTTGTTGACCTTGACGGTGCTTTGCTCGTTAGTGTGTCGCGGCTTCACATGCAGATAGTACGTTGTTTTGAGACCCTTCTTCCAGGCTGCTTGATAGATCTTTTCATACTCATCGATATCACGGGTTTCCAGATACATATTGCGGCTAATTGCCTGGTCGACCCATTTCTGCGCGCGGGCAGCAACTTCGATAAAAGCATGCGGACTCAGTTGGAAGCTTGTCTTGTAGACATTTTTGATATTCTGCGGGATCATCTCGATCTGCTGAATATCACCCTGGTAGCGCAGCACGTCATCTTTGACCTGCTCCCAGATACCAAGTTTTTTCAGGTCGTTGATAAGATTCACATTCACTTCGAGGAATTTACCATTGAGTGTTGCACGGCTGAAAATCTGTGCAAACTGCGGGTCAATACCAGGTGTCGTGCCGGAAACATGCGCGTTGTTGGCTGTTGGTGCAATAGCCATGAGCGTTGCGTTACGCATGCCCTTCTTTACCTTGGCGCGCAGCTTTTCCCAGTCCAGACGCTTTTTACGCGTGACATCGAGTTTCACTTTGCGATCGAGTTCTAGCTGATCAAGTGTGTCGATTGGCAAGATGCCCTTACTCCAGCCACTGCCCTTGAATGTTGGGTAGCTACCACGTTCTTTCGCAAGGTCGGCACTGGCATCGGTCGCATGGTAAGCAATGAACTCAGTTAGCTGATCCATCAGGTCATATGCTTCTTCTGACTCGTAGCTGTAGCCGAGTTTCTCGATAACATCGCTGAAGCCCATGATACCCAGACCAACAGCGCGGTTTTGGCTGTTGCTAAACATTGCCTGCGGAATTGGCGTATTGGTCAGATCGACCAAGTTGTCCAGCTGACGAATCGATACACGGACAGCGCGTTCCAGACGATCCCAGTCCCATGTTTTATCCTCTTTCAGATGCACTGACAGATTGATACTCGACAGGTTACACACTGCCGTGTTGTCCTTGTCCTGCGGCAAGGTGATTTCTGTACAAAGATTCGAGTGATGAATAGTACCGGTATTGTTGTTGAGCGCACGGACATTCATAGTGTCTTTCCATGTCAGCCATGGGTGGCTGGTTGCCTGCAGGATGGTCAGGATCTGGCGGTACTGCTCACGAGCGTTTACAACGCTAAAGTCGCGCATCTTGCCTTCCTTCGCAAGCTTCACATATTCGTTGTAGCGCTTGGCGAAAGCATCGCCGTACAGCTCAATCAGATCAGGCACTTCAGCAGGGTCAAACAAATACCAGTCCTGTTCTTTTTGTGCACGACGCATAAACTCGTCGCTCAAGATAACTGCCGTATTCGCAATACGAGTACGCAGGTACGGGTCGCCGGAGTTCTGCTTGAGATCCAAAAATTGTGGGAAGTTCAGGTGCCAGTTCTCCATAAAGATCGCTGCTGCGCCTTGCTTTTTACCCTTACGGCTTACTGCAAAGAGTGCTGTATCGAGCATCTTGATGAAAGGAATTGGACCAGTTGACTCAGAATTGGTCGTCTTGACCGGAGAGCCCGCTGCACGCAATTTTGTGACGCCAATACCGATGCCGCCGGTGCCCTTTGCGATCCACATTGTATCGCGAACACCGCGGGCAATCGCTTCCATGTCGTCTTCGATATCAAATAGGAAGCAGTTTGAAAGCTGCGGGAATGAACCACCAGCATTGATACGAGTTGAGCCAGCAGGGTTTGCATCGAGCTTGCTAATGTACTCGTAGAATTCGAGTGCCGTAGCAGTTGGGTCTTTCTCGAGCAAGCTCAATCCCATTGCAATACGCATAGCGGTAAACTGCGGAACTTCCATAGAATCACCGCTGTTTTTTCGTAAGCTGTAGCGGTTGCGGCTGGTGATAACGCCAAGGTAGCGCATCAGACCATCACGTGATGGATCCAGCGCTTGCCCCAGCTTTTTGAGATCAAAGGTCTTGCTATTCATGCGCTTGTCCAGCAAGCCATCAGCAATACCGTTCTTTAGGTATTCGGGGAACTTCTTAGCGTGTAATGCCCTTAGTTCCTCTGTTGTCGAGTACGCGCCCAGTACTGTTTTATACACGTTCTTTAGCAGTAGGTTTGCGGCGATCTTATCAAATTCAGGATCGTCCTTAACGTTCTGCAATGCCGTATGAATAAGTGCCTCATCGAGCTGTTCGGTCGTAATACCATCAAACAGCGTCAGTTGTAGCTCAGTCGCAACTTGCACGACTTTTTGGATCTGATCTGGAAGCCCCTCACTGGCTTCGACCAGGGCGAGATTGATCTTGTTGGCGTCAAATGGTTCGCGGGTGCCATCGCGTTTTACCACATGGATGCTCATATTCCCCCTTATAGTGTTTTAAATATTTATATATGTGAACCTTGTACACTGCTCCCCGTACTCCGGCGCGTCTCTCGTGCGCTTGTCTCGGGACGCAAGAAGAAGCCCTATCTAGGTAGATCTGGCGGTGGTTGTCCTCCGTCTTGCAAATTGTGTATTTTTGTTGAACTACTACATATGTAGTGTCTATGTAGAATGATAGACCCTATATATATGGTTTTCAAGCATTTTGTTCATGTTTTTTTCACCACAAGCACAATAACACCTTATAGTGTTGTAAATAATAAACACTACGCTATATATGGTGTACGAGTTTTGTTCGAAAAACACCATTTACACCATTATTCAGCCGCTTCTATGTTGCAACAAATGAATTATTATTGTAAAGTTATTACTATTCTTCACAGATGGGGACACTTGGGAGAATTTCTTTAACAAGCAGACAAACACGAGACAAGGAAAGAGTGATGAAGGTAATAGTCGAGCTGGAAAGCATTCCCAACACAGGGTATCGATGGGTACCCGACCGCGAGCCGGATGTTGTCGACCAACCACCGCTACCAATGTCAGAAGACAAGCCATTGCGCTATGGTGGTTCGACAGTAACTCCCTACGTTTTCAGCAACGTTGAGCCCGGAACGATTCTGACCTTTAGCTATCGACGGCGATGGGAAAAGGATAGTAAACCGGCGAATGTGGTGCGCGTACTGGTTGAAAACGACTAGCAAGCGCAGGACTCCAATTGATGTAACAAATATGGCAAGTGGCCAGGAGTCACGACCGTCCGTGTTCCCTCCTGTCTGCTTGTCATATTTACCCCACCCCGCCTTACCAGCGGGGTTTTTCTTTGTCATTTCACTAATTTCTAATCTTAATATTGCAATATTTGCAATAAATTTGTAAAATATTAAAGGCTCCTTATAAGTAGTATCAAGAGACTATCGAAAATACAAAAAGTAAGGAAATACGATGCGTAAAAGCATGAAAAGTAGAGTAGTTGCTGTAGCCAGTGCCCTTATGATTCCACTTGCCGTTGGCATCGTGGAAGCATCACCAGCGCAGGCTGCTGTATGGGATTGTTATACTGGTTCTAGCCCAGCTGGACCATATGGATACTGCGGCAGTGGAAATTCGCTGTACTTTAAAGCGAATATGAACTGTAGAACCGTTTGGCCATTTCTACAGTGGACAAAGGTATCCAGCGGCCCTGCAATGCGTGTCGGAGGCAATAAGCCGTCGGTTGTTCCTGGCTGCGGGTTTGGCCAAGAGCTCTATGGCTCCATCTGGATGACTGGTAGTTAAAGCCTCGTCCTACTGAGTAAATTAAGGAGCCTCCCCCGAGACAATGTCGTCTCGGGGTTTTCCTTTAGTTAGTGTGTTACTCGTCCTTAAGATCCTGGATAATATCTCGCTGTATGGCGTGCTGCAGCGGCAAGCCCACACTCACGATACCTGTTGCTACAATAATCGCCACGATGTAGATAATGCCTGCAAGGTCAATTTTGACGAGGCTTATCGTCAGTGATGGGTCGAGCTCACCATACGTAAGTCGCATAGCAACAGTGAGGTCATGAGCATAGAGAATGTGTACCAATAGTGCTAGAAGTTCTGCAAAGAAAATAGCGATAATTGCCGCAAACAATGTCAGTACAGCGGCATAAACGACGTAGACGAGCGTTATATCAAGCCGCGTTGCCCCGAGCGCACGAAAGACTGCCATTTCGTGCCTCTCGTCACTGATAATCCTGCCAAATGTCCCTATCATGATCATGATCGCGACTACTACAATTGCACCGATGACGTAGTCTGCTACTGTATCAACCATCTGACGAATACTTATAAACGTTACGCCACCATCACCATAAGCAACAAGCTGAAATGGATCACTCTCACTACCACAATGCAACCCTTGCCTACGATCGCATGACTTTTCACTAATAAATCGATTAGCATCTATGGCACTTGCAAATTCGACTAAGTAACTATTCTCTGCCGGCAGTTTCGCTACTGGTCCTTGTTGTATAGGCAGTTTTATATTACTTGGCAATGATTCATACGACTCATTCGTCAGGGTAGGCGTTCCTAACCACGAAGGTTTGAGTATAGCCCTTGTTACTTCAATCAGATCGAATTTAGGTGATTGAGCAAACGGAACATCATCCGGCACTAATCCCACAATCCTAAAGGATAACTTTTGCTGCACAGGAGTCGTTGTTACTCCGAATTCCTTATCAAATAGTTGCTGCTTCTGAGCTTGTAATTTCTCTTCGGCTGACCTTTTATCCTGCGTTACGGTAGCTGCCGTGCACGAGTCATCTTTTGGCATCGCATAAGTTATGGGACTTTCCTTATCACGTGTATCATTCAGCGCTTGGTCAATTTGCTGACTGGAAACGGTATTCCTGTAGCATACCGAAAAACCGACACCAAGTGCACGGCCATGTAAGTATTCAAGCCGATTCAATTTATCTGTCGCGTTTGCAGCTGGATCCAAGGCACTGAGTCCCAAAACGGTCTCGGCCGCTGCATACGGCACAGTGATCGGTATTTCATTTGCAGCCACCTGAACGCTGGTGTCTATAAAGGGATCTACCGCTACGCTGCTCACCATACGTAAAGGTGCTTTTGCCATAAAATCATACGAAGTATCAATAGGTTTTTGAACAGATGAATGCACCTCTTTGCCATCTTTCATAAGACTAAAGCTGCCGTCATTTGCGTAAAGACCCGACATAGGCATCACCGACTTCGCCGAGTATGGCTTGGCGATCTTCTCTAAATCATGAATGCCAACATCAGGATGCTGGAGTTGATATTCGCTGATTGCTTGTTGTGCGGATGGCGTAGAAGTATTAAGTATCATCTCACCATCCTCACCACCAGAAATTTGCTCTAAAGGTTCTGGCACGGTACGCGGATCAAAATCTATACCGAGTTTTTGTGCAGCTGCCTTCTTCTTCGCTATGTCTGCCTCGTAAATCTTCTTGGCTTGTTGCTGAATAGATTTATTATTCGCTATATCACTACTATCGTTTGCGTAACTAGCCATGACATAATGACGACCGTGAAAAGTACTTTCACTAAATCGTTGCGCACTCTCTATACCAGCATGGAAAATCGTCAGACCCCCAAGCGCAATACCAAAGAGAATACTTGAAACGGCAACAACCAAGGCTGAACGCCCGGGTTTCGCTCGTAGTTTTGCGCCGACAAGGACTTTGACATATTTGGGACGAATCATACGATCGCTCCGTCTTGAAGCATAATCACCCGGTCAGCCCAAGATGCAATACGCGCATCATGCGTCACAACCACAATAGTCGTACCGAACTTTTGCCTCACCTCACTTAGAAGTTGCATGATACTTTCGGCACTTTTTTGATCGAGATTACCAGTAGGCTCGTCCGCTAGAATAATCGCTGGATGATTCACAAGCGCCCTCGCGATTGCCGCTCGCTGAATCTGCCCACCCGATAATTCTCTTGGTAAATGTTCTAAGCGTTCTTTTATGCCCATGACTTCAGCAAGTTCTTCTATATAGTTATTTACACTTGTCGAATCATTGTGTGTAAACATTTGGGGGAGTTCTATATTTTGTCGAAGCGTTAGAAAAGGCTGCAAATAAAAAAACTGAAATACAAAGCCAAGATTTGATTGACGAAACTTCGCACGCTTCGCCTGACTCATATCAGAAACGGTAGTACCATTGATCTTTACAGTACCGCCGGAAGGCACTTCGAGCGTACCAAGAACTTGCAAAAGAGTACTCTTTCCGCTTCCGCTCTGACCAGTCACAGCAAGAATCTCACCCTTATCGACGTGGAGGGTGATATTTTTTAGCGCTTCAATCACTTTGGATTTTTTGCGATATGTTTTCGATACATTTTCTACGCTAATTACGTAATTTTTTTGCATTTCATCAGAAATTGTCTGTGTATTTTCGTCGCCCATTTATACCTAATAGTAGCATAAGCGTCGTGCGAGATGGAGATCGCTGTATAATGAGCTATATGAAAAACGGATTATTTGAGAAGAATCGGCTAGAGGCGTTTAGCGACGGTGTTTTTGCAATTATTATTACGATCATGGTCATCGAGTTTCACCCGCCAACAGGTGCGGCATTCTCTGACCTACTGCCGCTTGTACCAAAGTTTTTTGCGTATCTTCTGAGCTTTTTATACCTAGCCATCTACTGGAATAACCATCATCACCTGCTCAAAGCTGCTAAGGGCATCAACGGCGGTATTATGTGGGCAAACATGGCACTGCTTTTCTGCGCAACGCTCATTCCGTTTGGAACGGCGTGGGTTGGCGAGCATTACCATGCAAGTACACCGACTGCGCTCTACGGTGCCATATTGATGGCGAATGCTATCGCCTACTATGTATTGCAAAATCGTATCGTTGCGACCATGGATAAGAAGTCATCATTCGTACATGCTCTGGGAGCTGACTTTAAGGGTAAATTCTCACCTGTATTTTACCTGACCGGCATTGTACTCGCATTTGTGAATCCTGTAGTTGCTCAGAGTCTGCTCATAGGTGTTGCAATTATGTGGATTGTCCCCGACCGGCGCGTTGAGCGAGCATTGTATAAGTAATACCTGTTCGCATAAAAAATAATGTCCAAATGGACATTATTTTTTATGGCGGAGAGAACAGGATTCGAACCTGCGGTACGATTGCTCGCACACACGCTTTCCAAGCGTGCTCCTTCAACCACTCGGACACCTCTCCTCGTTGGTGCTCACTCGTATCCTAGCCATTTTATAACAGAGTTGTGTAAAACACACGCTCTGACGGTTGCAGAGGGTGGCGATTCACCCCTATAATATAAGCAATGGCGACTGACTCCGTACCACCAGTTATTGCTCTTTCTGGCCTCGTAAAAAGGTATGGATTAGGTGAAGCTGAACATACCGTTCTCGACGGGCTGGATCTGACTATTGAAAAGGGTGAATTTATTGCAATTATGGGGCCAAGTGGTTGTGGCAAGACAACGCTATTGAACATTCTCGGCCTGCTCGACCATGCAGATGACGGTGAATATCTCCTTGATGGACGTAATATCGAAACCATGGGTTCTGGCCGACAGGCTCGCATCCGCAGCAATCATATTGGCTTCGTGTTTCAGAGTTTCAACCTTGTGCCTCGGCTCAATGTTATCGAAAACGTCGCCCTGCCACTCACCTATCAGGGCACACACAAAACGAAACGCCTGCAGGCGGCAAGCAAAGTGCTTGCAACATTTCACCTGAGTGAGCGGGAGTACTATATGCCATGGCAACTGAGTGGCGGACAGACACAGCGTGTTGCGATTGCGCGTGCGCTCGTCAACAACCCATCAATTGTCTTGGCCGACGAGCCAACCGGCAACCTTGATAGCCGTAGCTCACATGTCATCATGGAAGAACTTGCCGACATTCATGCCCGTGGCAATACCATCATTATGGTCACGCACAATCCGGCACTCACCAGCTATGCGAGTCGGGTTATCCATATGCTCGACGGTCGTATCGCTAGTGATACAAAAACTCCCGTAGGAAAAAAGACGCGTTCTACCGCAAAGAGACCATTGGGGACGACAAAAAAGGTGGCAAAACCATCCGCAAACAAGAAAACCACTAAAACAAAAGCTAAAAAGGGAGCCGCATAGTGCCACTACTCCTCAAAAATCACGTCACGAACGCGGTCGAATCACTACGGAGCAATCGACTTCGTACAAGCCTGACTATTCTTGGTGTGACGATCGGCATTGCCAGCATTACGGTCATTTTGTCACTCAGTACCGGTGCGACGCGTATTATTTCTAGCCAAATCAGTGAACTCGGTGGCGGCCTCGCCGTCGTACGACCCGGCACACCCGAGCACGATGTCCAGATCAATAATCTGACCGCTACTCTTGCCGGTAGTCAGGCAATCAGCAGCCTTACAGAGGCCGATGTCAATGACATAAAGGTGCTGGATGGCGTAGAGGCTGCTGCACCACTCATGCTCATTGGCGGTACTGTCACCGCCGGATCCAACACGCCGCGCGATGCATCAATTGTTGCAACGACTCCACTGCTTCCTGATGTCACCCCAATGCCACTCGACAATGGCCAGTTTATCGACACCGTCACCAAACGTGATACGGCAGTCATCGGTGCGCAATTATCGATTGACCTCTTTGGAACTGAACAATCCATAGGACGCACTTTTCGTACACATGGCATGACATTCACTGTCATTGGTGTGCTTAAGCGTCAGAATAACCCGATTAACTACAATAATGTCGACTTCGATCATACTGCTATCATCAGCCTCGAAAGTGGAAAACAATTCAGCCAGGGCGTTACTTTTGTCCAGCAAATAAACATCAAAGCAGCATCACAAGCTAAATTGTCAGACGTCATGACACAGGCAGACAAAGTGCTCGCACGGAATCATAACAATGAGCGCGATTACGTCATTATCAGCGGCGATTCCCTCGCCCGTCCGGCCAATGAATTGTTCGCGGCCGTCACAGCAACCCTCACAACTGTCGCTGCTATCTCCCTGGTTGTTGGTGGTATCGGCATTATGAATATCATGCTCGTCAGTGTGGCTGAGCGTACACGCGAGATCGGCATTAGAAAAGCCCTTGGTGCTTCAAACGCTCATATCATATGGCAATTCCTTATAGAGTCGCTAGCCATGAGTATGGCTGGCGGCCTGCTCGGATATATTTTCGGCTATTTAGTCGCCTTTTCTATCGCCCGCACATTCCTGACATTTGATCCTCTTTTTACCTGGGGTATCGCCGGTATGGCATTTGGTATCTCGCTCGTTGTCGGACTTATCTTTGGTCTCTACCCCGCCCTACGCGCTGCACGCAAAGACCCCATTGAAGCCTTGCGTCAATATCATTAGTTACTAAACAAGTTCTTTTTTGAACTTCTCTACCAAGTCGACAGGTGTTGGATCAACACCATTGAGTACTGCGAGGTAAATACTCACAAAATCAGCCAAAATCGAGCCCCATAGCAGTTGTGCAAGCGGAGTCTCACCTTGCAGTTCAATCGGCACAGCCTTTGGTCGCAGGCCACTCAGCAGCCGATCTGTCACCTCGAAGCGCTTCAAGATACGAGGATGCTCAAACGAGCTTTTGAGATCGAACACAGCATATGGCTTGTCGACCGGGTGTGATGCCCAGCCTATAAATTCATTGTGATTTGTCTCTGGATAGACATTCCAAAACGACACATTCTTGGCATTTTCGTTCCAACTAATTTTCCACTTATATGCCACTGGTCCGGTGAGTCGACCACCATAAAATACTGCCGTTTTACCAACTGCCAGAAGTGCCAGTTGCTTTGCCTGATTCTTGTCTGTTCCGACATCGGGTAGCCACTGCTGCGTCTGTTCGTGCAGCCACTCAGCGTGCGCTGATACCTCACCAAGCATATCAGCCGACAGCACACCAAAATGACTCAACAGCGATGCCAAAGCCTTCAGATTGAAGAGTACTGCCATACGTGGCTGCATGCCACTCGGTATCGCCACACGGGCGATTTTGTCCGCTGTAGCCTGCTCAATAAGTTTGCCGCCAGCTGCGATAACACAAACTTGCGCCCCGCGTTCCGTTGCCTGCTGCAAACATGCGAGTGTTTCCTCTGTATTGCCAGAATAGCTGCTACAAACTACCAATGTCCCTGCATCGACATATGCAGGCAGTTCATACTCACGAACAACTTCTAGCGGAATCGTCAGATGCTCCGCTAACCATGCTTTCGCGAGAAGCGCTGCCAGTGCACTGCCACCCATACCCGCAACGACTACTTTTGTCACCGCACGACCGTCATGATCACCATCTTCAACATCAGTCGCAAACTGTACTTGCTTCCATTCATCTGCAGCTATACCCAGCGCATTCTCTGGATCCCGCTGCTTCAGTACATTCATGTCATCAAGCATAGATTCCTCCTGTTGCGAGCTTTACTATATCTATGATACACTTCTCACAGATAAAAGCATAACTAATATGTACAAGAGGTGGGGATGAACGCAGAGGCTGATGAACAAGATCTAGTAAAAGCACTTGATAGTGTGGCTGGTGCTGCCGCTAGCATTGGCGGTGTCCCGGCATCAAGCTCGGCCACAGCAACAGCTGTGTTACCCGCTGCAGGCGCTGTTGAGTCACCATTCCCAGGTACCGCCTCTGCACCACTAGAGACGCCACTCCAGGCACCAACGGCGCTTTCAACACCGTATCTCACCTCTACACCTGCCGTAGACTCAGCTACATCGTTCCCGACACAGCAACCAGCTGCTGACACCACACCCGTAACCAGCCCTGTCGAGGATGGTCCGCTCGCATCAATCAAACAAGATGCGCTTGTAGAGTTACGACCATTGGTTGATAAACTCGACCTTTCATCTGAAGAGAAGTTCGATACCTACCTACTCTTAATCCGCAGTACGGACGACAAAGACCTCATTGGTCCTGCACACGAAGCTGCAAAAGCAATCGAAGACGAAACCAAACGTGCCGAAGCACTGCTCAACATCATCAAAGAGATTGATTACCTTTCCCGGCAAAACAAGTCATAACACGAAAAGCTCCTCGGATGAGGAGCTTTTTCTTTGACGAACAATTATTTTTTGTGTTCAGTATGGTGAGAATGTACTTCCTCATCGATACCGCTCAATGTCACCGAATGATCACCGGTCGTTGGATGAGACTGTGTGTGGAGTAGCGTGTCTTCTAGATCACGGCGACTCTTCAGGTAGTAAACAACACCGAGAGTAATCGCACCGATACCCAGCAGTCCTGCTGCAATCTCTACTGGACCTGTTGTTGGCAGTGCAGTTACACAATTACCGGGTACAGTGATAGTTACTGTTGCCTGATCACTTGCTTCACCGTTCTGTGTAGCAACGGTTGCTGTATTCACTAACTTATTCGGACCACAAACGAGCTTATCGGCAGTTGGTAGTGTGGCGCTGTACCTAATGTACGCATTTGAATCTGGTGCATAGTTACCAAAGTTCAGGCCACTTGCACCGACAAGATCATCATTAGTTATACGGAGACCATCGCCATTCGAGTTGTCAGCATTTTTGACAGTCGTCGAACCAGCTACGTAACTTACTCCTGCTGGTAGTACATCCTTGGCAATAACATTAGATTGCTCGGTTGTACCAGTATTCTTGTAGCCGATCTGGTAGTCTACTTTCTGACCTGGGTTTGCCGTCACCGACTTCTGCCAAGTTGCAGTACCGTTAAGACGTACTTTCTTCTCTACAGTAAAGTTAGGACTTGGCATACTCACCTTGACCTTGAATGTCGCTATGCCAGAGTACTGGTAACAACCTGGCACCTTGCCATCCATCGCGTTATAGCCCACGAGTGCACCGCTACTCGTCACAATACTATCTGGCAATCCCTGACCACTTGGCAAGACATTGTTGTGATAGCTTGCAGAACCAGCTACATACGCAATATTGAACTTCTTATCGCTCGATAGTACGACACTATCCCAAACCTTTTGCGGGTTTGCATTGCTCGCACTGACATATCCATCGATTTGTATACTGTTGGCAGTCGCCGTTGGCACAGTCGCAGAAACACGGGTATTCGTTGCGACCAAATTGAGGTTTGAAGCAGCGTTGTTGTGCACATATATACGCACCAAGTATTCTTTGCCATCCTGAACGGAGACATTGTCTGACCATCCGCCCGCAGATGTATTGCTTGCATCTTTTATAAGCGTGAAGTTTCGTTCATCACCATAATTTGGGTTGTCTGTTATGGAGTTGAAGGTAATGTGATCGGCCGGTTGTGCGATTGTATAGGTCGGACGATCCGGACCATAAGCTGCCGCGATACCTCCATATGCTACAAAGATAGAGACAAGAACCGAGACAAAGGTAACTCTACTGGTCAAAATACTTTTTAGTGTTGTTTGGATTTTTGTTTTCATAGTGCTGTATCCTATTCCCCAACGTTACCTTTAGTGACCCCTGATCCAGATCCTGTACTAATGCCCGACTGTTGTCGCTGACCGCCGCCGAATAGTCCGGTTCCGGTACTTGCACCAGGTGCAAGATCAGTATTGTTTCGTGGAGGTGGAGGGGCTGTATAGGTAGCTGGAGGAGGTGCGACATCACCAGCAGACTGTAATGCTCCAGACCCAACACGCGTATTGCCCATCTTGAGTTGTTCCGGCAGGCCAGGATTCGCATTGATATCCTGTGCGGGGTTCTTGGCCTCAAGCGGAGGAGGCGGAGGCGGCGGAGGTGTTTCTGGTGGCGGCGTTGACGGAGGTGGAGGTGAACTTGGTGGCGTATCATGACGCGGTGGTGTGTAGGTGTTGTGCGGAGGAGTATAGGTATTATGACCTGGCGTGTAGTGTGATGCCGGAGCAGATGATCGAGGTGCTGGGTTTATAAAGTGACTCCACTGCCAGCCACAACCTTCGTGTGCGTAGTGCTTAGATCCATCGTTCATTTCGATAACCACAAAGTCATTGCCCTTGGCACCATAAGTACTGAGATTATGTGATGCGTTCACATAATTATCGTAGGAAACGGTCGTTGTGCCATCTGGATTGGCAACAGCGTAGTAACTACCATAGTCACGACTATCTGCTTGAACAGTCGTGCCCTTTATATTTGATTGGAGGTAATCCATCAGCTGCTGGTGTTTTTGCTCAAATAATTTCGGATCGTGTGCCATTTGGTCTGCAAGACCTTGGATTGACTGACCATCTTTGCCGTTAAGGCCGAACTCGCTCAGTGTTGCACTGAGTTCACCGGGACTACGCTTGAGATTATTGTTGAAGAACTGGTGCCAACCTGCAGGTTTGCCATTATCTTCTGGAGTTGCGCCTGGCATAATACCCCAGTCGTTGCCATGCTTAGCCTTATCGCGTGCTGGATCAAGATTATGATCGTAGGCAAAGATATTTGGTGCAGTATCGTGACCACCCTCAGGTACATCTGGGTGATCACCGCCGCCATTGCCACCTTGATCGGGTGTAGTACCACTACCGCCAGACTGTTCATGCAGCATAAAGCCAGATGCTCGATAGACAAGATAGGTTGCGGCTGCACCGATAATGACTAGGCCGGCCATTTTCTTTCTTCGCTCGTATTTCTTCCGTTCTTCCGGCGTCATGTCCGTAAATCGATTGTTCCATTTTTCTGCTTCATTTACAGGATGAAGTACGGCATTCCACGATAGTTGCTTCGCTGCATTGATAGGAGAACCGAGTGCCCAATATGTTGCCTTACCAGCAGTAGCAATATTTGCTCCCATACGGCGCCAAGTACTCTTGTACTGTCGCTCTTCTTCGGCCTCTATTGTTGATGGTAAATTAGTTGGCGCACCTTCTGGTCGTTCAGCAATAGCGATAGCTTGCTTTTCGCCAAAACCAGCCATGAGTTTATCAATTAAGTGCGGGTGCTGTTCGACGATATCACCGGTACCTTTATCCATCATTTTACGCGCCTGAGCATACAACTTAGGCGAATTATGAATACGGTCGATCATACTCTGCGAAAGCTTGCTCGCCACCGTAGAACCAAATGCTTTGTCGAGATCAATAGGCTCGCGTTTTTCTTTCTCAGGTTTTGCGGGCGTTTGCTCTTTTTTATCTTCTTCACTCCAGGCGATAGCTTTTTTGTCTACAACTTCTATTTTTTCTGTTTTTGCATCAGCAAAACCGCTAGGTGCGGTAAATTGCCTATCTTCCGATGATTCGCCCGTCTCGTGGTTCATGTGGTGGTTCCTGAGATTGTTTTTGTTTTTGTTGGTAACTCTATAAAGATGCTAGCATAAACGGTATAGGATGTCAATCCTGGCCACTGTAAGCAAAATCCCGCCTGGAAGCGGGATTTATTGATCGAGAATCTTATCTATTTTAGACAGAGCCAGAGGAAGAGCTCGAAGAGTCAGACGAAGATGAACCATCAGATGATGACGCACCACTTGCTTCGGGTGACGGAGACGAAACACCGCTATCAACTGTCGGGTCAGTACTCACCCCTGTATTAGTATCAGGTACGACAGGCTCTTCTGTTGGCGCCGCAGTAGGCTCGGGACTGCTTAAGTCTGAAGTGCTTTCTGTCACGTCTGACGTGCTGACATCAGCGCCAGCAACAGGTGCTTCTGACTCACCATCTGTTGGTGTATCCAACTGAGGCGGAGGGGTCTGTGACTCTTGCTGTTGAACCGGAGCTTCTGGCTCTTTTGGTTTCTTACCGAACAATTTCGCCCAGAAGCTTTGCTTTGGTTGCGACGGTTCAGGGAGTGTGGTGTTTGTGTTGTCTGCTGGAGGCATGGTTTTTCCTTGCTTAGTTCTCATTAAACACTAGCTGTTTCGGCAAAGCATGTCAACTGAGCCATTCTAACAAGTTGCCGACATGAATCAGCCTCGCCTCTGTATCTGGGTAAGTGTCGCTGAAGTATTTTGGTGTCGTGAGCTTCCTGTCGGCATAGGAAAAATCATACGCGCTATAGGCAGTATCTTTTGCCTCTATAAGATCAAGTTCGCTGCCAAGCGAACGCCAATAGTAGCGCTGCATTCGTTCGTCCTTTGCCTGCCAGTACTTTATGCGTTCATTCATGCAGAAATTCTCGAAAAGAGCGTCACGGTCTGTACGCAGATCAAGCGGCTGCAGCGACTGGATAAGTGCATTGCGTATCCCAAGATCGTAGAAATAAACTTTGCGCTTTCGATTGCTCAGACTCCCCTGCACGCTACCGGTTAGTGCCGGCAAACGATACACAACAAATGCCATCTCCAGCAGTGTAATATATCGTTCTATTGTCTCTACTTTGACACCAAAAGTAACACCGAGTTCGTGGTACGATACTTCCTGCCCTATCTGCAGCGCCAAAGCTTGTAGCAGGCGCGGTAGTAATTGACGTTGACGAAGCTCTACAAGTTCCAAACTGTCTTTATATACATAGTTATTCGCAAGCGCCACAATTTCTTCATCAGCACGAGCATCGTCGGTTAATACAATACCTGGGTATGTACCGAGGCGCAGCAGACGCGGCAACAGCGTCTCCATCTGTAAGTCACTATACTTAAAATGATTTTTTATCTCGGCAATAGATAGCGGAGTAAGCATAAATTCGTAAGCTCGACCCGTCAGCGGCTCCTTGACCTTGCCGGCAAGATCAAACGACGAACTGCCGGTTGCAATGATGTCGAGCTCCGGATGTGTATCGATGAGCAGTTTGAGGGTCAGGCCTATATTTTCGACACGCTGCGCTTCATCTATGACGATGCGTTTGGCGCTGCCTATTACACGCTCAAGTGCCGCCAGACTCGTTGGCTTCAACGCATCTGCTGTCACCATTTCATCACAGTTGAGGTATAACTGCTCTTCGACAGGCGCTTCAGCCAGAATTTGCCGCGCTACTGTCGTTTTGCCAACGCGACGAGGGCCATAAATAATAATCACTCTCCCCCGCCCCAAGTGGGAACGGATCAATGGTGTAACCGTTCTTTCTATCATACTGGAAATAATAGCATAAGTTATTTCCAGTAGACTAGAGAAAATGAAAACCCCGCCGATCTCTCGGCGGGGTAGACGGCATGTAATCCGTCGCTTATGTCTCGGTACTGAGCATTTTCTCTAACATCTCTTTCAATGCAGTAGGAAATTTTTTTAGTTCTTCGTTGTTCGCACGTATCCTGTCAGACGACTCCTTCATAAGGTCTATCTGTGCATGAAGTAATACCATGTCTTCCTGAAGACTGGCATTGTGTGAACGCATAGCTTCAAGTTCCGTATGAGCATTTTGGAGGTCACGAGTAACCCGCTCTGCCTCGCCCTTGAAGTATTCCGCATGCCTACGAGCAGCTTGGAGCTCCTCGCGAGCATCACCATCTTTGAATGGTAGCGGTGTGACACTCATGCCTCGCCCTCTGATTGACTTCGCATTACCGCGGAGATCAAGTGTCGACGATGTATGGAATACAACCGCGACATCATCTGCGCTAACGTTGTATTTGCTCGATAGCTTTTGATGTAACATTGTTACAAATTCGCCATGCCACAGGTCGCTACGGATTATGCCGTCAACCGCCATATCCACGAGAAGCGCCTGCATCTCTATGAATAACTCAAACTTTGAAATAGTAGGGAGTACCGATGCTATTGGTGGCATATCCTGTATCAGCCGTATGTCATATCGCTCAACAATCTGACGACGACCGGCTTTCATACGTGTGAAGATTTTCTGACGATCTTCTAAGTCACTTGCCGCCTGATTAATCATTTGAATGTCAGTATCAGATACAGACATTCCGCGAGTTAGCTCACTGATAAATGGCACAATGTCGTCACCTACAGGACCTTCCTTTGTTTTACGTAAGATAAGTCTTTTTGCATGGTTAACACTGACGATACTCATTGTTATTCCCTCTGTTGTACCAAGAACGCTCATGCGATGCATGAGTTATGTATATTATTACTATATTTCTTGTTTTTGTCAACAAAAAGAAGTGCCTCGTATAGAGGTCACTCCTTCATTTATGTCGTGTTGTTGCTAGAAGCCCATACCGCCGGGCATGCCGGCAGGTGCTGCTGGTGCTTCTTTTTCGGGGATTTCTACCACAAGTGCACCCATAGTTGCGGCGGTTGACGCGATAGAAACGGCGTTTTGTACTGCTTCTTTCGTCACCTTGACCGGGTCGATGACTCCGGCTTTTTTGACATCAATCAAACCAGCATCGGGGTTGTTCACATCAACACCCTGCCCTGCCTTTGCCGCCTCTACTTGCGCAAGGAGCGCCTCGCTATTTAGTCCGGCATTTGCCGTAATGAGTGTAAACGGCACACGGAGCGCACTCTTCAAGATCTGACGACCAGCGCTCACGCTATCAGAACCAGCGGCCGTAATAGTCGCCGCAAGATTGACGAGTGTCACACCACCACCCGCCACGATACCCTCGGCAAGCGCCGCCTTGGTAGCTGCAACCGCGTCATCGACACGGAATTTCTTTTCCTCGATTTCGGTCTCAGTTGCGCCACCAACTTTGATGACCGCAACCTTACCCGAAAGTGCAGCGCTGCGTTTTTCGTATTGCTCTTTGTCGTATTCGCTACTGGCGTTTTCGGCCTGTGCAACAATTTGGGTGATACGGCTTTTGACCGCGCTTTCCTTACCCGCACCCTCGATGATCGTCGTAGTATCTTTACCTACGATAACTTTACGAGCACTACCAACAGCATCAAGGCCGACATTTTCGAATGTCAGTCCTTGGTCGTCGCTGATGACAACACCGCCAGTCAGAATAGCGATATCTTCCAGGATTTCCTTGCGGCGGTCGCCAAACGACGGTGCCTTGACGGCAACGGTGTTGAGCACACCCTTGAGTTTATTCAGGATGAGCACGCTCAGCGCCTCGCCCTCGACATCGTCCGCAATGAGCACGACATCTTTCCTGCCTGCTGCGGCAAGCTTTTCGATAAGCGGCAGGAATTCAGAAACATTAGCAATCTTCTTGTCGGTGATGATAATAGCTGGTTTTTCGTACACGGCCTCCTGACGGCTCGCATCTGTCACAAAGAACGGTGATGACCAGCCTTTGTCCAGACTAAAGCCCTCGACCACTTCGGCCTCAAGCTCCAAGCCCTGTCCGGCTTCTACGGTGACGACACCATCTTTACCGACTTTCTCGATAACGCCAGCAATCAATTTGCCGATTTGTGCGTCACCGGCACTAATAGTCGCGACCTCGGCAACACGCTCGGTTTTACCCTCAATACTCTCGCTCAATTTATCGAGTTGTTTTGTGATCTCAGCTCCAGCCTGCTCAATGCCCTTTCTGAGCTCCATAGGGTTATGGCCGGCTGCAATCAGACGGTTCGCTTCCTTGAGGATGTTGTAAGTCAGCACGGTCACGGTTGTTGTACCATCACCGGCAGCTTTGTTGAGTTTTTGCGCAGCTTGCTTGATGAGCTCAGCACCAACTTTGTAGCCCAGTGTCTCGTCATCCTGCTCTGGCAAATCAACACTCTCGGCAACAGTCACGCCGTCATGTGTCACCGTGGGGCCGCCGTAACCTTTAGCGATCACCACATTGCGACCCTTTGGGCCGTATGTTACTTTTACTGCATCATAGAGTGCTTTGGCGCCGCCAAGTACGCGCTCGCGAGCATCGTCATCATAAAAAACCTTCTTCGCCATGGTGTATTCCTCCTAAACAGTCGCTAGTACGTCTTCTTCGCGTACGATGATATATTCCGTGCCGTCTATTTTTAGCTCGGTTGTCGTGTAGTCTTTGTACACAATTTTGTCGCCTTTTTTGATGCCCTTTACATCGGGGCCGATTGCTTCGACAGTTGCAACAACTGGTTTTTCTTTGGCCGTGTCAGGTAAGTAGATACCGCTGGCAGTCTGGGTTTTCGCCTCTTCGCGGACGGCAACCACACGGTCAGCAAGCGGTTTGATTGGACTACTCATATATAGTGCTCCTCCGTGTTTTGTATTCTCTGTCTCTATTGTAACGAAAAAAATTAGCACCCGCAAGGCGCGAGTGCTAATTTACAGGTGTGTATTTGTTAACGGAGCTTACGGACAGACATACCCGTTTCGTAATAATCATCCTGATCATCTTCGTCGTAAGATGCATCGAGTGTTGCGGCTTTGGCCTCCGCTTTGTTCTTTGCCTTGAGGCTACGAATACCAAGCTCTGCAGGATAGAGTACTGCGTGTCCAAAGTCGTCATCTTCTTCCGAAGCATCTTCTGCATCGGCGGGCTCTTCATCGGCAAGGCTTTCAAGGTCATCGATGAACGCATCGACTTCCGCCCGCGCCAATGCTTCTTCTTTCGCCTCTGCCACAGCAACTGATGCTTCATATTCTTCTTCACCGTAAAGGGCATCACGAATTACTTCATGTAAATACGCTTTGTCGCTATGTTCCATTTCATGGCGCGCCCAAGCTTCGTCAACAAGATCTCGGTTGGGTCGGAGCGCCTTTTCTGCGGCTGCCGTTCCATGATCCTGTGTACCGCTAAAGCGATTGAACGATTTTGCGCGTTTTGACTGTGGTTTTTCAAACATGTCTGTCATTGTGTTTCCGATCTATTGTTCGTGGGCTTCGTCGTTATCAGGTTCACCGAGCTCATCCTTAAGATCATCGGGGAGTTCGTCGTGATCCTCGTCAACCGTAGTTTCAGGTTGTGTTGAGTCATGGATAGCAAAGCCGGAAAAAAGCTCGTCATGAAACTTGTCGTCTTCCATATCCTGCGAGAGTGTGGCGTTACCAAGCGCCATATCACGGTCAAATGTTGAGTTATTTTCTGCTACGTTTTCTTGTGTTGGAACTGTTGGTGTTTCTAATGTGTTCATGCTTATAATTATACATAAATTTGCAAAAATGTCAATAACATTTATGCTTTTTACCTCTGTTTTGGCAATTGAAATGGGGCGGCCGAATATCGACCGCCCCTAGGCTCCTGATGCCTCCGCCTGCTTGTTGCTTGCAATCTTTTCGTTGATTATTCGAGCGATGACAGACTTGCAGTCTTCGCACTCCCTTGTATGTCCCGCGACAAGACTAATGTCATGTTCGGTCATACCGGGATCTGTAATAATCTCACGAAAAAAGCGGCAGACAGGCGGAACGAGATCAGGTGAAACAATTTCACCAGACACCATCCACCTCCTTAAGGTTGTTCAGGAACGTTTACGTATAGTATAACAAATTTTATAAAAAATCAATGTCTATTGATCGAGCATCTCATGTACAATACGGCGGACTTTTTCCTGGCCGGCAGGAGTATAATCAAAACCTTCCGCAGGAATTTGCCCAAATGAGTTTGAGTTAAGCAGATAATGGGGATATTCCTCTCCGTCATCCATATACTGCATCTTCGTAAAGTAATATGATCCGGCAGCTCTTTCATCTACCCACGTCCTACCTTGGTACTCTGCAACCGTAGACAGGTATGAGCCGCGTGTTTTCATATCGACGAGCATCATTTTACCGTCACTTTTTCGTTTCACTATCATGTCGATACCCTTCAGGTCTGACGCGGTATCCTGAGGAGTAATCACTTCTAGGTTTGGGTCACCGCGAAGAGCGTTTTTGGGTGCAATCTCATAAGTAACACCATTCATAATTGTACGGAGTTCGTCGAGGCCAGACTCGTGATCTTTACCTGAAATTTCAGAACTATGACCAATCTGCTGATTCAAGGCAAGACTTTCGAGCTTCAGCGCATCAACAATGGCAGTTTTGTAGCCCGGTGTTAATTTAGACGGCAAACTTTCGACGATTGCCGCCAGTACATCGTTGTACCGAGATAAGATTTCCCTGCTTTCGCGACGTCGGCGCGTTTTTAGAGCATCTGATACTTCTGGCGCAGCCAGAATGGCTTGAGCCATGAGTTCATTCGTCAGTTGACTGCGGGTCATATCATCTGTAATTTGTTCGTTTGCAAGCCGGTCTATCTGGGAAATGTGGGCAAGATGCACAGTATCGGCATTGAGCGGTAACTTCGCACCACCCTCAAATTCATTCTGCGCACGAACATCATTCAATTGAGCAAGTGCAGCACCACGAGCACCAGCTCGCAACTGGTCGGTTAATTGCCTCTCCCCACTTCTGTTGCCAGTAGGTCGGCCGACATCAACCCTATCCAGTATCCGTACACCTGCAGCACGATCACGACGTTCATTCGAGTGATGGCGAGCATGCTCGTGGTGACGTGTATGTTGTGGACGATCTGCGAGGTGTGTCATATTTTAAGGTGTTTGTTTTAGATGGTTATGTTAAAAATTATACACAATTTTGTGCATTTGTCAATGTGATTATGCTTTGACTATTTTGTTGTGAGCGTGCCTTTTTCGGCTGCAGGCAAGAAATTGCCCGATTCGATGAGCTGATTAATTTCAGTCAAACCTGTCTCTGCTGTAATGAGTGCCATATTGGCATCAAACAATGTGATAACGACTAAATTCTGCGCGGTATCGCAGTCCATCAACACACCACCAACGGCTTTTGTCTCACCTATGGCGTTCACGACTGCTGTTTGATCACCCATACCAGCATCGATAACCGCTCGCCCTTGGAGTAAAAGCCCCTCGACAAACGCGTGTGCAGTCCCTGCATCGACGGTTTGTGTTTTGAGCACGACAACATCGCCGCCCTCTGGCAACCACTCAGCAAATGCCTTACCTGCATTCCAAATATATTCAGTCGTGTCCGGTTCACCGATGTGACCACGGATGTCAGTAGAAGAAAAGATTGTTCCCATTCCTCATATGATAGCAGATTCTGTACAATGGTTCTATGGCCGTACGCTTCGCAACGACAGACGAAACTGCTATCTGGGATAGCAGGATTTTAGCGAATCCGGATGGCGGCAACGTATTCCAAGGTGACGAATTTGCAGAGCAAAAGAAACTCTCCGGGTGGAAACCACAGCGGCTTATCATCGACGAAACGATTGCAATCACCGCACATGAAAAGCACGTACTGAGCCTGGGTAAGCTATGGTACATACCAAAAGGCCCAGGGGTAAAAAGTTTAGTTCAACTGGGCGATATGCTGCCAGAACTGCAAGTGTTTGCGAGTCAAAATGGCGTATTCGCCGTCAAGCTTGAGCCGGAACTCCGTAGGACTGATGATGCCACACATGCGCTGAGTGAACTGGGTCTTGTACAGACAGCACCTATACAGCCGAATGCCTCGACGGTACTCATCGACCTATCGCCCGATCTAGATGCGATTTTGATGGGACTCAATCAAAAAGGACGTCATGCTATACGGCGAGCTGAACGAGACGGTGTTACTGTTGAACGAGTCGAAACAACTGAAGAAAACTGCAAATTATTTTATGAGCTGCTTGCTGCAACAGCAGCCGAATCGTTTGTTATCCGACCCTATAGCTACTATCAACGGTTCTGGCGACGCTATGCTGAAGCAAATTTAGGCCAGTTATTCTTTGCTCATTTCGACGGTCAGCTTGTTGCCGGAGCTTTTGCACTGGTATTTGGCGAAAAAAGCACCTACAAAGACGGCGCAAGTATAAGGGAGCGTAAAGCATACGGAGCAAGCCACCTGCTGCAATGGCACGTTATGCAGTGGGCAAAAGACAACGGCTCGCTTATGCACGACCTCTGCGGCACACCGCCAAGTGATGAAATAGGCAACACGGAACATCGCTGGTATGGCGTGGGGCTGTTCAAAACCAGCTTCAATAAACAAGTGACTGATTACATTGGCGCTTATGACTTAATTGTCAAACCACGACAATATGACTACTGGACAAAATTTGGTGAGCGCATTACCAAAAGCTTGTGGTGGAGACGTCACCACGAAAACTGGTATTGATCTATACTGATAAAAATGTTATAAAAAGCCTGTGAACATTAATAGGTTGGTTGGTTTTACGGTAGCGTGCGTGGCCGCTACCGCCACAGTAAGTGCGTGCACTCCCCAGATAGATCCGCCCACCGGGTACGACAAGTTCGGTATCTATGCCGACAGTGGTATCCCGTACGTTGAGTACGCAGAATTCCTGTACGGAATAGGTGCCGAGAATCTTCAGTTTGCAAAGCCCGGCATGGGCACTGCGGTTGGTACGCTGGGAACGCGCTGTGCGGTTGATCTCACCAGAGAGGAGAACATCAATCCATTTCTCCTCACCGTTCAGGTCATCTCTCGGTTCGACGACTCGGTCGACAGTACCGGACACGGCCTCAGCCGTGATCAGGCAATCGCTATGCTCGATGAACTACAGGGACAATGTGCCTAACTATCCGTTCACGCCACCGTTTCTCTTAGTCGGAGAAACGGTGGCATAACAAAGATTATTTTTATTTAGTTTAAGTAAGGGGCAGCGTGAAATGAAACGCTGTCCCTTTTCCATGCTCAGATTCAAACCATAATTTACCGTTCATACCCTCTATAAACTGCTTGGTGATGTACATACCAAGTCCGGTTCCGGGGATACCCGTACGGTCAGAGGCATCGACCCTAAAGAACTTTTGGAACATTTTAGCCTGCTGCTCTTCGGGAATGCCCAGACCAGTATCTCTGATGGTAATAGTGACATTGTTACCAGTGACTTCGTGCGAAATACTCACTTCACCAGATGAGCGATTATATTTGATACCGTTACTGATGAAGTTCGTCAGAATGATTTCTAGCTTTGTCTTATCGGCCGTGACCATAATTAGAGTATCTGGTGCGGTGTAGTGGAGCGATATGTCTTTTTCGACAGCCGAAGTTTTTTGCAGTTCGATCATGTCGCTGACTTCACTTGCAAGATCGACAGATTCCAGATTAAATTGTGCACGACCCGACTCCAGCCGGGCAATATCGAGCAGTTCGTTGACAAGGTCGCGTAAGCGAATAGTGCCGTGATATGCCTGACCTGCAAGCTTCTTGGCTGTATCGTCAAGCGAACCCATGCCGTCATCAAGCATCATAGAAAGACTACCGATGATAGCGGTCATTGGTGCTTTTATTTCGTGGGTTGCAACGCTAATGAACTCTTTGTTCTTTTGGTCAATTGCCTCTTCGGCCTGCTGAATTTTGATAGCCATATTGTTCATAATTTCGGCAAGTTGCGAAAATTCCCTGTCACTCATGCTGGAAGTGTCGATCTTGTGCGTTAACTGTCCGCTTGAAAAGATAAGCGCACCACCAACCAGCCCCAAAATACTATCTACCGTTCGCCGCACAAAGCGTGAGCCAACCCATGCCAGACTTACCAGCAAGATACCAGCGACAGCAACAACAAGGATCTGCGTATTAACAAGTGCTCCGAGAGCAATCGCCGCTGGCGACGACACCACCACTCGCCAACTCGTCTCACCGATTGGCTCAGATGTTGCAAAATACTCAACACTAGCACTTGTGAAATCAGTCTGTATACCACCTTGCTTTACGTCCAGCACGGGCTCATAAAGGCTTTTATCTTTTATGTTCGGGTAGCTTGTCTTAGTGTTTGTATCGGCAACGACGATGTACGCCTTAGTGTTGTCGATTGGCGCACTCTTCCATGACGGGTACAGGAATCCGGCATTATCGAGATCATACGAAGCTAGTACTGATCCTTGGTCAATCGGATAAGCAAACACGATTTGTCGGACGTCACCATCACTCACATATTTTGCTTCAGTGGGGTTTTTGAGTGCCTGGACGGCTATTGTTGCAATCGCACTGTTGTACTCACTTGCGGTGCCGCCGCCACTTGAAGCCTGACTGACGATTTGTCCTTTTTTGTCGACAACAAGTAGTCGTGATGTTTCGGGAAAAAATTCGACAAATGATTGCATGCGCTCGTTGACGGATGTTTGCTCCAAAGTCGATAGTTCAGTTGCTTGCTGAGTGTAGCCATTGTCGACAGCCTTTTGCAAACTCGTGCCATTTTGCGATGCTATAGCAAACTGCGCATAAAACGACTGACATGCGCTTCCAGGAGCCTGAATAAAGTGGTCGTTCGTTTTCACAAAATCCCGGCACGCTTTGTAGTCGCTATCGAGCTTGGTTCGCTTTGCGGTGTAGTCGCTCTTGAGTGTAAACAATTCATTACCCGTGCTGCGAAGCACGGTTTTTCTAAGGGCAAATTCACGATCTAACTTTGCAGCCGTAGTGGCAGCAACACGCTTCAGATCATCTATTTCGGCACCTCGTACTGCAGAACTGAGCAACAAATAGCCCGCAAAACTAATGACGAAAAGTATCAAAAAGGGCGGAAAAAGCACGCGCAGCAAAAACCTGACCTGCAAGCTCGAGCGACTGATGGTGAGCGGTTTAAACCAATTTCTCATCATAACCCCACCACCGAGCAGGTGTGCTGGAAGATTAATGTTTGTTGTTGCTTCGTTGGACTAGTGAGAAAAATCGTAACTGAATAGTTGCCACTTGCCGCACTAATCGTCCAGCTATATGACACTGTTTTTGTGGTGTCACCCGCTTGAAATACCGCTTGCTGGGTCTGACCGGTTGTACCGTTACTCTGCTTCCAGTTGTATGCTACCGTTCCCGGTGCATTCTGGGCTGCTATATCGGCCTGAAACTGATGCGTGATGGTACACACACCCAAAAGGCTTGTTCCGCTGGATGCAAAATGCCGCATCTGACCAATAGTCGCTGCAAAGACTGGCTTATCAGGAGGTTGGTTAGTACTACCGCTGCCGCTTCCGCTGCTACCATTCCCCGTTGTTCCGCTCCCAGTACTCGGTTTGGTCGTTGATGCGCCACCACTACCTGTCGGCTTATCCGTTTGCCCGGTTGTTTTCGCATCGTCGTCCATGGGAACTTTTATGATTTCATTAGAATCGTTCGCCGCTACTAGTTTGTTTTGACCAGAGGTAATGAGCGGATTAATCTTAGACAAATCTTTTACACTTGCTAGCGTGCCGAACCGAATAAGTAAAAGGATAGCAAGAAGAATAATCAAAAGTATCGTTGTTACAATAGCAACAGAATAATCGTGAAGAAATTTTTTTGTTGCCCGCCCCCTCATATTTATCATGTCTGTCGTACCTACTAGAGAAGTTCGTGAACAACCTCGGCATCATTCCAAGGGATTTTTTTACCGTTTTCTATGCGAAATTTTTCGTGTCCCATGCCGGTTATCAGTACCATGTCACCTTTTTTTGCGACAGCTAGTGCTTTTTTGATAGCCTCTCGGCGATCGGCAATTTCCGTCGTTTTCGCCGTACCTTTTGCCGTTTCGATACCTTGCATAACCTCAGCTCGGATAGCGTCAGGGTTTTCTGTGTAGCTTTCCTCGTCTGTCAGGATAATACGGTCTGCAAGATGTGCTGCAATCTCGCCCATAATCGGCCGTTTGCCTTTATCACGATCACCGGTTGCGCCAAACACCAGAATAATTCGGTTTTTTGTGATCTCTTTCGCAGCACTTAAAAACTTCTCAAGAGCATCAGGCGTATGGGCATAATCAACGATAACGTCAAAGTCTTTACCGGTCTCAACGCGTTCAAACCGACCGGGAACACTCTCGAGGTTTGCAACGCCCTCAATAATGTCGTTGAGTTCAACATCGAGCAGATATGCCGCTGCCGTTGCTGCCGTCATGTTGTAGATGTTGAAATCACCAGGAAGCGCCGTGGCCAGCTCCAGCTTCGTCTGATGATCAATGACAACCGTCGCCTCACTACCCTTGCGGTAAAGTTTTGTATATTCAATCCTTGCCTCGGCATCTTCATGCTTTCCATACGTAATCTTCTGTGCAAGTGCCGGGAACTGGTCAAAATACTCATACCATTCATCATCGCGGTTCAGCACGATGAAACGCGGAGAGCCAGCAAACAGCTTGCTCTTTGCTGCAGCATAATTCGCCATAGTCTTGTGGTAATCCAAGTGATCTTGTGTCAGATTCGTCATGATTGCCATATGAATCGGCACACCGTCGAGCTTGTGCTGATCAAGTGCATGACTGGTGATTTCAAGCAGGGTGTAGTCAACCTTGGCACGTTTGGCATCGCGGAAAAAGCGTTGCATTTCGGCCGTAGAGGCGACTGTGGCATTCAAATCATTTATCTTGCGGTCACCTGCTACCTCAATGACTGCCGTCGTAAACATTGCCGTTTTATATCCGGCTTCTTTGAGAATTTCGTTAATAAAGTTCAGCGTTGTGGTTTTACCGTTTGTACCAGTTACCGCAACGACTTTGAGATTTTTGGCAGGATTACGATACCGTGCACTCACCAAACGAACGCGACCTTTTCGATACGTATTTTCGAGTTTTTTGACCGCCGTTTTCGGCAAGACACCCCTTGCTACCCTCACCAAGCGCTGTTTCATGCTACAAGTGTAGCATGTTACAGTGGTAGAAGATGAAAATACTTGGTATCGAGAGTAGTTGCGACGAGACGGCTGCTTCAGTCGTCGAAGATGGCCGACGGCTTTTAAGCAATGTCGTTAATACGCAGATCGATATTCATGCTCAATACGGAGGCGTTGTACCAGAGGTAGCAGCACGAAGTCATATTGAAGTGATTAATCCAGTCATCAATCAGGCACTAAGTGATGCCGGTTGTACCTGGGACGATATTGATGCGATCGCCGTTACCTATGCACCGGGACTTATTGGTTCGCTCCTTGTCGGGACACTTGCCGCTCGTACTCTAGCACTTATTCATAATAAACCGTTGTATCCTATACATCATGTTGAAGCGCATGTGTATGCTAATTTCATTGTGGAAAAGCGTGAAAGCCAGACCGACAACCTTATTCTGCCGTCCAAGAAACCCAATTTTCCTATGCTCGCTCTCATCGTCAGCGGTGGCCACTCACAGCTCGTACTATTTCGCGATCATGGTGACTATGAGCTCCTTGGCCAAACTCAGGATGACGCCGTAGGTGAAGCATTTGACAAGGTGGCAAAAATCATAGGTCTACCCTACCCAGGTGGCCCATCAATCGCAAAAGCTGCGGAACACGGTGATCCGCATAAATACAAATTACCGAAAGCTCGACTCGACAACCCATACAACTTCAGCTTCTCAGGCCTCAAGACAGCCCTTCTACGAGCCGTACAGGCTGAAACCGGTAATGATTACACATTTCCCTCTCACGAGCTTCCTGCGCTCTTAGACGACGTTCAGCGGGCAGACTTTGCCGCTAGTTTCCAGCAAATTGCAGTAGAAACACTTGTCGACAAAGCAGAAAAAGCTTTCCGTGACTTTTCGCCCGCATCTGTGGTAATTGCCGGCGGCGTCGCAGCTAATCAGGAGCTTCGGCGACAATTACAAGAACGTCTACCAATAGATATTGAATACGCTCCTATGCAACTCTGTACAGACAACGCCGCCATGATCGCCACCCTCGGCTACTATGTGGCACAAAAAAAGGACTCAGTGAGTCCGTATGATTTCGAAGTTGTACCAAGCCTGTCGATGACAAAGACAGCTTGGCTGCGGAATTAATACGACAAGCAGACAGGTTGAAAGAAAGAGGCTCGCGATCGCGAGTTATCTCGCAACCATGTCTACTTATCGTATAGTCTACCTTACTTGTTAGCTGCGCCTTCTGGCGTTCTTGTTAAACCAAGAACTACCATCTCGGGAATCACTTCCGCATGCGCACCTTTCGATAAAGGTAAAATCGAGCCATCCACATGTCTGCGGCCTGCAGATATGAAAGAGTGGAGGCAACGATGCCTCATACCACGGGATACCATCCAAATGGTATGTCATCACAGAGCACAATAGATCATCCTGATCAGTATCGTGATCAGATGAAGTGACCCAACGGTCTGACTGGAGGGCATCCAAAGCCCACTTTGCTAAGCGCATGAGATTCTCTACTTTCGCCGCCTGCTTGTCAGTGTACCCCCAGAGTTTCCGACTCTTGAGATGATATTATAATAGCATAAAATTATAAAAAGTCAATAATACACATGGTGAATATATGTTCTGCTGTAATCATAAGCAAAAAGAAAACGGCCGTCCCAGATTTTGGGACGGCCGCCTACGAGTGTGCGTAACTAGATTTCTCTACGCATGAGTTTGTCAGCATACCGGTTCGCAGCAAGCAACTGCTTATTCTGAAAACCACCGAGTGTGCGGGTTGAATTCCGCGACCATGTCGTAAACAGAATTGGCCAAATGACCGCTGTTCCGAGACGAGTTTCAAGCCCGCCCTTCTTCACAGCCATTGTTACGACGACACCGGCAACATATACCGGAAACGCTGCGACACAACCGGCTGCAATAGCTCCGGTTTTGACTGCATCGACTACCTCTGCAGACACGAGTGTTCCTTTCGTAGGCATAGGTGGAAGAGCCACGACGACTCAGATAGCCAACCTATACATAAACTATGTCATATATTCGTCAAAGAGTCAATCTATCGTTTGATTATTCTGACGACTTTTTTCGCAAAAGGCAGTACGGTTGCCCATACGACATACAGTGGCGACAGTGGCTTGTCGTATGTTCCCACAAGTTTATCCTCATGGTCAGCAAAGCCGCGCTTGAAGTTGCTCACACCGTCGGAAACAAGACCGTTCATATCGTAGCGCTCTATGCCCCACTCTTTTGTCTTGCGAATAGCATGCCATTTCAGAGCATAGTTGACACGCAACTGCTGGCCATCGTCATTCATACCACCATATAGCTCAAAGGCAGTCGTTGCACTAATGGCAAGCCACAAAAAGGCAATCGGCCAGCCGTCTTTGTACACTGCAAAAACCGGTGACGCTTCGTCCAAGTTATCAAAGACATCGTAGTAATAGTCATCGTCGTGCAGTGCAAACCCAGCCCGCTCGGCAGTTTCCCGGTAAACCTGCATACATTTTTCGAGCTCTTCCCTATCCTTGACCTGATGAATTTCTACACCGTCTTCGCTCCCTGATTTACGGATATACTGGCGTGTTTTCTTGCTCATAGGTGCAAGTAGTTCCTCTTCTGTTTTACCAAGATCAAGGATAAGCGTGTCAGGTATGAGGATAGTGTTGTCTGACCTTCGCCAGCCTTTTGGTAGTGTCGGTAAATCGTCCCAGTCTGGTTCAATACTCAGCACTGTTGCTCCGTACTGACTACGTGCATGGTTTGCGAGCGCATCTAGCAAGTCTGCGGTGTTTGCAGCCTCAGCAATTGGCCCCCGAGGCACGTAAGCAAGCGCCTTAAACGGCCACGGCAGACGACGAATCAACACCTGCGCACCGCCCAGAATATGCTCATCTACATCGTAGGCAAGCAGCCGCTCAGCTCTCCAGCCATGAGCTGCTTTTGTTTCTCCCCAACCCCATAATTGCAGTGGATGGCCGCCGCTTTCCAGGACATAATCGTCCCATTCTTCCCTATCCGTACATGCCCGTAAAGAAATCATGCTTGCTATTATACAACCTCCAGTGGTGTGGTATACTTATTGTGATATTCATCAGGGAAAAATAAGTGAAAAGCGCAACCTTTTCCCGTGAAATGATAGCAATCATAAGCACTTTCCACGTGAAAAACTAACGCTTATGTGTAAATTGAACAATAACTCTCAGGACTAAACGCTCGCATGAAACTCGCCAAAGCCTATGACCCGCAAGAATTCGAATCGACCATATACCAGATGTGGGAGAAGTCGAATGCTTTCACGCCGAGTGGTCATGGTAAGCCATACAGCGTCGTCATGCCTCCTGCAAATGCAAACGGCAATCTTCATATAGGTCATGCACTGACGATAGGACTCGAGGACATTTTGGTACGCTACCACCGTATGCAGGGCTACGATACCGTGTACATTCCCGGCGAGGATCATGCTGGGCTGGAAACATGGGTTGTCTACGAGCGCGAGCTAGAAAAGAGTGGCCAATCTCGCCATCAATTTACTAGGGAAGAGAACTACGCTCAAGTGCGAGATTTTGTGAATATGCATCGCCACAATACCGAGCAGCAAATCCGGTCGCTTGGCGCCAGTGTGTCATGGGATCACCTAGCATATACACTCGACCAAAAGGTAATCGACAGGGCAAATAAGACCTTCAAACGCCTCTGGGATGAGGGATTAGTTTACAGAGGTGAGCGTATCGTCAATTACAGCACACAATACCAAACTGGCTACGCTGATATTGAGGTAGATCATCGTGTAGAGAAGGGTACTCTCTGGAAGATTGCTTATCCTGTGATTGATCATGTTGCCGAAATCGTCGTCGCGACAACACGACCCGAGACACTCCTTGGCGATACGGCTATAGCTGTGCACCCAGACGACAAGCGCTACAAAGATCTCATAGGTTCGCATGTATTAGTGCCTTTGACACAGCGTGAAGTTCCGATTATTGCTGACGAGCATGTTGACCCTGCCTATGGTACCGGAGCGGTCAAAGTAACTCCCGCACATGACCCCAATGACTTCGAAATAGGGGAGCGGCACGACCTGGAGCGTATTCAGGTAATTGGTTACGACGGCAAAATGATCAATGTGCCTGATCAGTTTATAGGTCTTGATGTCGACGAAGCTCGGAGGCAAGTACTCAAAGCTCTGGAAACAGAAGAGTTCATGCGTGGTAAGGATGAAATTGAGCACTCTGTCGGCTACGACTACAAGAGTGGCCTGCCTATTCAGCCACTTATCAAGGAACAATGGTTCCTCAAGATGAAGCCACTTGCCGAGCGTGCAATCAAGGCGCTCAAAAACGATGAAATAAAGTTTTACCCATCGAGCAAAAAATCAGCGCTTATCAACTATCTCGAGAATATCCACGACTGGAACCTCAGTCGTCAGATTCCTTGGGGTATCCCCATTCCAGCATTCCAAAATACGAAAGATAGCGACGATTGGATCTTTGACGAAAGAGTTGATCAGCCAACTATCGATGTAAATGGTACAACATACAAGCGTGAGGAGGATACATTTGACACCTGGTTTAGCAGTGGTCAGTGGCCATATGCTACAACAGATTTTCTGGATGATGGTTACTTGGCAAAATTCTATCCCCTTAGTGTCATGGAAACAGGTTACGACATCTTGTTCCCTTGGGTTGCCCGCATGATCATGTTTGGCCTGTATGCGACTGATCAGGTGCCGTTTAAGGACACGTATTTGCATGGGCTTGTTCTGGATGATAAAGGTCAGAAAATGAGCAAGAGCAAGGGTAACGTGGTCAATCCTATGGACTTGGTAGTTAAGCACGGCTCCGATGCGCTCAGGCTTGGTCTTGTGGCCAGTCGAAGTGCCGGGCAAAACCAGGCTTTTGGAGAGTCCAGGGTAGTCACTGGTCGCAACTTCTGTAACAAACTCTGGAACATTGCTCGTTACATCGAGGGTGTACTCCCTGATGACTTTGAGCTTGGTACTCCGATTCCTAATAGCCTGGCTGACCACTGGATTGCCCGCCAACTGAGTGATGCGGCGAAGTCTGTTGCCGAACAGATAGAAAACTACCGTTTTGCCGAAGCAAGCGAGACAGTTTACCACGCTATCTGGGATGATGTTGCCGACTGGTATATTGAGGCAAGCAAGAAACAACCAAACCCGCAGCTGCTTGGCTGGGTGCTCGACACAGCCCTCAGGATTGCCCATCCGTTTGCGCCGTTTGTTACCGAAACCATCTGGCAAACACTTGACTGGCACAAGGAGCTGCTTGTCAGCAGCCGCTGGCCAACAAAACTGGAGTATAACGAAATTTCTGCTGCTGAGTTCGAGCAACTGCAAGCATTGGTTGTTGAAACCCGCTACGTGCTAAGCGAACTGCCAGCGGGCAAAAAGTACAGTATAGTGTACCAGCAGGACAGCCTTATCCAGGATAATGCTGAACTTATCGCTTGGCTGGCTCGCCTGCAAGAAGTCTCACAAGCCGACCAACCAAAAGGACTGCGACTGGCAGCCTCTAACAGAGAGGCTTGGCTCGATGTCGACGAAGAAACCCTGTACGAGCACCAGACGAACCTCGAAAAGCGCCTTGCAGACGCCCGACAAGAAGAATTTACACTAGCAAAAAGGCTAGAGAACCCGAGCTACGTTCACCAGGCACCTGAGCACCTGGTAGAGGAAACCCGCCAACTACTCGAAACCAAAAAGGCTTTGATTGCACGACTTGAGCACGAACTCGAAGTGCTCGAATAGTATTTACTCGTGATGATAGGGGTGACCAGCAATAATTTGCTGTGCTCGATAGAGTTGCTCAACGAGGATCAGCCGTACGAGTTGATGGGGGAATACAAGAGGTGAAAGCGACCAGACAAAGTCTGCTCTCTGATGCAGGCGATCATCAACCCCATAGGCACCACCTATCACTACCACAACCTTGCGGCCGGCAGTAAATGTCGTATCGAGCAGACGGGCTGTCTGCGTTGAATCAATAGCCTCACCCCGCTCATCCAGCAAGAGCACAAAGTCACGCTCATTCAGCCGCGACAGTATACGCTCAGACTCTTCCTGACGCGCTGCAGCATCATTGAGCGCACTATGCGGCAAAAGTACCCATTCTACGTCAAACGGCTTTCTCAGGCGATTCTGGTAGTGCTTTACGCCATCCTCAATCCACACTTCGTGCTTCTTACCTATAGCAACGACGGTGACAGCCATTAGAACGCCAGTCTGGCTGCTATTGTAGCCAGTTCATCGTGGTTTGGTTCAGCCGTAGGGTTCGGACGGTTGTGATATTCCTGAGCATTTGTAAACGGAATCAGGTGAATGTGTGCATGCGGCACATCGACACCTATAACCTGCACACCCACATACGGAACATTCAGCGTTTCGCGCAGGTGACGAGCTATCTTTTTGGTGCTTGCCTGGAGCGCCTGATAGTCAGCGTCTTCCATGTCCCACAGAAACTCAACCTGCCGTTTCGGGACAACCAATGTATGACCAGGGGTAACCGGATGAATATCCAAAAAGGCATAGGCGTGCTCATCTTCGTACACCTTGTGGCTGGGAATCTCGCCATTGATGATTTTTGTAAAAATAGAGTCTTGCATAGTTTCATTATACCGCGCAGAGGGTGTATGATAATGCACACGCTTAAAAACAGCAGAAAGGACGGCAGTGTCAGAGCAACAGGTCGACTACAGGGATTTATCTCGAGAAGAACGACATGAGGTATTGCATTGTCTCGCTCAAATTGCCGTCGATATAATAACTCGCCATCCAAACATACGCATTCAAGATGTCGAGCGGCTCATGGTACCGCGCCATTGCTATGGTTACATGGGGTGGCTTGCTGTGCAGAAGGCAATCAAGGGCGGCGATATTCTGCAATATGACGACGGCCATAACACCTACCTCTACAGGTCGCACCAGGCTGAAGTTACGTCCGATACCAATTGACTATTTAAAGTGTTTATGCTAAAGTAGTACAAATGTCTATCGAAACAAAAAATCGATCTCACCAAAGTCCTGAAATTGATCTAGATCAGCTAGCTGTGCACCGCATTACACCCGATGAACTGCCACAGGTAAAGAATCTATTTGAAAAAAATACCGAGTATTTCGGTAAGGGTGGTATCTATGCAGATGGACTCTACCAAATGGTTTCCAGCGAAGTCGAAAGCAGCACAGAGAGCCCAAACAAACGAATGGGTGTTTGGTATAAGGATACGCTTGTCGGATACGTCAGTATTGCACCAATCGGCGACCATAAAGTCGAGATCGCTTATGCCGTAGATCAGGATCATGCGGGTAAGGGTATCGTTAGTTCTGTTATCGAAGAAGTGACAAAAGCCGAAAACGAAGCGGGTAATGATGTTGTCGCCGAAGTAGAGCGTTACAATACATCAAGCGCACGGATACTTGGCAAGCTCGGCTTTGAGCTAACAGGTTATGACTTTACGGAGGGTCGTAATTTGTACCTCCATATGGCTCCCACCGAAGAGTCTCTTTTGCGCCGACTTGATCGTTAATCTCAAGAAGTGATGCTTATCTGTTAAAATAAGAACCTGCAACCAATAGTACCGTATCCGTGGAGAGGTGCAGGAGTGGTTGAACTGGCCGCTCTCGAAAAGCGGTATGCCGCAAGGTATCCGGGGTTCGAATCCCCGCCTCTCCGCCAAGAAAAGGGGTCAGACTCATGTCTGATCTTTTTTCTTACATTGATTTTATATCTGTTTTATGGTATTATTTATCAATCCTACACAGGATGTTCATTGATAGGACTTCAACATTCGATTCTCTTGAAAGGAATCCCCGTGAGTAACATGAGTTGGGCAAGGTTTCTTGGCGAGCACACATGCCCGCCACAGCCTGATTACGTTCCAGATAGTCTGCTCCACGACTTCATAGCAGAAATTCTGGCAAACCCCGAGTGGGGTTTGATTCGGCTTATCCCCTGGTGGCGACCGCAGAGTAAACTAACGGTACAAGCAGTCGCTGATATGCATCGCCAGGTTGCTGCAGGCAAATTGCCTTCACCCCTTCACGATCGCACCGCGTGGGATGCTATTTCTACTGCTTCATGGCGGGTTGCCGGCGTCAGAAGCCGAGGAGCGACTATGCCATGGGGTAGGGTTGCAGAGGAATGTGCTGCCGAAAGCACCATTCAAAGCACCGCCTGGAACCGTCTCTTCCTTATATTGCGTCGCGCTGCCTTTCATTTCAAAAACAAGGGCGGCGGCCAAAAGTTCATGGAGGAAGCACTGGTCTACTGGTATCGGCTATCCAGAGAAATGGGAATCGAATCCATACCATTTCAAGCGCTTGAGGGTCTTCGACCCCACGCATGAAATTAAAGTCCTTACATTCACCCCGTTCAGAAAAGCCCCGCTCTTCTGAACGGGGCTTTTTCTTTGATAATTAGTACTAGTTATGAGCCAAAGTCGGCTTTGTCCATCTCTCGGTTTAAGTGCTGGTGTTCATCCTGCAAAATAGCGAAGTAAATAGCCCTTTCGGCATCTGGCAGCATGTTTACCCGATCGGCGATGATATCACGCTTATCAGCTATCACTAGATAGTCCTCGGCCATTGCATCAATGTGGCGTGCGTCATGGTCGTTAATAAAGTTCAGACGTGCAGCAACTCTAGCAAGTGTTCCAATACGGTTACTAGAGAAGGCTTTGTCTACTTCAGACTCAAAATTACCATCCTCAAGGCCAAGTGCCATCCATACGAGGGGGTCGGCATAATCAAGACTCTTAGCATCAGTACCGTGCTCAGGATTAATCATATCAATATTTTAGCATAAAAGCTTTAAAAAATCAATCTAATAACAAAAAACATCCCAGCAATGGGATATTTTTCTTGGTACACCTCCGCGACGCCGTTTCAAATCCAGATACACCGTTCGCCCGATTGGTGGAACGGATTGGACCTGACCAGCTAGCGGAACTCGTTGCAACCGATCACCCCGAAGAGCCCGGTCAGCGTACCAACCACGTAACCTACCGACCAAACCGGCAGCTCACCGCCACTCAACGCACTGAACTGGTTCAACTGCGCCGCGAGGGGTGGACGGTCAAAGCGATTGCCGAACACCTGGGAGCGCATCGCGCAACCATCACGCGCCATCTTGCCAACACCGACGTTCCGGCAGCCAAGTCAAAACCCGGCACCATCACCGCCAGTGTGCTCACTGAGATGGTGCGGCGATACCAAGCTGGCGAATCGACCTACGAACTGGCCGATGCATACGGGTTTGCCTCATCAAGCGTCCAGCGAGCCTTGAAGCGCCAAGGCGTGAGTATGCGGCCAGCAAGGAAGTTCAATCGGGGGTCGCTACCGTGAGCCGGACCATAGTTCCAGGGGACACTTCTACGCATCTCTCCCCCGGCCCGCTTCAAAGCGCCTGTTGAATTCCTAAAATCGACAGTCAACTTCCTTTACTCTGAGGCTGGCTACGGGTTCTTGATGTTCTGTAAGGCGGTGGGGCCATGGCAAAAGATGCCGAACTTGACCGTTTGAAGGCTGCACAAGATACCGCTTTTCATCGCAAGCAGGAGGCATACCAAGCACAACAACGTGCATGGGATCGCCGCTGTCATGCACGGCAGGCGCTCAACGACGCGCATGAGAAGAAACAGCGGTCTTACGATGCACAGGATTCGTCATGGCAAGAGTATCAACAACTCTGCGCACGTGATGGTCCACGCATCGACCAGCTAAGAGCGCGACAAGAAGCCGCTTTCCAGAATATGCAACGAGCATTTGACAGTGCTTCCGCTGCTCATGACCGCAGAGACGGTGCGGCGGCTCGCCGGTACGCAGACGAAGGCCATAATTACAAAGCAGAGTCACAGCGATACGTAAACGAGCGACGCCAATTGGTAGATGAACTTCGATCTGCAAAAGCCCGTCACGAACCATACAAGCTGGCTTTTCAGCACGCGAAAATAGAGTTTGATTCCGCAAAGCGGATTTTCGATCAAGCTAAACGTGAACATGAGCGTCAAGAGTCTGACTTCCAAGATGCAAAATCTGGCTTTGACCAGGCAAGTGCGGCATTCAAATCTCGGCTTGGGCAAGTACAGGCCGAGAACAAGAAACGTCATGATGATAGATGTTTAATCGCCGAAAAGGCAGGGGTACCGCATCAGTATCGCGATGACGTTTGGATCTCTACAGATTCAGAAGGCAATACAAATATCTATTTCGGCGGCGTCGGCAAGCCCAATGGGCCTGGCCACGGACACTACGTCATGAATCGAAACGGTACAGTAACGTACCGACGGAACCCTTTTGATCCCCATGGCACCCAGAATTTCGAGGGTTCCAACGAGGATAATCACGGCGGCGGATTTGGCAAATCGATGCACGGTTGGATTGGTGGTAGTCCCGTAACTTTCGCTCTTGGGTGGGGTACGAAAGATGGACACACCCTCATTGCCGATGGCCATCTCTCGCATGAACATTTTCGCGAAAGCGCTCACCACGATCACTATGGCCGTGGTGATGGTCCAAACTACAACGGGACGCTCCGGCATAAATACACTGGTCCCGATGCCTAGCCTCATCAGTTTCAGTGTATCCACTTTATATTCACCATTGCTGCGTAGTATAATCGAAGCGTATGATTTTCACACGTCATGATCAGGCTATGTTTACACACCTCGCGCTAGCGTTGTTTGATCGTGATCGAAAAAATGAAAAAGCTATAGAACATATTCTGGCGGTTGGGGAGCTGATAAAGAAGTATGCCGATGTGGACAACGCACGAATTTATGATTTGACCGAATACCTACATGAACAGCTACGACTTCTTCGGGGGGAAGATGGTGCATATGACGCAACTGAGCTTCGCGAACAACTTGAGAAACGCGAATAATCTGCAATCTGCCGAGTTCGCTATATAAATCGATGCAACCCGCGCCAGCGTTTGTCGGGCGGCATGTAACTGACGACGAATTGGATATTGTCCGTCCAGTGGCCTATCCCTGTTGTTCAACCGCCAGCCAGTCCCCCAGGCTGATACCGAAGGCACGAGCTTGGCACAGTTCAGCGTTGCATAGCCTGCCGATTTCAGGATCGACCCATTCGATGAACTCGCGTTCGGCAATGTCTTGGATGAGCAAAACATGATCGATGATCTGGAAGTAGCGACGCTTGGTGAACTCGATGCCGTGCAGGAAGTAGTAACCGTGGCCATCAGGCCATACGACAGACATCCGGCCAGTGTCATCGTGCAAGACATCACCCCGACCTTCTGCAACTCTGATGACCGGTGTTGGCACGAGGATGGACGCCATCGAAAAATCGGGCAGCAGGCTGCATCAGCAATACTAGAAATCCGATGGGCACAGGCGCAAAGGCATAAACCCATCCGCCGAATTTCTGGAGCTTTCCTAGCTGCTCTATTCGTAGTATCGGCCCCAAAAGTGCCGCCAAGGATGGAGTCCCGATAAACGCCATCATTAACGGCACAAAAATCAAAATCATGGAACCGACTCCACGACTGTCTGGATACAGCCCGCAGAACGCAGACATCGCAATGAATCCGACGATGACTATTTGCATGCGCAGGATGAGTGCAGCGCCGTAGAACAACGACGGTACATGCTTGTCGTCGGCAAGTACCGTCTGTGCGAACTCATCCCATCTCTCTGAATTCGCCTTGATCGCAAGGAATCCCGTCATTGCCAGCGGTATCACCCAAGGTAGGGCGGGGTGTATGTCGTACTGTCCAGGTTTGCACGTGTCTAGGCCTGCGGCGCACTGCTGGTCGTTTTGGGTGCGCTGCACCATCCAGAAGACAGCGCCTGTGCATCCTCCAAGCACACCGAGTGGGACCATGATGCAAACGACCACAAAGAACGCTTCGCTATTGCGCGCGCATGCCCAAATCACGAACCACAGAGCTGCACACGCCAGAACGATCGCCGCGGGGGTGTTGTAGTGCATGTACCGCCCCCTCTATTTGAGCGTCGGGGTGCGTAAGACGCCACCTCTGCGTCCGGTAAGTATTCGAGGACGGCGGCTGCCGTGACTGGTGAGCCAGCGCTTGAAGGGAGGGGCATCATCCTTGTCCATTTCCTCGGAGAACTCGCCAAGAATCCGCGCATACGGACGCAGTTCCTCGGGTATCCATACCGTGGGGTCATCGTCGGCCGACACCATCACCCACAGCTGCAGATCACCTTGCTCAATAATCAGTTGGGGGATGCCCTCTGTGCTACCGAAACCGTCCTGCTTCGCATCGGCACTCGACCGATACAGACTGACACGCCGCTCGCCGTTGTTCCAGGGCAATGACGTATCCGGTGAGTCGAGGTAGTCGATCCAATACCGCATCTGGTCGGCAACTCCCTCATCCCACGAATAGCCTCTGATCACCACCACAAGGCTTCCGTCTGATGCCAGCTCGGGTTCTGACGGGAAGGATGCACCGAATTCTTTCTCGCTGGCATACCCCTCGTCGTCAATCAAATAATTGACGTAGTTTTGATAAAAAACAAGCTCAGCGATGTCTTCGGAGAGACCCGCATTTTGAAGGGCCTTGTGAGCATAGGTTGGCCCCATACCTCCGTACCCGTACAGCACTCGCTCGACCTGCGCCCATGCGTCACGACCGAATCGCAGTAGCATGTGCTCACAGTGAATATAGCGGCCCGAATATTGGCTGTCGCGATAGAATTTTTCGATCGGCAGACCAGACTCGCATAACACCGCATTCGAACTGACATGACCAATGACCCGCGTGACCGGGCCAAACTGCTCAATCATGTCCTGAACACGACCCTGGCCGATAATCGGAATCGTGCCGTTCGAGGTCAGTGCGGTGGATCTGCCCAGCGACAGATCCGACAATTCCTCGATAACCACCGGAGACAGATCAAACCTACGCGCTAATTCCGGTGTGGGAACTGGAAACTCCTTGCGGTATTCCTCCAGCGCTTCCCCGAGCTCCAGATTAACAAGGTCAACATTCTCGATACACTTGCGACGCTTCTCAACCAACTCGTAAATTTTGTTGAGCTGATCGTCCTGATCGCCTGTATAGCTCATTTAAACCTCAATTTCTCGTCACGTCGAAGGCGCGGGAATCCTGTGCACCCGCGCAGATGTTCAACCATCTGCTGTTCAAAATGGGTTAGAAATGCTCTGACGTTCGATCCGTCACCGTGTAGTGACAACACAACCGTCCAACAGGACTGCACATCTCATGTTGTCCACCAGGTATCGAACGACCGATGAGCAGAGGAGTCGGCTCTGTTCATCACGCACGGCAATGTCTACTTCTTCTTGCCCTTGGCCTGCGCCAATGCACTCGCAGCGACAGCCTTTGTTCGCGCTGACGAACGGCCATCACGCAAGGCTGCAGATGCTTTAGTCGCAACCTTGGGGCTTGTGACCTTGTTCGAGCTGGACTTTCGTGCCATATCCCCAAATCCTCCCTTCTCGTCCTGCTCCGGCGTGTCCCCACCACTGTCCGACTTCCCCATCAGATAGCGTGCAGATGCACACAACGACACCGACTCTTCCGTTGCGCACCGCCGTACACCAACGGCCCAACCGCAGGTGCGTCAGCAAGACCGTGCTACGACAGATATTTGCCGTAGCAGGTCAGTATCGAGTCCAGATCGGCAACCGCGAACTAGACACGCCGTACAATAAATAAGAAATCCCCTTAAATGGTCCACTCTGCTGTGATCGTGGATTCACTCCCATGAGCGGCATCAACAGCCCATCGAGCGTCGGTCTGGCAGCACACCGAACCTGACTACACCGTTGGGCGGCTGAGAGCACGTGCTGCAAGTTCAGTTGGCTGAACAACTTGATGTCATCGAGCTGGTGGTATGCCAGCTCGTCGGGGGTCACGATTTACCGAAATTGGCGTATCGCGGCGTCACGACCTCTATAGACTGAGGCCAGACTGGAGGTGCGATCATGCGAAGCACTGAGATTGCCGAAGCGCTTGGAACACCATCTAGCGCCAAGTCGGTTCCGATCGCGCTGTTCGTTCCGGCGGTTGATCGAGCGAACCAGCCTGTAGATCAGCAGTTCTGGACGCATGAGGCACTGACCGTGCTGGGCAAGCTATACGGAGGGGCGACGGCTCTCCCAGCCGGAAAGGGAGCGTGGTGGGACCCCGATGCGGGGCACCTGCTCCACGAGTCGACCGTCGTCATCTTCTGTCTTGCCGCCGACGAACACATCGATGACATGAGTCTCATGAGAGAATTTGGAGCTTTTTTGCGCCGTCTTGGCCGAGAAACTAATCAAGGTGCGGTGGGTGTGGTTGTCGACAGCGATTACCATCAAATTTGCAACTTTGATGAGGAATGATAATGATGAGTCCCAATCCTCACAGGAGTACACGTATCGCAGATGCGCTGCGTTCTGAATTTTTCATCCCATTAGACAAGCGGCCCGAGATAAGTCCTCATGCGTTAGCAGCTCTTGCTGATTTCGCCGACGAGCAGCTCGCACCCCCTCACGTTCCACTTCCCGGCCCGCACGGGGAGGCCAGTATGTACGTGTCACTCCCTAGACCGGTGTGGGACTGCCTTGGGGCTATCGCTGAGCATGTATCTGCCCAGGGCCACGAGATGACACATAGCCGAATTGCGGAGATGCTGATTACAGGCAGCCTGACCCCGCTTCTTCGCACAGGCAAGACAGACGCGGAAACGCTTGATGCGTTCTTTGCCACACTACTGTCCGCAATGGAGACACGTTCAACGCAAGCAAGCGGACATCGCTACAGCCCCAACGCATGATATCTCCACCGCCTTAGTCAGAGACTTTTACCGACAGGTCGTGGCCCAGATCCAGGGTCTACTCTGACCGTTGATCGATGTCTGCGTTAGTTTCAGTGGCTGGGCTGAGCACTTGCTGATTGAGCTGATTGACTGTCCCCGCAAGAGACAACAACGAAATAGGGTCAATTCTTACCTTCTCAGCAGAAAGACGCACTACCGAGTGCGACCCCAAAGCTTGGCTTATACGAGTTGTTCGATCTCCACCGTTGTCCATCACATCATTTTGATCACTATTAAATTGTTCCATATATTCACATAATGGCATAAATTCGATTTGAATACAAGAGGGAAAGTTACTATATATTCGCGACTCAGGCCTGGGTATTCTCATCGATAAGACACGACATGCAAACACTAGGGTATTGCAATTTATTGCGATTTGTGTCAAAGTAAAGACATATCGACAGCATTTTTTGCCGGTATGTTCATCTAGTTTTAGATCAGTCGGTTCGCTACCGCTACGCACCCATGCGGGACTCAAGCAATAAACCCTTTCCTAATTTCCTTGGAGGATTTATGAGTTCCGAGAAGAAAAGCAAGAAGGAAGACCCTTTTTCACAGCTAGCAGACACCGCATTCTTTGGTCTGGAAGATCTCGATCGAGTCGTCCTTGCTGCAATACGCAAAGCAGGCAATTCGCATCAGAGCTTGGAAGCATTCGAGCGCTGTCAAGAGATAATACTCGAATACCACGTCGAGTATAAGACGTTGGATCGCAAACTCAGAGACGTTCTGCAACGCAACGGATATCCGCCTCACTAAGCAGCGCTCGTACTATCCGAAGATCTACCTCATAACTAAATGAACAACTAACCCCGCCCTGTGCGTAGCGATGAACGCTCCGCTGCAAGGCGGGGTGTTTCATTTGTTGGCACGGTTTACTCGTCAGGCCATTCCCATGCAACGATCTGGCAGAGACCAGGAGTGAGGTTGATGAAAGTGTGCTGCATAGACCCGTTCTCATCGATGATGAGCGGTTCTCCTGGTGGATCGGTTTCTGCCTGATTTTTCGTCCTGTTTTCACGCCACCACGCGGTCGTCGGTATTGGAGGTGTGCTGAATTTGACTCGCAGGCGCGCCTTTTCGATTCGTGATGTTGGCGGTGTGCTGTAGATGATGAACGGATCACATGGAATGTCGGTATCTGAATATTCCGAAGCTCAACGCCAACGGTTCCCAGGTTCGCACCGTGGAAGTCGATCCCGTAAGAGGCCCCCTCATCGCGTGGGCTTTTCAGGCATATGCCACCGGCAACTGGACCGTCACGGCACTGGCCGAAGAACTCAGCACCCGCGGCCTGACTACCCGTCCAAATTCCCGCACCCCCGGACGACCCGTCAGCCGCAGCAGCGTCCACCAATTCCTGATCAATCCGTACTACAAAGGCATCGTCACTTACCGCAAAGCTACCTACGACGGACGACACGAACCCCTGACCGATGCAGTCACCTGGGCCAAAGTGCAAGAGATACTGCGTGACCACGCTGTCGGTGAGAAGCAGCGCGAGCACCCGCACTACCTGAAATCTTCCGTCTACTGCGGGTCATGCGGCAGCCGCCTGGTGGTCACCATGGCCAAAAACCGGCACGGCACCGTCTACCCGTATTTCATGTGCGTTGGACGACACCAAAAACGCAACACCTGCCAACAAAAGGCCAAGCTCATCCCCGTCGTGGAACAAGAGATCGAAGATGAATACGACCGCCAGCTAATACAACTCAAAGCGGGAGAACGTGACGAAATCGAGGCCATGATCAGCGACGGCCTGCACGACTTCCGCCACAGCAGCGAAACGAACCGCAAAACACTGACCGTCCAGAAAGATCGCCTGGTGAGCGAGCGCATGCGTCTGCTCCAAGCCCACTACGCCGGCGCAATCCCGTTGGATCTGCTCAAACAAGAACAAGACCGGATCGCAAGCCAACTCGCCAGCATTGAGGAACGCCTCACGTCCTCCGCCACCGAATTCGACCGCTTCGAGCAACTAATCAAACGAGCACTCGACCTCGCCACGTACGCAGCGAAGGCATATCGCCACGCAGCAACAGCCAAAGGCAGCGATCAGATCCGCAGGCTCTTCAACCAAGCGTTCTTCACCCGCATCAAGGTCTCAGACGATCACGCCACGGGTGAGCTTGCCGAGCCGTTCAAAACGCTGCTAAGCCCCGAAATGGCCGCAGCCGCCAAACACCACAGGCAAACCAAATCCGCCACGCAGAATGCGGCAGGTGCCCTAACAGGGGCGATAATCGCTGAAAACGACAAACCTGCGCCGCGTGGCGCAGGTTTGAAAGAAACATTTTTGGTACACCACCACTCCAGAAGTTTACACACGACTAAAGCAAGAAGGTAGACGATGGCGAGAGCTATTAGACCCAATGTATAGAGAGTATAAGTTACAGATACAGAGGCGTGATTAGTATAATCCCAGCCTGAATGTACACCTACTAGTAGAACTATAAATAAGTATCTAAATTGTTAGATGTTTGTTTGTGTTTCTATTTGTTTCCTGCATATGTGGGGTGGCGTAGGGGCAGCCAAGCACGGTGGTGTAAGTCCTGTTTATCGGCTACTACTTTATAGCCTAAAGACAACAATAAGTACTAGACGAAAAGTCCATACCCTTTAGCTATTATATTAGGAGCTTTATCCAGATGTTACTGGCAAAACTCTTACAGGTATTTAATGGTATAATTTTGACAATATGCACGAGTTTTTAGTTAAGTTTGTAACAGTCTATAAAAAGCACCCGATACTGTACACGATTTTGGCATTGTTCATTACTGGAATTACAGCGTTCGTTATACTCATCCCACTATTCATCTTTATGGTGTATGTGGGCGTTTACTATCTGGTGTATTTATTTAAAACGCTGTCATATTACAAAACGTCAGACTTCCTCTCTATCAAAGAGAAACTAGCCGAGAAGATTGTTGAATACAATGAGTTTGACCATTTTATGGATGAGACCCGTGACTACATACGCTCAAAACAGCAGGAGCTTACAACGGGAAACGTACGCAACAGCACACTAACCGTTTACAAGAACTCTCAACTTGATGTCTACAAATACATAGTCAAATACTTCTTCAAGAACACTAGAATTGACGAGTCATCTATGCAGATTATTGAAGCAATCTTGCAGAAATATAACACTATAAATCAGACCCATGAGATTCTAACGGATGAATATAACGAGCTGATGGAATACATCCAGAAGCATATGTATAGGGGTGCTTATATATTCAAATCTATGACCATGAAGAAGCTAGGCTCACGCAAATTGCCTAAGTTCGTGAAGAACTATTACATGTGGTATGCGTTTAACTACACATCACCGACTAACAGGAAGTCGTACAGCAACTCAATTATACTTGACGAAGAACGCCTAGAAGATTTTGCAGAGTTCCTCAACAACTTAATAGCATATAGAAAATCTGCAAAGTTTCAGCGTCAGCTTATGACTCCACGTCTAAGAGAAAGTATTTTAGTACGTGATAAGCATACGTGTATGTCTTGCGGCATATCTACACAAAAAGAAGCACATTTGCTACTTGAAGTTGACCACATCATGCCAATCGCTAAAGGCGGTATAACGATTGAAACGAACTTGCAAACATTGTGCTGGAAATGTAACCGCACGAAGGGTGCAAAGATTTTAGAAAACGCTATTCCAGTTACTGCGTAAATAACTATAAGCAATACCATAACCATAGCTTAAGCATGACAGCTATTATTCTGTGGTTATACCCCTGTAAAATCGGCGGATTCTAGCAGTTTTTGGTTATGTATATCTATCTATTTGAGAGACTTTATAAGGTTATTAGTTTCAAGAGCGTTATTAACATTTACTATCCTTGAAGCAAATATCATCATCACTGGTAAATCCTTGTCTTTTCCAATAGTTGAAGCCATCAACTTGCTATATTCCCATATCAAAGTACCTGCTTGAGTGCCTAGCTTTTCACCTAATGGTAGCTTGCCATAGGTTTTTATCCACTCGTTTACGGTCTGGTTTAGTGTTGTGTATGTATCCTGCACTTTACTGGGTTCTGGGGCAAAAGTTTTAGCAGCCTCAAGCAAAATTATTTCTATGGCTTCACGTCCTTTTTCTATAGATATGCCTTGCTGTGCAAATGTACGCATAAGGTTGATAATGCAGAACGTCAGCACCTGCACCATGATTACAGTAGATTCTTCTTCTGTATAGCCAACTTCCTTTTTCAAGTCATCAGCAGTTTTTGCCGTGAGGTATAGTGCAACACCAGCATAAGTAGTGGCTTCTTTGTTTAGATTCTTTTTTGTACCGAACATACTTCTCCTTTTATGGGCTACAGTTTATTGACGCTAGATTTTGATAATACTCAGTCTGGTATTGTGCAAGCCTTGCGTCATGAGCAGGCTTATTCTGGTTTATCTGGTCTTGCACATAACCACTAAATGCCATGCCGCGAGACGAAGCGTAATTATTCCATGCAGTTATTTGATTATTCCAACTAGCGTTCTCTGCATTAACCTTTGAGTTGTATAGGCTTGCATATGAAGCCTTCATAGACTCATGACATGTCGGAGTAGTAGGCGTGGGGTTTGCAGCAGTCTGTTGGGGTGCTGTATTGGTAGCTGTTTGCGTTGGTTGAGTTGTACTAGTCCTAGGGGCTTGCGTAGTGGTCTGTGTTAGTATGCTACCGCTGGATTCACTAGCAGCCTGGTCTGTTGCGGTATCTATTCGCTCGCTGTTACTGGCTCGTTTATCTGTCTTCTTAGACGTCGAGGATTGTTCTGTTTGAGCAGAGTTGTTAACTGGTTTAGACGGTGTAGCGATGTTGTAAGCAAATACAGTACCCGCTACGAGAAATGGAAATATCACTATCAAGCCTGCTAGTTTGAGTTTACTGAGCTTGCGTAATGATTTCATCTATAGTTTCCCTGTGATTAGTAATATCTAAGGCAAACTAAAAAGCCCGCCACGAGCGATAGCCGAAGCTACCTACTACCGTTTCCAGTAGCAACCACAAGAAGAAGTACTCATGACGAGCTGTTTCTTCTTGTGGATTTAAGACCATGCCAAACATATGTCTGGTTTAGGTCTATGGCATGATTATACAACAAGTACCCCAGAAAACATGCCGTTTTACAATTTCTCACCCCTGGGCGAAATGACAAAACACACGTTTAAAATTAAAAGTTGATGTTATTCCCATCTCGCAAAATAAAACGCAAAAAATCGAACGAACTCAGGGGCGTTTCTGGCAATGTTGGGGTATTCTGCAAGCCTTGCCTAATACCATAAGTAATTTGACAAAGCAATACTATTGTTGTCTATTCTACAACAGGTGTCATCAAGGTGTTAATGCTTACAAAATACACCCAAAAAGCACAAGAGGTATTGACTTTACAGAGGTGGTGTGGTATAATCCTTAGTATAGTAGACAAAACAAATCAGTAGACCACTCGGTCAAGTCTATACTCACAATTAGCCCATCAGGTAACCAGCCTTGAATCGGGCATTTTTTTATTTTCAGCGAGTTTGTGTCTCGTTTGTGGGGTTTGCTATATCAGAATATTTAACAACCATAAAGAACGCCTCGATATGCAGGTGTCAGTTTGGTGCGGTCTAAAGGAGAAGCAATGACCAACCAAAACCAACTAGAAGATGAACACATAACACTCACTGAGATGTTAGAAATTATCTTCAAAACTATACGGGAATATGAGGGTACAACTGGTATTTTCCGCAACCATTACACGGAGCATTAGACCCCATGAATGGTGATATAGTAAGCCGTTATTTTAGCGGTAATGTGCAGGACTTGAAGGAGTCCAAGCCTAGCGGTCAAGCACTGGAACAGGCTAGGTTTTTTCTCTCACTTTTTAAGGCTAAAAAGTTGCTACAACAGGGGTGAGAGAGTATAATTAGTAGTGGCTATAACAATCAATAACACTAGTTTGAGCATACAGATGGCGGACTCTGTTTTTCCTGTTATTGGGAATATAGCCACAGAGTTCGCCTTTTGTATAGCAAGGATTAGTTAAGGAGATATAAGGTAATGAAAAACGACAGTCAAAAAGTAAAGGCTATAGCACTCTGTCGGGTGTCTACGGTTAAGCAAGGTGTTGAGGGTTCAAGCCTTGAAGCACAAGAAACACGAGTTTATGACGCAGCAGCATATTTTGAAGCTGAAATAGTTAAATTATGGAGTATCAGACAATCTAGCCGTAAGGGCAAAAACTACCAACGCAAAGACCTACTAGAGATGTTAGCTTTTGCTAGAGCAGACAAGCAAATCAAGTACATTATTGTTGATGAACCAGACCGCTTTATGCGTGATTTAGAGATGTATTATCACTGGAAGGTAGAGTTTAGAGAAAAGGCTGGAGCAAAACTAGTCTATGCCAAAAAGCCTCATCTAGCTAATGACACGAGCATGGTGGGTACTATGGAAGAAATGATTGACGTTTTTCGTGGCGAAGCAGCTAACCTAGAACGTATCACTAAGACTACCAGCAATATGCAGGCTAGAGTTGCAGCTGGCTATTATCCTAGCAACCCTAAGACTGGCTACCAACGAACAGAAACAGCAGGACTACACGCCCCAAAAGAACCAGAATGGTCAATGTTGCGTTCTGGATTCTTGCAAGTACTTGAGGGTATACCGATTAAAGACGTAGTGGTTAGCATTAACGCAGCTGGCTATAAAGAAAAGTCTGGCAAGATATTGGACACTCACCGTTTTAAGATAATGCTCAATGACCCGTTCTATGCTGGCATAATTCAGATGTCTAATTGGACGGTGAATCCTAACGGCTTACACAAAGCTATGATTACGCCAGAGCAACATGAGCAATTAAAAAATATTGTTAAGGGCGTAGTCTATACACCTCATAAGCAATACAATTCAGAGTTTCCATTATCCAAGATAATGACCTGTAAGGAATGTCTGGAAGAAGGTGCTAAGAACCCTAAGATTGTGGGCTATGTGAATAATAATGGCAGAGGCAACTACTATCAGCGATACAGGTGCAGAGCTTGCAAGAAGAACTACATACTACGTGATGACTTACATGACGAGTTGGGCGATATACTGGCAGGCTTACGGCTCGCAGAAGCTAAGGTTAAAGATTTTCTATCTGGTTTACGGTCTGTCTGGGAGCAAGAGCAAGCTACATCGTTTAACACGACTGAAGGGCTAAAAACTCGCCTATCCTCGTTGGAGCATGACAAGAAAGCCGTTGTGTTAAAGCAAGTTCGTGGACAACTAGCAGATGATAGAGCTGATATTGCCATAGAAGCATTAGACGAAGATATAGCCACTATAAAGCAGCAGATTGAATCTATAACAACTGTAGAACAGGACTTTGTAGAGTTCGTAGAGTTTGCCCTAAGTACAGTAGAGGGTTTTAGGGAGAAGTTTTGGCAATTAGACCAAGAACATCAGGTGTGGTGTAAACAATTACTATTTCCAGACGGTTTTTCTGTTTCACGAAACAAAAAAGTTTACACACCAACGATTAGCGACTTCTACCTCTGTATAAATACAGAAAAGAGCCACGAAAATGACTCTTTTACTGCTGATTCTTCAATATGGTACACCCGACAGGATTTGAACCTATGGCCTTCGGCTCCGCAAGCCGACGCTCTATCCAGCTGAGCTACGGGTGCTCATTAACTTGCTGATTGTAGCATAAAATTACAGAGGTGGCAAGTCTCTTAGAGACGAAGGAGTCGTACCACGCGGTCAACGGCATCCAAATGAAGTTCCTTCATAGGAAGGCGCGAGCCTAGTACGTCCACGATTGCTTCACCGGATTCCTCGGGGAAGTAGACGGTAATACCGGGCTGGAAGCGCTGAACAGGGATAAGCATGACTGAAAACTCTTCGCCGTCGCGGATAACGCCAAATGATTTGAACGACGAAAACTTATGCAGAGTATTGTCGATCATCATACCCTCATCAGTGAGCGAATAGGTGAGCTCGCGCGGCGGACGGCGTGTATATACAACGACAACAATAGCGATAACAACAAGCAAAACGGCAAATGACCATGAACTCATCAGAAAGATCGACACAGCACCAAGTGCAATAACGACTATCGCAAACAGGATGAACCAAAGAGCTCCCTTTTCTTGATGAATATACTCATGCGCGACCCAAGTAACAGGCTCTTCAGATAGCTGATCGTCTTGATCATCCAGTTCAGGCTCATCGGCTAACAGTGGCACCTGCGAGTCAGAAGTTGGCTCTTCGAGAGCAGCTTGCAAAGCTGCTGGATCAACAGATGGACTAGGTTGTGAAAGCGACGCAACAGATTGTGGCTGAGCAGGCTGATTCTGATCAGGCTGGTAGTACCCCTGTTGGTCGTTCGGTTGCATGATAACAGTATAGCATGAGCGTTGTAGAAAAAAGCAACAAGGACTCTGATCAAATAGAATGGCTCTGTTTCGTTGCCATATGCTGAAGTTACTTAAATAGGGTAATAGCCTCCAGGGTTCAAGTAGCAGCACTCTCCCATGGGTGATTAAGCCTTACTTGAACACTAAGCGACAGCATGATATGCACGGCGGAGGAGGGGAGATAACGGCTGAAGCCTTCTTTGTTCGGAGATTCGGCGAAGTGAGAAAAGGAAACGAAAAGTTCTTTTCGTCCCTTTTTGATCGAAGGAGCGCAGGCTTTAGCCGGAGCGATACTCCCGCATTTTGTGACTTGTCACAAAATCAGCGCGGAGTTTGAATTTCACCACCACCGGTGGTATGAAAAAAGCCCGACCTTTTGGTCGAGCTCTTTTCATCTGGCGGAGGAGGGGAGATTCGAACTCCCGCTACAGGTCTCCCCGTACTAACGATTTAGCAAACCGTCCCCTTCAGCCACTTGGGTACTCCTCCTCGGCTGAACTTGGTTGATTATAACACACGACAAGAGGTGGGGCTAGTCTTTATGCTATTGACTTTATGCTTATTTTTTGCTATAATAGCTTTATGAAATGGAAGGTGTTACGCATACTACCAGTTATTGTTACCGTTCTCGCGATTGGTTTGCTTTTTGGTACCGACGCACATGCAGCAGGGTTTAACCTCAGTGTCGCAGACGGTGCAAGTGCAGCTAAAGGTGTTGATCAGGTGAGCGACCTTTTTGGTCAAACAGGTACATTCCGTACTATTACCAATGTCTTGCTATACCTCATCGGTGCCATCAGCGTGATCATGCTGATCATCGGTGGCTTGCGTTATGTTGTTTCAGGTGGTGACTCGACCGCTGTTCAGAATGCAAAAAACACCATTCTGTACGCGATTGTTGGTATTATCGTCGCAATCCTGGCATATGCCATTGTCGGCTTTGTCATCTCTTCATTCACCGGTGCCGATGGTGGCTCTACCAGTGGTGCAATGGCACCGACAAATACCTAATCGTCTTCTTGTAATTGCAGCAAGGCTTCGCGCATGCGCTGGCGAGGTGTCAGTTTAATCTGACGGCCAAGGGCAATTCGCAAACTGTTCATAGCCATATACAGATGACTTTGCAATCGAGTCATTTCAGCATCAACCTGTTCTGCTGTTTCATTTCCAATCTCTGGCATAAGGCGACGCATAGTCTCTGGATCAATTTCCCACATGCGAGCAAGCATTTCATCGTCAGGATTAAGCTCGAAGAGTTTTTCTATGTATAAGTGCTTGTAATAATCGCCTTCGGCTTCCTGGTCGCTATATGACTCTGACGATCGCTCCATGGGATTCTCCTGAGTTAGATATTGCTTATGTTATAGCATAAATGGACGAAATGTTGTCAATTTATAAGCCCCCTGTAAACAGGGGGCTGTTGGTTAGCGCGATTTCTTCCGTTCGGCACGTATATTTTCAAGGCTCTGTCTGTCTATCTCCTCAGCGTTCATCAGAAGCCGTTTCGCATAGGCGATTACTAAGATCGCTTTGAAAATAGATGGACGGCCAAAGTGATGCGGTGTCGATGTTCCAGCCCACCAGCGTTTGATCGTAGCAGGACTGGTCTTGAGCAACCTGGCAAGCTCGTTCGGCGTCAGCTCGAGAACGGTCACAGATTGAGCGAACAGGCTCGTAAATTCATCGCGGGTTGTATGTGTCGCAGTAGAAGCATCGTGGAGCTTATCAATAAGCACGTTCAGTTTCTCTTGCGTCATAGGAACTCCTCCGGGTAGATGGGTCTATCGTGAGATAGTGGAGGTTACCACTTGCTATATATTTACACTTTACTTTTTATATGTCAAATACCTCAAGGAGAGGTTGAGATATCGCAAGCAAGCTTGCTCCTATTCCGCCATAGAAAAACGACCCACTAGGGTCGTTTTTCTATGGCGGCGGTATTGCTACACCGTTGGAACCCTGACCTGTGGAATCGGGTGGCGAAGGCGGTTGACGAAGGTTAGCGATCTTGACCTCTGAGTGCTTATTGGGGCACCAATCACCCATTTTGGGTACGACATCGAACCAGTCTCTATAGCCTTGTAATTGGTGGCGAGCTCATAACGCGCTAGATGGGTGGTGATCTTGTGCACGTATCTAGGGGTGGTCTTCGACTCAGTGCGGTGATTGCTGTCGTGCTGACAGGCCTTGCCATCGGTGGGTTGCCCTTGTCGGGGACTGCCGGTGCAGACAACGGCTTCAACCGCGTGGCGGCGCAGCGCTGGGCACTTGCCAACGTCAACACCCCAGAGCGCTTCCCGGGAAATGACTGCGCTTGGTTCATATCCCAGGCCCTTTGGAATGGCGGCTTAGCGAAGACTGGGGATTGGACTGACAACTCTCTCGATATTAATAAGCGAGCTTCGAAGGCTGATGTACTTGGTGGTCCCACCAAGACGGCAGCGCAACCTGACTATCTGAAGAATTACCTCGTCAATTCCGGAAACGCGACAATCAAAGAGCTGAACTGGCGTCAAAACAATGTGCCGGAAGCGCAGATGGGCGATCTAGTCGGTTATGACTGGAACGGACGGCCAGACGGCACCCTTGATCACATGATGATCATTACCGGGTTCTCCGGTCAGTACCCGCTAGTTTCCGGGCATACGAAGGCTTCTGCTAACCAGGGTTGGACATGGAGTCAAGTCAAAGGCGGATGGATCGAGCAGAAGTATGCCGATGGTAAAGATGCGCCACGCGTCTACTTGTTGCATATCGTAAAGTAGTACATACTAAATGTGAATGTGCTCTATAGCTGAATTCCCATTTCATACCGAACCACTTGCCAGCTGGTTGCTGACTCCCGTTCGGATTTCCGCTGGATGTCCGAGTGACAAACTATTCGAGTCAGGAGTGTTTTGGGTCACGTCAACCTACGGGTTCGATGTGCGATCTGCAGCAATTGGTACTGCATTTCTTATCTTGTCCATCGTGGTAATGCGGATACTATTTCGTAGTCAAATTATCACTCAGTCACTTGCGCTAGTCGCTACGTTTATCGCTGGACTGTCGGTTGCCTCATCGGTATTTAGGGGTGCAACCCCCATGGCAATAGCGACAATCATTGTTGTGGTTCTTTGTTGGGGTACTAGGTGGTATCTGGCCTCACACTTTCGCCGTAGTCTCGATATCTAGCTGTTGTTTCAAAACAACACACGAGAGCTATCCTCGCCGAACCTATGCGGGACGTTCAGACCGTTTCGTTCGCTGTTGCGTTCGCGTGGAGTTACATGGCTCTTCATAGTTGAGGGTGTAGGGGTGGTGGGCGCGTCGTTGCTGGGGTAGGGGTCGAGGTCTTCCGATGATGGAGGTTCTCACACCGCCCAGCTGGAAGACCTCGACGTGCTTGACGCTACCTTCGCTTGTCCTGACTTGACCACTTTCTGTCGCCTTGATGAGCTGGGTTTGGAGGTGACCGGGCAACGTCTGCGACCTGATCGGGCGGTGCTGGCGTGTCGGGTCCCGGCACCTGTCCGCATTGGTGCGTAGGCGACCACGATGACGAACCCGCTCTCCATTGTTCGGAGGCGGTGCTGATTCCGGGCATCGCGCTGGTTCCCAGTTCTACTGCCCGAGTGGGTATCCGACTGCGGTAAGCACAGCCGAGGGGAGGCACGATGCGAGATCGGTGGCGTGAAAGAACCAGCTTCGTACGGCGATGCTATCTGTCGCTGGGTTGTCAATACCGGAGGCCACTGCTTTGGGAACCATTTGGCTGTACGACTTCACGATTTGGCTGTTGATTATGTATGAAATAACCGACACAACGATCGCGGCGGCAAATGTCAGCCATGCCATGGCATCGCCCCCTGCTAGAGATCTATCTTCAGCTTGGTAGCGTGTTGCTTGCCGAAAGGACCGGTGGGTCCACAAACAAGTTCGACTCGAGCTGTTCCCCAAAGCCGGTTGTCCGGCGCGCGCAATACTGCTGATGCCTTCCCGGCACTGCGTGGTCCTCCCGATGTTTCACCAACGTGTTTCCAGATACGTCCACGGCCCATAATAGTGTCGGTGCCCTGCTCGGATTTACCTGCGGCATAGCGTGTCTCATAGGTTTCGTCCACTGTTGTCGTAAAGGAAAATTCCAAGCGCCGACGCAAAAGATCGCGGAAAACGAAGGTATGCACTCGCTGGTCTTTGTTTCGTCCCACGCGTTGGACTGTGGAGTGCGCTGCGACTTGCCCGAGCATTCCTTCCACGATCAACACCTGTCTCGCCACCGTCCAGCACCTTCCTCTTACGCAGGCATGTCAAACACGCGAAGTGTACGTGGCTTCAGTTTCCCGTTGTCGCGAACGATCAGATCCACATCGACAGCGCCCATCAATCCGGGATCGCCGCTGGCAGCAAGCAGCGCCCGAAGCGCCAGCGGGTTGTAGCGGGTAAAGAACATACTGAGCTCTGCGCTTACTGAGTCGCGGTCATGGAATCGTTCATACGGTGCATGCCAGATGAGCTCCGTGTCGTTGTTGTCCATCGCGACGATCACAGCTCCGGCTTTCTGTTGCAAGATAATATCGCTTCTCAAAGATTCCAACGTTACTTCCCATCCATCGGCCGTATTCATCACTCCGGCTTCTGGACTATTCGGAAGTATCTGACATACAGCACTTGGCAAGATCGAAACCTCGGGTAACTCTGGTAACTTATAGAGAAATTCATCTAAGCCGAGTGGGGTACTCCAGTAAACCAGGGTCCCCGCCCGTCCGGTTTCATATCCGAAGTAGTTACCAAATTGATCCCTGGTCAATTCACCAGGGCTTGTCGATGTTCCGTATTTTGGGCGTTCAATTTCCAATTCCGGCGCTCGTACTATTGGTTTACCATGTTTATACGATACACCATGCAAATCAATTACAGCAATGTAGCTTCTTACCTTGCGAATTAATCCACGATCAATATTACTGCGCGAATTCCGTAATGAGGCTGTACTGGGACCCTTCAATCCCAGTGTGCGCAGTGCATCACGCTGATCTTGCGGAGCGCCAATCCCGCTTTTCAGCTGATACACCAAGATGTCTCCTGATCGCCCAGCGACTCGCGCGAAGCTGTCAGTCCCCGGCAGGGGAAGGTCTGGGTCTTTGTCGGGGATCGTTGCTTCCGGGAGGTATGAAACTGCCATTGTGGCCTGCCCTTTCCTCGTAGAGCCACGCAGACTCCTTTTGCGAGCGACACTCAAGCGCTGCCTACGTGGCTCTGAGGATAGCCCCGTATTGTTAAATCGGCAGATCTTCCTGTACGACACGCCGGACGCATTCTTCCGTGTCGATCATTAATTCCGGCGTGAAACAAGGGGCCTTAGTTATCTCTAGTATTGCAGTGGTGCGACTATCGCAACAAAGATGACCGGATGGTATTCGACTTGAACGCCTTTCTCGTTGTTTTTTCTACATTCCCTCTCCACCGGTGTTGTATCTCTAGGGAATTTGTTTTGGGCGCGATCGGACCGTTGTACGGTGGTTGGTTCCGAGGTACCGTGGAAATATGACAGGACCCCCACTAATACCACCAGTACCAGACGGTTTTGCGGGCGCCCATGGGGCGCCTTTCTTGTCTATGGGGTCAGGGGGCCAAAACGGGGCGGAAAACGCCCCTGGTGGCCTGTGGGCCGGTTTTATGGGCGGTTCCGGGTTGCCGGGCGCGGGCAAAACCGCCCTGATCTATTTGCGGGTGTCCACCGCCCGCCAAGCCACCAAAGACGGTGAGGTTGAAGGCTATTCGATCCCCGCGCAGCGCAGCGCCAACATCAAAAAGGCTCGTGAACTCGGTGCCACTGTCATCGGGGAGTTCGTGGATGCCGGAGCCTCCGCCCGTTCAGCAGATCGTGACGGCTTGCAGGCCATGCTGGCGCGGCTGGCCGATACCTCACTACCCAAGGTCGATTACGTCATCGTGCACAAACTTGATCGTCTGGCTCGTGACCGCGCTGATGACGTGGCGATCCTGCTGGAGATCCGCAAAGCCGGAGCAACCCTGGTGTCGGTGTCCGAGCAGATCGATGAAACCCCCGCCGGAACCCTGATGCACGGCATCGTGGCTTCTTTCGCCGAGTACTACTCCCGGAACCTGTCCACCGAAGCCAAAAAAGGCCTCGCAGAAAAAGTGCGCCGTGGCGGCACACCCGGACAGGCCCCGGTTGGTTACCTCAACTCATTGCGCCGCGTCGATGGTGTCGATGTCAAAAGCGTCATCGTGGACGAACACCGTGCCCCTCACATTCAATGGGCATTCGCTCAGTACGCCACCGGCGACTGGAGCATCTCGCAACTGCGTGACGCACTGGAAGAACGCGGCCTCAAAACCCGCGAAACACTCAAATACCGTGGCCAGCCGCTCAGCCACTCCCAGGTGCACCGCATGCTGACCCAGCCCTACTACAAAGGCCAAGTCCGCTTCAAGAACGTGCTCTACGACGGCAAGCATGATCCGCTGGTGGATGAAATCACCTGGCAGAGTGTCCAAGACATCCTGGCTGGGCGACGCCTCGCCGGGGATCGCTCCTGGCGACACGGCCACTACCTCAAAGGCAGCCTCGTGTGTGCTCGCTGTGGCGGGAAAATCGGCTACGGCTGGAGCAAAGGCAAAGGCGGCAAATACAACTACTTCTTTTGCCTGGGACGGCACACCGGACGCACCAGCTGCGATCTGCCCTACCTGCCTGCAGCCACCATTGAGAAGAAGATCGCTGCCATTTGGTCCCGTATCCGCTTCACCCCAAAAACCCTGGACGACATCGCCGCCCAAGCCACCGCCGACTTCGAGCAACTCCTCGGACAGCAGGAAACGCTCGCTGCTGAACAACGCCAACGCCTCATACAGCTCGAACGCCAAAAAGCCAAACTCATCGACGCCTACATGGCCGATGCGTTGCCGGTCGAGGACTTGAAACTGCGCCAAAACCAATTGGCTACCGAAATCACCGACGCCCGCCACCTCATCGCAGAATCCGACATCGAACGCACCGAACTAAAAACCCGCCTGCAGATCGTGCTGGCCCTGCTGCAAAAAGCCCGCACCACCTACGACACCGCAGGCGACCAAACCCGGCAACTGCTCAACACCGCCATGTTCGAACGCTTCGAAGTCGACTCCCGCAACGCTGGCCCCGAAGGCAACGGCTGGACACCCCAAGAACCACTCGTGCAACGCGCCCAACTCACCGAAACCATCGACGCCGTCCTGAACTACCACCCCGACGCTGCACTGCATGCTGATCCGATCGCTACTCCGATCGGCTCGAGTACAAAATCCGCTTTGACATCGGTAAACAACCAAATAGGCGCGCGTAATGATGGTGTCCAACAGGACACCACAACAACAGCCACACCCGACGATCCGCTCCCTGATCCGCTCGCGTCGAGTACCGCACCCACTCTGACATCGGCAGATGAGCCAACTTTGTCAGGGAATGATGGTGTCCCACGGGACACCACAAGCACTGAGTCCGATGGTCGCATCGCTCGCCGTTTCACGCTCAGTACAAAACGGGCTTCCACCACAACAAACACCGACTTAGCGGATACGAATGATGGTGCTTCTTTAAACACCACCTCACGACCGCACAGGACGCACTTCGGAGGCCTCGGCCGATTCCGACGCACCACACCCGCCAACGCCATAAACCCCGGGCATGAAGAAACCCCCGACAAACACACGTTCACCAGGGGTTCCAACGAATACAACTTGGCGGAGAGGGCGAGATTCGAACTCGCGGTACCTTGCGGCACGCCGGTTTTCAAGACCGGTACCATCAACCACTCGGTCACCTCTCCTCGTCGGCTTATTTTACCAGATTGACTACTGTCAGTCGAGCGGTTGGCGACTAATTGATGCAACCCACACGGTATTTGCGCCAGCATCGCGAAGTGCTTGCGCAGCGTATTTGACGGTTGCGCCAGTAGTAATGACATCATCTATTAACAAATAAATACGCTCTGAATCAACTGTTTGCCGACATGCAAATGCAGCCTTAGCTTGCTCAACACGTTGTCGGCGACCAGCACCACGTTGCTTGGTCGATGTGACTCGGTGCAGATTGGTTGTGATTGGTAAGTTGCGTAGACGACTCAGACGACGAGCAATCAGCAGCGTGTGATCATAGCCCCTCTGACGAATATGCGAACTAACTGTTGGAACGGGCACAATAATGGTATGCGCTGGTAATTCCGGTAGGCAGGCGTGCAAAAGATCCGCTAGGGAACGATGGGCATTTCGAGCATTCGAGAACTTATAGGCACCGATCAGTTTCTGCAGGTAATCACGGCGATCCGCTACGCACCAAGCACGCTCGTAGGGAACTTTACACGCTCGACACAGACCAGTCGTGCCGGCAAGACCAACCCCACACGCAACACATGACAAAAACGGCTCGCTAACGATGTCATATTTACAATTATCACATAGTGGCGCACCCGATTCATCACACCCAAAACAGTGGTGTGGAGCAACAATAGACAGGAGGGTATCAATCATTGTGATTTTTACGTTTTGGTCGTCCCATTAGTTGCTTATAGTAACACTATTAGCTATACTGTAGGAGACTATTTGTCAAGAGCCGAGAGTAAAAGTGGAGGATACTATGGCCCGTAAACAAAACGATGATCTATTGATCGAAGACGAACTGGCCGCCGCATTTCTGAATGACGACGACCTCACCAGCACTTCTGACAACGGTGGTAGCGCTCAGAATGATGACGACCAAGTCGAGGATGATTTTCCTGGACAGCTGGCTGTCGACGTATACGAGTCTGAGGACCGACTGGTCGTCAAAGCTCGTACAGCAGGTGTAAACAAAGATGAGTTGGATGTCAGCATTTCTGACGGCATTCTAACTATCAGCGGCACGCTGAGCAGCGGTGACGAAGCTGAAGCAACGAACTGGCACATCCAGGAATGCTACTGGGGCGAATTTAGCCGTACGCTAGCGCTGCCTGTCGCAGTACGTGAAGATGAAGTCGAAGCTGTTTTGAAAGATGGCGTTTTGACTATTACCTTTAATAAGGTAAAGCAAGAGCAAGCGAAGAAGATCCAAGTCCTCTAAGCCACGCTTTGCATCATATAAATAAGACTCTATGGAGTCTTATTTATATTCTTGGCACATTGCGGCGTCAGCAGTGACGGTACTCATTCACCGTACTATTATGTACGGCTCGTTCTGTTCCTTACTGCTTCCTTGCACTGCACCAAGTGCAAAGCATGCCTGTCCTCCTATAGTTATTTCGAACACAAACTAAAACTCCGCGACGATGCGCGGAGTTTTAGTTTACGGCTTTAGGCTTTAGCCACCGTTCGAGGTGAAGCTGCCGATAACGAAGTTGACGACAGCGTAGGCGAGAATCGCTACGACCACACCGACGATTGCGTACAGAATGGTGTTCTTTGCGTTCTGGACGGCTGTTGAGTCACCACCAGAGACAACGTAGCGAATACCACCGATGATCAGCATGATCACGCTGATGGCACCGATGAGGAAGAGCAGCACGTTGGTGATAGTACGGAAAATACCGCCCTGGCCACCATCACCGAAGAGGCTGGCTGCATCACCTTGCTGGTCTTTACCCTGAGCTGACGAAGCACCGTCACCGAGACCCTTGTCAAAAGCTGCGTGAGCTGGAGCTGGCTGTGCGAATAGGCTGACGCTAAGCACCAATGCCGGCACAACTAGTACGGCTGACAGAAGTTGTTTGATATTTTTCTTCATGTATGTACCTTTCATTTGTTACCTTATATTTGTTATATCAGAAAGCTCATGTTTTGTTAAGTATTATCCGTTACTCTTGAATGCGCTAAGGACGAAGTTGACAATTGCATAGGCAAGGATGGCAACAACTAGGCCAACAACAGCGTAGAGGATCGTATCTTTCGCCGATTTGATGCCACTCGCATCACCATTACTGGTAGTGTAGCGGATACCACCGATAATGATCATGATGACAGCAATCGCACCGAGGATGAATAGCAACACGTTTACGATAGTCTTGATGTTGTCAGACAGGTCAGTGGTATTTGCATCTTTGCCGCCAGCGCCTTGCTGCACACCATCAGAAATGCTTTTTATAGGGTCATTGTTTTGCGCATACACTGCTGCTGGCGCAATCGGCATAGCTACTAGTCCCAAGACTGTCGCAAAACTAAAGATTAGTGTTCGTAATTTTTTCATATATTCCTCCTATCCGTTATTTCCTCCCAGCCGAGCCAGGACAAAGTTGACAATTGCGTAGGCCATAATCGCTACAACCAACCCGATAACAGCATATAGAACCGTATCCTTTGCGGCTTTGACGCTACTTGCGTCGCCGTTACTGGTAGTGTAGCGAATACCTCCGAAAATAATCATAATGACAGCAACGACACCAAGTACGAATAGAGTGGTATTGATGATATTCTGCATCAATTTATTAAATCCTTTGCCATCATCCTTGGCACCACAAATCTGCTTGCCACTTGTCGTATTGGCTGCTGCACCATCACAGTTTGAAAAGACATTGATACCCGGAGTACTGTTTGTACCTGTCTGTGCGCTTACGGGTAGGGGTGTGATGAGAGCCACAAAGGCACCAATCATCATTCCTGCGCTAATGAGTATGCTAGTAAGTTGTTTTTTCATGGTTTTCTCCGTTATCCTTTCGTAATATTTGTTATCACAAACTGGGTAATCGCGGACGCCATGATGATAACAACCAGGCCAACGACTGCATAGGTAATCATATCTTTTGCCGACTTTATCTGTCCGCTGTCACTGTTTGCTGTCGCATAGCGTACACCACCAAGAATGATGATAAGCACGGCAACGATACCCGCTATAAAGTAGACGACACCAAGCAGATTACCAATGGTTGCACTATCGACCTTCTGCGGAGCACCGCCAAGTCCTATATCGTTTGCACTAATTTTAATAGATGTCTGGCTAGCGTCGTTGCTCGCCGTCTGCGCAAACTTATCATATTTATAGATATAGCTCATTACGCCCCCGAAATCCTACTTACAATAAACGTTACGATTGATACTGACATGATGGAAATAACGAGGCCGATGATTGCATTCTGAATAGTCTTGCGAGCAGCAACCGTACCGCTGGTATTGTCGCCCTGCGTCATATATTTGAAGCCACCCCAGATGATAAAGATAAGCGATGCATAACCAACGACGTAAAGCAGCATGCGCACGATATTCATGGCAATAATTGTCAGCCACGTGCCGAAACGCTGACCTGAATTGCCTTCGGGAGCAAGCGAGCTGTCAGCAGGTGATACTATGTTGCCGTTAGCACAGTAAATACCATCGTACCACGCAGGGAAAAACGTAACTGCATTGGTCGGTAGAGCATTGCCAAGTGTACAGCCCGTACCTGTGTTACTAGCAACCGGAGAGGGTGTAGGACTCGTTGATTGTGCAAATGTAACAGGTGCCAAGGCGGTTGACGAAGAGGTCACCGCTACGAAGAAACCGATAATAATTTTTTTGATTTTTGTTGTCATTGCTTCTATCCTATCATGTCGGTCGGGGATGAGCCAGTTCATTTATTGAGTAGGTGATGCGCTTGGGGAAGGGGATACGGTTGAGGATGGCGTGTCGGTTGATCCGCTTCCTATTACACCGCCCGGTATTAACCAGTTGAGGATGGCTATGGTAAATCCGTAGAGCAGCAAACCGATGACAATGTTTCGTACGATGGTCTTCGACTCATCAATCTGCGACTGACTATCGCGCGCGCTACTGTATAAAATCGCAGCATAGGCGATGCCTCCGGTAGCAACCACGCCAATGAGTACCGTGAGTATGCCAATGGTCATTTTAATCAGATCACTAATAGCGCCGACACCGGTTTTAGTACCAGAGTCACAGGCAATAAGCTGCGTTTTGGTAGTACCACATGAATTACCAGAGTTCGCCGATGAGCCGTTGCCACCACCTCCACCGAAAATACCATCAAACAGACCTTGTGCATTCGCCGTAGCCGGCGCAAATTGCGGTACAAAAAGCAATGCAGCAATCATGGCAACAAGTATGCGTATCTTTTTCATTATCCTATAACCATTCCTGGTATTAACCACTGTAGTATCGCTATCATAAATATATATACTACCAATCCTATAACAATATCGCGAATCCGATCGCGTGCATTCGCCACCGCAGACTGATTATCTTGTGCGCGAGCATACTGCAGAGATTCCCATGCGATTCCAGCCACTGCGCCAACACCAACCAAGACCGTGAGTGCCTGTATGCCAAATTTGAGGACACAACCGATTACCGGTGTACCTGAAAAGATAGTATTTACACCAAGACCACAATTCTGTGCCGTACAGCTGACAAGAACCGTCTCGGCTTCACCGCAATTCTGGAACTGCTCTCCGTTACCTGGATTGTTTACATGCTGTGTAGGTGATGATCCATCGGTGCATTTTCCTGAAGTTGCATCCGGCTTACTGCCGTCTTTACAGGTTCCATTTTGCTGTGCCGGGGGTGGCGTTCCGCATCCGGTATAGGCACCTTTGTCGTCTGTTTGTGGTTGTCCTCCTCGGGCAGTACATTCATCGGCATTTTTTGCACTGTTCCTCATCGCATTATTAAGACATGTCTGATACTCGCTTGCCCCGTATTCGTTATACTTCTTCTGGGAGCTCACGGTTCCATTTGTTTTTAGGGGGTTTTGATCTTGGCAGGCATTTATCACAGCATCCTTGCAAGCCTGTTTTTGATCAAATTGTGCCTGTGCATTACCTTGTAGGTTACATGTTTGTTCAGCTTTATTACTAGCATCGTCTTTGATTTTTTTTATGTAATTGTCGTTTAATTCCCGAATTTTGTCGTTATCACAACCGTTGGATGTATTTTTACCGTCATTACAATGGACAGCCAGGGTTGCAAGGTTATTTGCCGTACAGCCACTTATGTCGATGGCTCTTTGTAGACAAAGAGCGGCAGCGTTGGCGCACTCTCCATAGGTAGCTCCCCCCCAATCAAAACCATCGGAATTACCCGACTTGCAGTCCTGTATCATTTTTTTGTATTGATCTGGTGAAACCCCACGTTCACTAGGAACGATATTGTCATAATTTTCGGCGACACAGCGATCATCAATACCAGCACTTTCAGGACAACCCCAATCAGCATAGGCAGTGCCGCCTGAAACAAATGTAGCCATGACGCCAACCATAGCAATGAAAGCTAAAACAAGACCGTATAGTTTCATTGTGTTTTTTTGTTTTATCAACATAGTTTCGGTTCTACTTTGGAAGATCCTTTATATTTGCCGGACTCGATACAGTTATTTTTGATGAATACGTAAACGCTATGTTTTTCTGAAAGGTCGGTGTACTTTCACCAATAGTATACAGTACGGAGCTCAGTGACTCTGAGGTGTCATCAATCACAAACTTGAGGACTGCATTACTTTGTTGCGATTTCGTCATAACAAGCGACTGGGTGAGACCAGTAGCCTTTTTTGCCTGTTCGTTGAGTTTATTTAGCAAATCTACATCCAGTTGTACTTCATACACGGTACTCTGTTTGTTATTAATTTTTTCAGATTGAGTGTTTGCAATACGATAAACGGCGTTATTTTTGATGAAACTCATTAGTTCTGTGCGAACTTGACTATTAAACTGTCCGGTCAAAACAAGGCCAAGAGGAGAATTAAATGTTACCCTTGTACCAAAATCACGAAGATCATAATTGACAGTAGTGTTCTGCGTGGCACTCTCGGCAACACGATACCACTGATTTGCAACAGTGCCTTTTGGTATCGTATCTGGGGTTGCATTTTCGTATCGGGTGAGAAATTCGTTTGAACTCAGTACAATGTTTTCACCCTTTATACTACTTTTGGTGGTGTCATAAGAAACCGTGTAAGCAATGTCGCTTTTTGCTTCTGCTGGGTTTGAAAAATCGCTCGATACCTTCGTTAAAGCCTTGGTGTCTGTCGTTTTATTGGTTACGTCGTACTCTCGTGTCACGTAACTCGTTTGCATAAGTTTATCGAGTGCTGTATAGAATCGACGTTCTGAAGCACCTTGCATCCACTGCCAGTAGAATAGTGCTCCAGCTACGGCTCCGATTAGTAGGAGAGTCGCAATGATAATAAATAGCGGCTTTTTACGGGATTTCGGTGGTTGGGGTTCTGCAATGGGCTGAAGGCCCAGGTAATCCGGAGTATTGGTGTAGAGCGACTGGGGCTGTGGTGACGAGGGAGACGGCACGGTAGAATCCGGCACCGGTAGGGTGCTTGGCTTGTCTGGATTCGGCTCGTTTGGTTGCATAGTTTAAATTGATTATATCATTGACACCATAAGCGTGATAACAGATACTGGAAGGGTAATGATACAACGCTGGTCGGACCGATTACGCGGCACCTTCAGCACACTTCTTAGGCGTGGGGCTCTATTTATATTGTCGCTCGTGACAGCAGGTACTCTCACACTCACGCCCGTCCTCAGCCCTACAGCAAACGCACAAGGTCTGACAGATCTTTTGTCGCTCGGTGGATCCTTTACTAACGGACTATCGAGCTGTGCTATTGAAACAGTCGGGTGGGTTATATGTCCAACGATGCGTTCGATCGCAAAGCTTGCTGATTATGGCTTCACGTATATCAACCAGAGCTTCCTGAGAATCGATTACAATATCGCGGCGAATGATAGCGGTACATATAAAGCCTGGGAACTCATGCGAAACATTGCCAATGCCCTGTTTGTTGTGGCATTCATGGTGTTGATTTATTCGCAGCTCACTGGCAAAGGGGGTGGCTACAATATCAAGCGGCTGGTGCCGAAGCTGCTTGTCAGCGCAATTTTTGTGAATATTTCGTATTTCCTCTGTGTCGCACTGATCGATGTATCAAACATTTTGGGTGACTCTATATTGAACATACTCGCCACCAAAGATGGTATCGCTGGAAGAATAGGAAGCTTGATCATGCCCGTTGGGGCGGCCGCTCAAACCTACCAGGACGGTACACTCACTACCATTACCGCATCGGTTTTATCAAAAAGCGGTGTAGCGTGGGTATTGCTTGCACCGGTCGCTGCAGTGGTGATATCAATTGCAACTATTTGTGCGGCCGGTGTCGTGCTACTTATTATGCGAAAGACCGTGATCGCTATGCTGATCCTGGCATCACCGGTACTTTTTGTTGCCTATCTCCTGCCAAATCTTGAACGATTCTTTTTTCAAGGTGTACGACTCTTTACACAACTACTTATTCTGTATCCAATTATTGCGCTACTCCTTGGAGCAGGACAGATAGTGAGTGCAACCATTGTATCTGTCGGAACGAACGATGCAAATTATCGTGTAAGTGGTGATAGTTATTTTTCACGCACCCAAGGGTCGGGTAGTGCAATTACCGACCTGACTGCTGCTGCAGCAGCAGTACTACCGCTACTCGCTGTATGGTTTGTCTTCAAGAATATGTCATCACTTATGAGTACAGCCGGGGCGCGCTTGTCCGCCAGTGTTGCCGGTCGTCGCGGCGGCAAAGATGATGAAAAGGCTCGCGTTACTGGCAATGCCACTGCTGGTGCACAAAACAACAAGGGACTGGGTGGATTACCAGCAGCTCGACGGCAAGCCTTCAGTCGAAATCGGCGACACTCATCACTTGCCGGCAGTAATTTGACTGGTGAGGATGGCTTAAACGCAGGACGTGCTTCGGCAAACAGACGAAACGCTGCTGCCGCAGACGCACTTGATGCAAGCATCCGCGGTGATGGTGAAAATAGCCAGAAACAGTTGGAAGAGCTACAAAACGCACGCGTAAACGCACAGGCCGAAGAGCTCGGCATCGGCAGTGCGGTGGCACAGGCCGTCATGGGTGCAAAAGGTAACGAAAAGAAGGAAGATAAGCAGCTCACTGCCAAAGATCTCTTTAATAATATGAATCGTTCCCACAAATCTAAGGACGACGAGCGTAAATTTAACGCCGGTCCGGCTCCTGCCGGCAGTGGCGGAGGGGGTGGCAGTGGACAATCAGCTGGAAGTGCCGGTCCATCTGCTCCAGCCGTTAGTTATCGTGCACCTGAAATTGCACAAAATAGCAATGTTGTCACCGGTAGTTCGGCCGGTCAGCCAGTCAAGATCATAGCCGTACCGGTACAAGTTGATGCATCGTCACTCCTTGGCCAGAGCCAAATGCATCCGCCAGAAAATATCACTCAACCTGCAATGAACGGTACTGAAGAAAAAGCAAAAGCTCGAGCACAGAAATACCTCTTTGATGCCGAACGCGACATCGACGAAGCACGCGACAGACAGGATATTCTGAATGCCAAGGAGCATCCCGACGAACCGCCACACACAAACACCAAGGATAGTGGTGAGTAATGGCCGACAATCGTCTCAATCCAGCCGATCGAACGGCGGCTGAGTCAGATTACGACAAGAAGTTCAACCAGCGTGCAGCTAGCGAAGAGGCACGTGATTTAAAAACAAAGGAAACAGCGCCCGATGCTGGCTGGAAAACAGTCACCAAGAAAAAAGAGGGCGCTGAAAGCGACAAGAAGAAAAAGGGAAGATTCCGTTTTGTCGGCAAGCATGCAGGCGCTCTGCGGAATGGCTCGGCTTTTGTCTTTGTCGTTTTCATGATTGGTCTGGGCGTTCTATATACCTCTGTTTTTGCACCGAATATCATCATGGTTAATCTCAAAGAGATGTACACCAACGATCTTTCCGACGCTACAATTGCCCTTGATGCGTATTACAAAAAGATTATGAATTACAAGCTGGGACACAGTAATTGTAGCCAAAAAGATTCCATCAAATGCAAGCTCACAACCATGAGTCGCGCGCAAAAGCAGTCGTTTGAAAAACATGGCTTTACCGTCCTGGGTAGCAAGGTAGAGGAAGATAATCGTGATGACGGACAACCAGGAAACGAGAAACGAGAAAGTCGTTATCAGGTTACAGCAGTTATCCCGCCTATCAATGCAACGCCAATCCCGATTGTCACCGGTGACATGCTCTGGCTTTACGCACAACTAAGTAGTGCAAACAAGTCATTGGTGTACGGCGTCTTCAATCCGAAATCAAGTTTCTTCATGGACAAACGGTTCAGCCAGCGCCTCAAAACTAAGTACGATCTAACAAAGGGTATTACTGTCTCAGGTTCTACCGAACAACAGGTTGATCGTTCATTTGATGCATCAATGACTGGAAGCAATGAGGGTATTGGTCTGGACGTTGGGCCAAACACTTCAGGGGGTATTAGCCTTGGCTCACTCCGCAACCCTGTTATTGTCGCACAACTAGAGGCTGCTATGCTGCCGCTTGCAGCTCAATCTAATTCATTTGTTGGTTTACAGTGCGCTTGGTATTCATTCGCGCGCGCCGTTACAAATGATGCAAAAACAGCCAAAGCACACACCATTGCACGATTTGCCATGCAGTACCTGAAGGCAGCAGATCAGATAAAAATAGGAACATCCGACGACATCACCATCAGCACACTCTCGAGCAAACTCGCACAAAGCACGGGTGGTGGATACGATGGAGCAAACGCCACCGATTCGTCCATGTACAAATCCATCGTGTATGGCAACTTGCCGATTCCGTCACCATTTGGATTCTTATACTACCTAGATACATTTGATCTTATCGGTGCACTCCTGCCAGCTTGGTCACAAATCATGGCTTCTGCCGCTGCTCAGGGTCAGGCCTCAAACGTATCGGGAACCCTTGCTATGCCTCCCGCCAATCTGTTAGGTACTGATCGCGACTATTGTCTAGGTGGTGAAACGACACAGAATCACCAACAAATCAAAGATAACTTAAAAACGAAGTGTGCACCGCAGATTACCGCAAGCGCTCCTCCGGGATGGCAATCAGCCCTGGAACATTTGCTACTACTCGGACGCGAAAACTGTCCGCCACCACACTATGATGATGAAGATCAAAAATTTGAAGGTGAATACATCATGCAACCACCCGTCAAAGCAACCGCCGCCACACTTTCGCCATATGTTGCCGGACTGTTTGGTGCCAATGTCGTTGCATGGGCAAACCTGATGTATCCGTTCTTTACCTCACAGACCAAGGGTGTCGCCGCAAGTGACTCTATATTTGCGGGTACTGGTGAAATTCTGGGTGACATGGCGATGTCACGGGGTATGATGCCGAGTAACGCTGCATATATGACTCTTTACCTCGCTCAAAAGTCTTCAGTAGAGAAGGATTATGAGCAAGTCGCTCGCTATAACGCCCGCAAGTCACCGTTTGATATCTATAATCAGTACTCTTTCCTAGGCTCTATCGTTCATGGTCTTTCACCAACATATAACAGTAAGACGCCGCTGTTTTCATCACTTACAAATAGTTTGTCTCTTCTGGGTAGTGCGGTAAAGCGACTTGATTCGTCAGCAAATGCCATCTACTATTTACAGCCGGATCCATTCAATCCATTGCGACTAAGCTGTCCTGATCCGGAGTATTTGGCAATTGGTATCATGGCCGACACCGCATGTAATGTCCGCTATAGTATGGGGCCGCAAGAGCTCGCCGCCCAGCCAGATAGCGTGCTCGACTATATGACCAAGGCTCATCCTGACCTGACACGAGACAACATCGACGAGTTGACCGAACGAGCAGCACAAGCAGACGATGAGGCAGAACGAGAGAATGTTACTCGTATGCTCACCTCTGCACAAACGGCTTCGAATAGGCCACAAATCGACGAAAAAACCGGCAAAGCAATACAGGGCAGTGAATACGAGAAATTCCTGAACTACTGCGTTAATCGCCAAGATCCTTGGGGTCGAAGCGGTATTGCTACTTCGCGTATAGGCCTAACCGACGAGCAGAAACAAAAACGTCTCTCCGACAAGGATGGCAACGGCAATGCTGTGAGCAGCAGCGATAGCGGCGACCCCTACCAACAGTTCCTGACCGCCGCATATCCATCGGTCTCCGAAGGTGCCAAGGCTGATCAAGATTGGTATTCAGGCAAAAAGTGTACAGAGCAGAGCGAGGAGCTCACCAACTTCCGAGCCTACACCATGCTTTGTTCCGTCGACGGATCACTCTCGGGAGGAGTAGACTGCACCGACCTCGACAATGCTGCAGGTGCCGCCTATAGCGACGACTTCTACACCAGCAACGACATTCTCTATACCTCGTGGTATTAAATCAGTTATAGGTGGGCTTTTTGAGCGAGTTTCAGAAGCGCCGCTACAGCACTTACTTCACTAATAGTAATGTTGTTGGATGGCTGATCAATGACAAATTTATACGCCTTAAGGTCGTTTACAACCATTAATCGATATTCTCGCAGTGAACCAAGTGTTTGGGCATGCATATAATACGCTTGAAGATTTTGCACCGAACCCGCTTTTGCTGTTTCAGTATATATGCGGGCAGCTTTTAGCGATGCCGAGCTCTTAAATTGCATTACATCAACGTACAGACTGGCGCTTTTACCGTCAGCACGAGTGAAATCAAACGTCACTGTCTGGCCGCGATCGCCGTTCAGATTAAAAACAGTGCTGACATCGGCGTCTTCTACCGACCTGGCTTTTGTGCCCAAAACCGCTACGACATCGTCTTTGCTAACAACTTTGCCTATACCAAGGTCGGCACCTTTGTCTACATAAGCCCGGAATCCGTTCGCACCGACACCTCGCTGTGAAGTATCTACCCGAGGTATAGCTATAATCGCGATCACCGCCGCAACGATGGCAAGAGTGCCAACGATCACCATAACGAACAACAGTGCAGCACGCTGTCGCTTAGTCAGCGGTGTCCTCTCAGCATTCGAAATACGTAATCGCTTTATTTTCTTTATCATTCTCATGTATATAGTACCACAAGCAGAATACACGTCTACGCATGATGCTTGTCCTTATATTCAGTCTGATGTATCCTATAAGCATACCTACTATGAACAAAAAAACAGCCTCTAAAAAGACTCGTTTTACACGAACACAGCGTTTGTTCGATCCCTCTGTTATAGTGCGCCTGTTTGTCCTTGCGGCAGTCGTGTCGGTCGCCGGTGTTGGATTCCTCCAATCATCAAATGCAAATGCTGCACAATCATCAAATGACTACTGTAATCAGTACTCCACACAAAGTCAGAAAAACGCCTGTAAAGACGGCATAAAAGGCACCGATTGTAATGATTACGCCATCACGTTCGACCAAGCAACGGCCGATATCTGTAGCAAAGCCGCCAAAGCCAAGGCAAGCGGCCTGATTTCCGACACACCGACATTCACGCCCACACCATCGCCTAGTTCCTCCAGTTCAACATCTGGCGCAAAGGATCAAAATGCCTACAAAAACGCTATTTTACTTGCCTGCGCTCCTTACCAAAACGATACAGCCGCAGCCCTATGGTGTCTCTACGGTGGTCTAGGGCAGAACGGTACCGAAGGCAAACCACAATCTGATTGCCTAACAAAAAATGAGCTCAGGGGCTCGACCACCAATCAAAGTGCCTGTATGACAGGCTCTACGGCAGGCAAGGCATATATATCCTCGCAAAATAGCGGCAGTAACACGAGCAAAAATCCAAACTCTATCCTAGACCAGCTCGATTCAGCCAATAGTCTGACGCAGGTTATTGATGCGCTCCATGCCGTTGGACCAAACGCCAATGTCAACACAGGCACCGCAGCTGACAACAACTACGGCTCATATGTTAACGGTGCTGGCAAACAACAGGCAATCAATGTCTATCCAAGTGGCAAAGCCAACGGTCCTGCAATTGTGTTCTTCAACGGAGGCGCATGGCATGCAAATGACGGCACGAGTTATTGCCTCGCTTTCGGTTCACCTATGAAAAACTGTGCACCAAGTGGTGATGGCGGTGGAGATGGTGGCTTTGGTAATTTCGGCCCTCCTGCAGGTGGTGGTGCTCTACAGCGCGGCTACACAGTTATTGAGCTCACATACCGCCTTGGTTCAAGCGGTGTCTACTATATGTTCGAGGACATTATGCGTGGTATACGTCATGTCATAAACAACGCCAGCCTCTACAATATAGACCCGGGTAATGTGGCAATAGGAGGCGATAGTGCTGCCGGCAGCCTTTCTATGCGCGCTGCTGCTAGTGGGGTATCGGGTGCAAAAGCCGCAATCGGCTGGTCGGCACCAACCAATGGCTATACCGCTCTGTTCAAGTCATACAAAACCTTCCTGCTTGGTATGGATCACTCGACCTGTATACCAACAGATCTTGCCGGTCTGACAAACTTCACCGATTTACTCAACGGCGGTAGCGGAAATGTTGCTCAATACGGCCAGGGTCTTAGCAGTAACGATTTCTCATCACTTGGACTTGGCGGTGGTACTACAGGTGGCGATGGCATGGGTGTGATCACGCAGGTACTCACCGCAGCTCAATACGCCTCTGAAACGTCACAAAACGTCGAATCAATTAGCAAACAACTCGAAGCATCGTACAACAACGGTAGTCCTAGTCTCGGTAGCATCACCAGCAGTGGTCTCGGTGGTGGCGTCTTCAATCTCGCGTCTAAAAAACTGACGGAGTGTATCGACAACTTCAACGCTCTCTCGCCGGCGCTTTTTGCCAGCCCTAACTCTGCACCAAGCTTCCTCGCCGGTTTTGACACAGATGACGTTGTCGATCCACAGCAGCTCTACGACATGCGAGACAAGCTCCGCACGCTCGGCATCCGTTCAGAGGTACTCGTGCTCCGTGGTGACGATGATGCAGATTATCCAATATTTGGTGCGAGTACAAACCACTTGGGTTACGATCCCCGATTTGTTTGTCCAACTCTCAACTTTCTCGATAGCATTATGCAACCCGACAAGGGTCAGGTGAATTGTGGCTCTGGCTTACCAATTTCGAGCGTTGGGGACAATGGCGGGGGTAGCTCTGTATCTCCAGATATGCTCAACTTCCTCCAGATGCTTGGCGGACATTAGTGTCTAAACAGTTAAAGCACCGTATAAAATAACACTTTTGCAGCGGGGTCTTGAAGCGCCGCTAGGAATTCTTGTGATTGTAGAATAGTGGGCAAAAGATTTTTATTACTTAAGTCAACAAAGTCGTATTCTGCAATTTCAGCCTCACCATGTGAGGTGCTTGCAATATCAATCGTCGTATAGTCGTCAGCATTTGTGATTTCAAAAAAGAACTCAAGCCGCTCCTTATCCTTACCGTTCGCCTCCTCAGGCATAGCAAACTGTTGCACAAGGATAAGTTTACCAATATTTGGCTCAACACCTGTTTCTTCAATCATTTCACGCTTAAGTGCATTGTATAGCGATTCCATCGGGTCAACACCACCACCTGGAGTAGACCAAAAGTCCATCGCTGAACCATCTTTGTTTTTTAACCGTTGCGCCAGCAGTTTTCCATCTCTTACTACTAACCCCCGCACACAGACCCGCCGTGTTTTCATCACTAAGCTCCCTATATAACTTTATTGAAGAGGGCGCTAGCGGTTTGGCACATCCAAACGTACACGCGTAGAGGAACCTTACGATTCATAGTAAATACAGTTTACAATACCTTGATAATAGATACAATGAAGCGCCCGAAACACCCCACCACCAACAAGATGACAGGATCATCTTCATGCAAGATTCTAAACCGATCGATCGGAAATTGCTCGCGATTCATCACTCTTGTGTAATCAAGAGGATATGAGAGAATTATAGAGATAGAATGCACTAATTTATGAATCTAAATATCTTGTATGGACCGCCGGATCAGGAAAGACAACTGCTATTCAATCTCTTTTGGAATACAGGACTTTTTCCTATATATCAATAGGTAAAATATATCGTAAAGAACTTGAAAAACGAACATCTTCTGGCGAGGAGCTGCGAAGTTATGTCGAGGCAAATATAAAAATCGTTATCTAATATTGGTCACATGGTGGGTAAGCTGTAATAATTGACATATATTGCTTAATATGTTATTTTTAATAAAATTTATTAGAAAGTGACCGCGTAATATGAAACAGCCCATCGAGAGACTATCCAGCGCAAGCACCTATAGAAACCCTCGTGCTAGTGGGCTAGTTATGGTAGGGTCTTATGCGCCTGTTCATGAAGGTCATTTTGATGCAATGCGTTCTGCCGAGAAAAGACTCCTCCTCCAAAACGACGACATCGCAGGAAATGTATTTGCACCAAATAGCGATTCTTATGTGCTTAAAAAGTTACACGACACCCAAGGCGTCTGGAATTTCCGCCGACGCGTCGATGAGTTTACCGCACGCAAAAGTGGCACATCATCAAGATCTTACGTAGATGACATTACTGGACTTGTTCCTCCGGAGTTATCAATCAGCGAGGAAGTTATTGAAACCGTGAGCCACCGGCTTGGTATTAAAGCGTGCAATTTGCTATTAGTTGTGGGTACAGATCAAATTTCGAGCATGCGACCTCACTTAGAGTATAATCGTGCAATTTGCGTTCTGAGACCCAGATCTGAAGATGTCTTGCAAGAGGTGATCGCTGAAGACTGGTTCAAAGAAGCAACTGGCGAAAGTAGACTATTACTAACCTCAAGAGAAAACGTAAAAGTCGACATAAGCTCAACTGAGATTCGCAAACAACTGGAAGCGTTAAAAAGATGATAAGCATAATTACACCCAATTATAATGGTGAGAAGTGGCTCGGTGACTACCTTGACTCAATGACGAATCAGACATTACCGCAGGATGAGATAGAGGTTGTATTTGCAGATGATGGATCAACAGACAACTCCCGTGAAATAGTGGAGAGCTACCGGGATCGAATACCTGGTTTAAAACCTATATGGCATGAGCACGTCGCGCGACCGGGCAAGCTACGTAATTTGGCTTTGCAACATGCCACGGGTAAGTATGTACTCTTTCTCGATTCCGATGATTACATGGGCACCGAAGCACTAGAAAGACTGGATAAATTCTCAGATGATAATCCTAGTGATATATTTGCATTTCAACTAGAAGGTATAGAGAGGAATGTTCCTCGTTCGATGCTAAGCAACACAGCAGCGGATGTTGACCTCATTAATTCAGGCTTATACAAAACCTTGGGTATTTGGAAAATGGTCAACCGTAAATTCATCATCGATAATAATATTAAATTTGATCCAAGCATCAGACGAGGTGATGACGTCCTATTCTTTATTGAAGCAATGATTAAAGCAAAAAGACTATCTATATTATCTGGTTATCCGTTCTATATGCTACGTGGTCGCGAAGACGGCAGTTCAATAACGCAAGACGAATGGGATCACACCAAGAGGTTAAGTGTGGTCAAAAAGGCAACTCAACTTGTGATCGGGATGGCCCAAGACGCAAGAACTAAAGATCATTTTATGATACGTATGTTTAATGCCGATGCAATAGAGATAGCCGAGAGTGCATCTGTCACAGACGAAACGATAACAGACCTTAAGCAAGCCCTGGCTCCTTATTGGACTCGAAATGTAGCTGACTTGATCTATACTGATGAGAATAGGCGTAAATTAACTAACATATTTGGCGAGCCAACCAATGATGAGTAGTGAGCACTTGGTGTTCTTGAAATCCGAGGGAGTCATACCCTTAGACAGCAGAGTTATATCTACTCACAACAATCTTGTTATTGGATCAGACTCTGAAGAGATTGTCGCTCGGATTTCAACCGTTCAAACGATTAAAACCAGAAAAGATCCCGGCGACCTCGTCTACTCACATCAAATGTCGAACGCCATAAATCACACAGGCGCAGTCTTACCACCCATAGACGAAGAGCCTGTGGAATTTGATGGGTATATCATTTCTCGATACCCTAAAATGTCAGTTCCAGATTGGAATAGAGTTTCGAGTGATGAACTTGCCGAAACTGTCCATAGACTAAATACCTTTCCTTATCAAACTATTAGTCCGGCTCTGGGTAGTCGCATCCGCCGCATGGATGTCACGAGCTATGTTCAGGATAGACTTGACTCGCTCAACGATTCAATAAATAAAGAATCGATAGCGTATGTACAGAAAATGCTGGATATATACCATGCAAACCACTGTTTTGTTACAGCAGCGAAGCAAAGTAACGGCTTAGTACACGGTGATATGCACAGCGGAAATGTTGTTTTAGGTAACGACGGGCTACTTTTCATAGACCTTGATTCAGTTGCAATAGGACCAAGAGAGTATGATCTGGCTTCCTGGTGTGTACGAAGCATGAAGGGCGATGTAGCCCCCGCACTAGAAGCGACAACCTCTTCTATAGAAAGAGGATTAGTAAATAAGGATCTAATTCGATCCATGGTAGGCTGGAAGGTTCTATCATCCATGAGTCATGAATTGGCCTACGGCACCACAAGTCCAAAGGAGAAGATAAAAGAACTCAGAATAATTGCTGAAGAACTAGATGCGCCCGAAGACTGGACTCTTAATGATTAGTAAGCCAAAAATAGATATTATCGGCTCATGTGTTTCTAGGGACGTATTTAATAGTAGGTTTACGACTAATTATAAAGATCGCGTAGAGATAGGTGAGACTGTATACCAAACCGCCCTACCTAGCCTCCTTAGCCAGGAGCCTACTGATAGTATTGCTGAGCTAAATAAAGCGAAGAGGGTTTTTATTCAGACATTAAATGAAGAATACTCTGGCAATAATCTCCAACGGATAATTGATTCCAACCCTGACTTCATAATTTTTGACTTTTTCGCAGATGTTCATATGGGTATAACTAGAAAGTTGGGTAGGTATGTCACCCGTAATCATATGGCATTTCAAACACTAACCGATGCTGATCAACATTTTGACGATCAAGGTTTCGATGCACCTGAAAGAATGCGCTTCGAGGATGACGAATACTACCAACTTGCAATAGAATCACTAAAAAAACTTTGCGATCAGCTAAGAAGTACTTTGCCAAAAACGGATATAATTATTAACTCGGCTCGATTTTCAACTATCTACATAGACAGAGATGGTACGGTGAATGATTTCCCAAACGTGGAACGTTTACATCAAAAGAATCAAGCTTGGAGCTTATTAGACGAGGTTGCGGCCAATGAGCTTAATGCACAGCGTATATCACATGATGGTGACTTGTTCACCGCCTCTTCGAGTCACCCGTGGGGTTTACATCCGGTTCATTACACCCAAACATACTACGATGACTTATGGGCAAAGCTACGAAAAATTATCGAAGCTTAATCAAATTATTTATGCGAGAGTATTTTATCGCATCGTTAAAGAATGGCCGAACGTCCACTTCAGAGAGCTTATTGAACGCAATCCATTTATAATCGCTATGTTCCCAACTCAATGTTACTGAAGGTGTATCACCTACATAAGCAATGTAAAGTAATTTTGTAACGGATTTATTTTCCTTCTCATAATACAACGTCTCGCTATAGGCAAGTTGCACACTACTTGGATCTAAGACGATCCCGCACTCTTCGTGAACCTCGCGAATCACGGCTGATTGTTCGGACTCACCTGGGTCAACTATTCCACCTGGTAAATCAGGTAAATAAGACTTTTCTGGATATTTTAGGTGTTTGCCCAATATTAAAACTAGGCATCTATTTTGACCATCGATTATAAGAATTTTAGCAACTGATTCAATCTCTGAAGAATCTATAGGCATATGTTTATATTAGCATACGTCTTGACCTTGATTTGCTCCTCAAAAATCTTGAGGATATACGATATTTCAGACTTCTTACCCATTATACTTATGGTCTTCAGGTCTGCTGAGTATCGTTTCACTAAAATAGTTACGTCTTTACTGTATAGGTGAACGCATGATATGAGTGATTGGTACATAGAAGACCTTGTAGCCCTCAAGGCTATTAGCAAGCAAGTCAGCTACAATAAGACTCTTATCAATATAACCTTATTGAAACCCCTTGCGTTTATATATTTTTTAGTGTATAATTAAATAGTAAGTATTTTATTTGTATAGTCGAATAGAAGAAAGAAGATTATATGACAACCATCGCCCAGGGCCCTCAGAATTTCGGATTTGATCGCGGAAACTGGAATAATGCCGGACAGCACTACCAGCCCGACCCCTCTATTGAACAGTCTGGGAATAAGAACAGTGGAAACAAGAAGTTCCCCAAGTGGGCAAAGATAGCTATCGGCGGCGTAGCAGCGGCAGCAGTTGCTGTTGGTGGTGGACTCGCAGCAAAAGGTGAATCTGATAGGGCCGACCGCGCTGAAACAGTCGCAACCGGCGAAGTCGTTCCTGGACAGGTATTAGATATGTATCAACTGGATCTAGCAAATGCAGACTATGCAAAACGACTTGATGTCGTCCTGCCCTTCCTAGAACAGCATCGACAAGAATCTATCAATGCTATTAAAAGTCAGATGCCGAATCACGCTCTATTTGATGCTAGTAATCTTACTGGCGACAAAAAGCGAGCTCAAGAAATTATGACTAATATCGGAGCAGATGTTTGGACAGCAACCTCTCAGCAAAACACTACTCTCGGCCGCAATCTTCTGTCTGGCGTTTACGCTGACAGCGCAACAACACTCGATAAGGTTAAGGCACAAGTTGGTAATGGCAAAGGTCCTGTTATTTATCGAGCTCAGGTGGATACTGTTAGTAAAAGTTTTTATACAGGTACCGTTAATCTTCTTAATAACCAAAAAATTAACATTAATGGCTCCGAAACAATGCTTATAAACGTTATGGATGGTGAAGACCACTCTGTTTGGAATGTCTACGTTTCAGAAAGAACAAGCCAAGATGGCAAACACCACACTCCAGTCGTATTAGCAATGGTAGAGTATGGTGATCCTGGTTTCGTCGACGGTAGCAAGGTTACTGATTGGCAACCAAACAACTCGTAATTCTCTAGCTCACAGAGCATAAGCATATTGTTTAGCATTACCGTTTGTTGTAATCTGTAAGTAGTATGCCTATAAAGTATAAGCGGTGGTTGGTGCTTTCTATATCTCTGTTTGTTTTATTGAGCACAATTACTCCTTTTATCACAAAGACGGCGTACGCCGACTATACTCCAACAGGAGCAACTTGTGATGATGGCTCTCAACCAACCTCCAAAACAACTCCTGGTACTACAACTCCAACCTTGTCATGTGCTGATTCTACAAAAAAGCAAAATGGTGCACAAACCCAAGACACAACCTCCAATACAGGCTCTAAATCTGAAACCTGTGCCGTAGAAAAAATTGGGTGGTTCTTGTGCCCAGTTATGGAGCAGTCTGCGAAGATTTCTGACAAGGCATTTGCATTTCTGGCCAATAACTTCCTGCGAACTGATCCGCAGCTTGTTGGTAACAACAATGGTACCAAGACTGCTTGGGAAATCGCCCGCAACCTTGCAAACGTGATGTTTATTATCGCCTTTCTCGCGATTATCGTGTCGCAGGTCACTGGAATGGGCATCAACAACTACGGTATCAAGAAAATGTTACCGCGGCTAATCGTCGCTGCTATCGCCGTGAATGTGTCGTATTACATTTGTCAGCTGATCGTCGACCTAACGAACATCCTCGGATACGAAATCCAGAATGCCTTAGCTGGCATATCTAATAGTCTCGGGCCATCTGTCTTTGGTAATGTCGCGCAATATGGAGCCGTTAACCATGAAACTGGACTTGGTAATGGTCTAACAGCTATCGCTGTTGGTGTTTTAGGTCTAACAAGCATCGTCTTTCTAATAATGGGTCCTCTGCTCGCCGTTGTCATGATGGTCATTATTACCGTTATCACTATTATTGTTATTTTATTGCTGCGAAAGGCTCTTATTGTGCTTTTGGTCGTTGTATCGCCGATCGCCTTTGTACTCTATCTTCTGCCAAATACAGAGAAGCTGTTTAGTAAATGGCTACATATGTTTACCCAAATACTGCTTATCTTTCCGGTTGTTGGTTTGTTGTTTGGTGCGGGACAACTGGCGAGTACCATCATACTGGTCTCGGGAGCTGCAAAAAGTAATGACTTACCCGATGCGTCCATAGCATGTAATCCAGACAGCCCCGCTGATAGTGCATCAAAAAAAGTATATTCTGATGCTAAGCCAGGAGACAATGATAAATGTGGTCTTCCGTATTTCACATATACTAGTACTAAGGATGGTGATAAAAACTGTGGTGGGGGCTGTGATGTAACAGCCAGTGCATTGTCAGGACTCATTGCGGCTGGTGTTGCCGTTGTGCCGCTTATTGCAGTTTGGGCAGTTCTGAAAGGCGCCTTGTCAGCCGCAGGAACCATTGGCGGCAAGGTTCAAGCTGGTATTACGAAGGGTGGGGGCAGTGTTGCCAAGCGTGCCGAAGCGGCAGATCAAGCTCGCCAAAACCGTATGGCACTGCGTGCGATGCAGAACCAGAAGACTATACCGCTTGCTGGCGGAGTCTTTAGAGGAAGAGCACGACGTGATGCTATACGCGGTAGTGTGGATAGGGAACTCAAACATGCACAAAACAGCTATATTGCCGGTGAGTTAACCGGAAGCGATGCCGATGACGCCCTCCAAAAAAAGATGGCCGGCGGTTATGGTGTCCGTAGTGCTACCCCAGAAGCTATGAGTCGTGTCGAAACTGCTGCTCTTAATACAGCGAGGTCTGAACAGTCTGAAGCCCTGAAGGCAGCTTCAGAATTAGCAAAGGATTTGGGTGATACGGAACTAAGGGCAACCATTAGCGGCGACTTTGAGGTAAACGATCCAAAGGTTGCAGCAGCTATCAATGAGCTTGGTATGCGACAAGATTTCAGATCACTACAACACGTACTTGATAAGATCGGCAGTAGCGGCCAATCAAGCCTTGCAACCCGCACACTAGCACAGACAATTTCGCAAAATACCCCCGAACTCATGACTGGTGGACAAGTAGGCGCCCTGCAACGCGGTGCACTTGGTGCATCCTATGCCGACACCGTGAGAAAAAACCTGGAAGATGGTATACTCTCGGCTGAAAAAATGGCATCCGCAGGCCCATCCGTCCTAGCAGAAGCATCAGGCATGGCAACATCTGCTGCTGCTAAACAGGCTTTGATAAACTCAGCGTACGCCGCAGTTAACGATCCTATCCTCAGTAAGAAAATTTCTCGTAATGCTGGCATGATCAACAACTTCAGCCAAGGTAAAAATGCCAGTGGTGGCATTCTGTAGATAGGTTCTGATCAACACCTCTCACTAGTTGACATTTTTTACTTCTTATGCTAATGTTAGTTTAGAGAACTTCATATGGAACAAGCACCCAAACATTCATCATCTGGTCGACACCGCAAGCCGGAAACGGGTGATGTGTCATCTGCAGCTCCGGAGCCAGCTGAAGAGCCTGGAATAACCTACGACGAAACCTTGGGACCATGGGAAATGCCTGAAGCATGGTCTGAGGAAGACAATAGTGAAGTCCTCAATGACAGTGAAGAACATGGTCTTGAGAATCAAGAACCTGATGCACCCGAGCGCCAAGAGGCGGGGATTCGCTTAAAAGGATCGCAGTATTTGGATCAGCGTGCACTTGAAGGGCTCGATTTCGTACTCAAGAGTGGCACCGAAAAAGCTAGCGAATGGACAGAGAATAAAAAATTCAACATAAAAAGCTACTATATCCAACACGAAATAGATAGCGGAACGAAGAAACTAGCAAGGTATAGGCAAAAATCTGAAACTGCAGTAGCCGGGGTTGGGCTTACTACCTTTGGTGTCGGCCGTTTTCGACGTCGTAAGTTTGCGCGTAAAGCTCGCTTGATGCAGCGTCGCCTCCATACACTAAACGGATTCAAACAACAGCTGCAAATAGGTTTTGACGGTCGTAAAACCCGTGAAAATGATAATGGTATTTCACTAATACGCGAAGCTCGTCAAAAGCAACTACAAGGCCGCTTGCGTGAGATGCTAAAGGTCGAGAAAGGCTACTACGAAAAAGTTGGCATGGAACAACCAATGATACAAAACAAAAACGGCGAATGGATAAAAGCCAGCTACTTCGACATGGTTCGCGAAGGCCGTCGTAACAAACGCGTTATGAAAGCATCTGTTAAACACCCCGACACACCGCGCGCAAGTATCGCAACGCTGAACCGGCTTATACGGTCAACTCGATCCGTAGAAAGTCTTGAAGCTCTTGGGCGTGAGGGATTTGTAAAGGAAATAGCACATCTGCCAATCATACGAGATACAGTAAGTAATGCCGCAGCACGTGTAGTAAATGAATTTCATGAGACACTTCGCAATGAAGCGAAAGATAAATAGGCTATAGTAGAACAGGAATATGCCAGTGCTTACTAAACAATTCCTCGACGACCTCGATATCCAGCTTGACGAGCAGGCCTATGCTGCATTTAACCAGCACTTCGAAGAAACCCTCAGTGAGCGCATTGTCGAATCTGTCGTAGAACTCCTCGATGAACAGCAAGTTAAAGAGTTGGTTGCAACACGCGACCAAGGTGATGAACAGCTCCAGACATGGCTACAAACAAATGTTCTCGATCTGAAAGAAATCATTGAAGATGAGGTATATATCCTTATCGGTGAACTGGCTGAAAACAGTGACAAGATTTAGCCTTGTCTCTCGCTAAACCATAAGAAGTGAGCTATAATACCACCAGATATGGTGGCGCAACATTATGGCAGTCTATAAGGTTCCCCAGGACGTAGAAGCGGACGACAAGCTGATCGGACCGTTCAGCTTCCGTCAGTTCATCTATCTCATCATTGTCGCTATCTCTATGGCCGGCGCATGGGGACTAAGCCAATTATTTATTCCGCTCGCTATTATTCCTTTGCCGATTATCGTCTTTTTTGCCGCTCTGGCTTTACCCCTGAGAAAAGACCAACCTATGGAAGCCTATCTGTCGGCGGTGGTTTCTTTCTATTTTCTCAAGTCCCGCAAACGGTTCTGGATCCCTGATGGCATCAACTCATTCGTGACAATCATCCCTCCCAAAGACGCAGAGAGGATTCTGACAAAAGACCTCGACGAATCAGAGGCGACAAAGCGACTAAGTTACCTGGCCGATCTGGTAGACACTCACGGATGGGCAATTCGTGGCGCTGGCGGTACACCTGATACGTCAATCAGTACCGATCTTTACTTCGAATCACGACAAACTGTCGATATGATGGACGACTCCACTCCGGCGGCTCAAGCGATGGCACAACATCTGCAAAAAGAAGCTGCTGACCATAAAAAAGAGGCGATCGATTCTATGAAAGCAGCTAAGACCGAAACACCGGCACAAAAGCCGGCCGCAAATGCAAAAGAAGTACCGAAAGCAAGCACCACACCAGATGCAAGTAAGACAAAAGCGCCTGATGCGCCGCCTGTTTCAAAATTGCCTTCGCTAGAGGAAATCCGCGCCAAACAGACCGCGACTATAGAAAAACAGAGGAAACAAGAGGGTCTCGACTCAATTGCTCTTGCAAATGCCCTCTTGGAAGAAGCAAGCGACAAACGAGGAATAGCACCAGCAAAAATCACGCCAGAAACACCCGCAAACACTAGCGTTTCCACCCCAGATACTGGTACAATAGGACTGACTCAGAAACAAGCGGATGAGTTGTCACAACAAAAGGATGTTTCTCTGGAGACATTATCCAAGCAAGCAAACAGGGTCGCCGCAAAGAATCAAGAGATTCTCAAGGATGGCGACGAAGTGACAATCTCGTTCCACTAGGTGGAGGAAGACAGAGGGCATGGGACCAAACAACAACCAGCAACCGGCCGCACCCGTTCCCGGACAGGCTCCTGCTGGTGTGCCTCCACGTCCTGGTCAGCCAGCTGCGCCTGGCCAACCCGGCGCTCTCAACCCTGAAGCCCGCACTCCGCCGCCACCAGCGAATCCAAATACAACCCAGAACAGTCTGTTATTTAGCGAGCTCCGCGACAACATGGTCGTTATGAACGACGGTAGTTTTCGTGCTGTTATTGCCTGTAAGTCCATCAACTTCGACCTCATGAGTAGCAAGGAGCGCGAGGGTATTGAGTACAGCTATCAGAACTTTTTGAACTCACTGACGTTTCCTATTCAGATTCTTATTCGTTCACAGCGCGTCGACATCGGCCCCTATATTGAGCGGCTCACAAACATTCGTCGCGACCAGGAAAACATGCTCCTCAACGTCCTCACTGATGACTATATCGACTTTATCGATACACTAAGCCAAGAGGCGAATATTATGGATAAGTCATTCTATGTCATCATCCCGTACTGGCCGCATGGTGATCTTGCAACACTCAAGCGCAGCAGCAAAAGCCTGTTTTCAACTGTTTTTGGAGGTTCACCAAAAACCCAATCGATTGTCGTCGATCATGCCGCCTACGAAAAGGCAAAAGATGAGGTGAAGAACCATGTTGATGCCGTGATGAGCGGTCTGTTTCAGCTCGGTATCAAGTGTGTGCAGCTTAATACTAAGGAGCTGGGCGAGCTCTACTATAACTTCTACAACCCTGATACTGCCGTTCGTGAGCCGCTAGGTAATTTCGAAAGTATTACTGCTATGTATGTTCGCAAGGGTCAGGGTGAAGCACCAAGGCCACATCTGATTCGTGAAGAAGATAAACCAACGGAGGCGGCAAAGTAATGGCTAAGCGACCTGATGCAGTTGATATCGCCGCTCAACAACGTGCCCGTGAGCAAGCCGAGGTTGAGCAGGCCTTTCAAAAGGGTATTACAACCCTGCGCGACCTGGTGGCGCCAGCATCTCTGGAAATTCACGCCAGCTACTTCCGACTTGGCACCAAATACGGCCGTACTATTTATGTCTATGCGTATCCTCGTCAGATTTATACCGGATGGCTAAGTAGTATCATCAATATCGATGAAGTGCTTGATGTGAGCATGTTCTTCTACCCGGTTGAGTCCGAAGTGGTACTCAAGAACCTGCGTAAAAAGGTGACTCAGATGCAGGCCACCATGGCCATTAACGAGGAAAAGGGGCGCACCCGTGACCCTGGTCTTGAGGCAGCGCTGAACGATGCCGAGGAACTTCGTGACGAAATTCAGGTGGGATCAGAGCGCTTCTTCCGTTATGGCCTGTACATTACTATGTATGCTGACAATCTAGACGAGCTGAGCTTTATCCAGCACAAGATCGAGACAATCTTTGGTCAGCAGTTAGTCTTCAGTAAGGTTGCGTCGAGCCAGCAAGAACAGGGACTAAACACGACCGTACCGCAAATGATCGACCAGCTGCAGATTCGCCGTAACATGAACACCGGTGCCATTAGTACGTCATTCCCATTCACCAGTGCCGACCTGACGCAAGAGAAGGGCATTCTATACGGCATCAATATGCACAATAACGGCCTCATCATCTTTGACCGATTTACGCTGGAAAACGCCAATATGGTGGTCTTTGCAAAGTCCGGTTCCGGTAAGTCGTTTACCGTCAAGCTCGAGGCAGTACGCTCCATGATGATGGGTGCAGATGTGCTGATTATCGACCCTGAAAACGAATATCAGAAGCTGAGCGATGCCGTGGGTGGTAGTTATATTCGCCTCTCGCTCAACTCTGACGTTCGCGTCAATCCATTCGACTTGCCGCGCGTGATTGATACCGATGAAGCCGACGATGCACTTCGTGCCAACCTCGTAACACTCCATGGACTGCTCCGTCTGATGCTTGGTGGCGCAGCTTTGCAAGCAAGCGGTCAAACAAATGTCACCGCCATGACACCAGCTGAAGAGGCTGACCTTGACCAAGCGCTCATCGATACTTATGCTCGCGCCGGTATTACAAGTGATCCGCTTACTCACACATCACCGCCGCCAACAATGGTTGACCTCTATGACACGCTTGTACACATGGAGGGCAGCGGTCCAGCCTTGGCGCAACGTCTGCGCAAGTACACCACGGGTACCTTTGCCGGTATCTTTAGCCAGCAGTCCAATATCGATATCAATAACCAAATGGTTGTCTTTAACATTCGTGATCTCGAGGATGAACTTCGTCCGGTTGCTATGTATATCGTCCTGTCCCATATCTGGAATGTGACTCGTTCACATCTCAAGAAACGTATGCTTATCGTGGACGAGGCCTGGCAGTTGATGAAATACGAAGACAGTGCAAACTTTTTGTTCAGTCTCGCAAAACGCGCCCGAAAGTATTACCTTGGCGTTACGACAATCAGTCAGGATGTCGAGGACTTTATGGCGAGCAAAATGGGTCGTGCTATCGTGGCAAACAGCTCAATGCAGCTGCTTCTCAAACAATCACCAAGTGCCGTTGATGTGCTCGCTGATGTCTTCAAGCTTACTGATGAGGAGCGCAAGCGTCTGAGTAACTTCCCGGTTGGACAAGGTCTGTTCTTTGCGGGTGCTAACCATGTGCACATTCAGGTGGTTGCGAGCCGTACCGAGCATCAACTTGTTACAACTAACCCGGTTCAGCAGTTGCAGCAGGAAGAGCAACGACGTATGGAGGAAATGGCGCGCCAACGTGCAGCCGAACAGCAAGCACCAGGCCAGGCTCAAGGACCGCAGGTTTAGGGGTAAGTCGTGGCGGTCAAAAATCCCCTCGATGAAGATAATCTGGCGGGTAATGCATCTGATAGCCGCAATAAGTTTCAAGATGCCTACAACAATCGCTTCAGTAAAATCCGGGACGCAGAGCAAAGTGCCGATACTAGTAGTGCGGCTACTAAAGCTAGTGGCGGATCGCTTGATAGTGCAACTCCTGAGGAACGACGAGCAGCGCTTGCCGAAAGCGAAGAAGCAGGTCAAGAAGAGCAATCGTCACTCTATAATTCTTCGCGTAGTTCTTCCGGACAACAGGGTGGTATTAGCGGTTTACTCATGCGGCTCGGCGGCGCCAAAAATAAAGGCGCCACTACTGGTGCAGGTGCCGGAATCTTATTTATAGGCGGCATCATGATTGCTATGGCCGGCGGTAGTTCATTCTGGAATGCACTCGAAAAAAACCTGACAAACGAAAGTTCAAACGATGGTCGGACGAACCTCGTCATGCGGCGTGCCTTCAATAACATGATCGGCACGCCCGCCTGCGGTAAGGTGCAGCTAATATGCAAAATGAAAACAGCCACAAAGGAACAAGTGAAAAAATGGAAAGATGGCCTGATAAGCACTAAAGGTCAGATTGTCGATGAGAAAGGTAATCCGACACGCGGATCGCCAAACGACATTATTGATCCGGATAAGCTACAGGATGGTGAGCGAGTCAAAATAACTTCGCTTGTTTTTAATGATACCTATGAGGCAAAAAATGTTAGCCAGCTCAATGATCATGCCGATAAAAATGTTGGTGCCCGCAGTATGGTCGCACGCGTTGTCGACCCACTCCGTTCAGACTTTCTTCACGGAAGGTTTAGCCAGTTGCTCCAGAAATTTGGCATAAATAAGGGTCGAGCAACAGCAGAGGAAAAAAAGGTTAATGAGGTTGATAAAGGACTTGTCGAAGAAGAGAAAAATAAGGCAAGCTCATCAGTTGATCCAGAAAAAAACGTACTAAAAAGTGCTGCGAAGGCATCTCAGGGAATCGCCGGTTCAGTAACTACTGCCGCCCAGGTGGCATGTATGGCATACAATATTACGCGTATTTCCGTTGGAGCCGTAAAGGCGGTGTGGGTAACAGATCTTATACGCTTTGGCTGGCCATTTTTCCGCCTCATTTCTAAGATTGCTGATGGTAGCGCAACCGACGAAGATTTTCAGGAGATCGATAGCAGATTCTCTCAGTTAACCGATTACTTGTCACCGTCAAGAGCAAGTGAGTTAAAAAAGAAGATTGATGCAAACACACTTACCGAAGAGGACAAGACGACACTTCGCACCTACGGCATTACACCAGATGATTTGTCAGATCCTACAAATCTCGTCGAAAAACAAAAAGCCAAAGATCAAATCGATGAAATAAAGGACAAGAATGCTTTTGACTCCCAAGGTCTTCGTATGATGCTTTATGGTGACAAAACTGGTCTGTCAGAATTTACACAGAAATTCACAACCGGTGCAATTGGCGGTAGCGCCGTTATCGCTAACTCTATCATACAGTGGACACAACAAGCACTTGGTTTCGGTAACTCGAAAGAGGGTAAGCAAAATATCCGCACTCTCTGTATCGCTGCTAATACACTTGCAAACGGTATCGCAGCCGCTAACCTTGCACAGTGTTTTGCACCAACCGGCGTTAACCAGCTTAAATGTCTTGGTGATTTTATTGTTGGTGCTGGAGTAGGTGTTGCAACATTCGTGGCCGCGCAAAAAGCACTAGAGCTTGTCATTCCTGCGCTTATCGGACTTGGTGTCAATCAAGTTGCCCTTGATCTTAACCTCAAAGGACCAGCTGCCGGTAACGCGGTTGCCGCGGCTATGGGACTATTCCTGACACGTAAAAGCCAGTCAAGCGCATTGAAACCCGCCACCGAGCTGGCCGCAATATCGGCATTCGTCAGCTCAACAAATGATGTCTACAACAAATACGGTACCGAAATCGCGCAGTATGATGCCAGGTCAGAACCATTCAATACGAACAATCGTTACTCCTTCATGGGTCAGATTATGGACTCCCTGAACCCTTATCCGGCCGACCCGACCAATCAAACAGGATTCTCCTTCCTAGCAAATGTTTTCGGCATTGTCTCGCATACTGTATTACCAACAGCACAAGCTCTTCACAGTCAACCGGCTCTACTGACACTCGACCAGGCGACACTTGCTTCACGAACTAATAATGGCGTTTGTCGCGATCTTGAAAAACAAGAAAACGACATGATCTGCGACTGGAGTGGCCAGACAATCGACGTATCGTCACCCCGTGTCGTGCAGTGGGCAAACGAGGATGCAACGGGTAAGTCTGATCATTTGAGCGAAGTAGTTCAGTGGATGCAAAAACCACAAGCTACTGCCGAAGGATCAGGTAGTACTAGTGGTACAAAAGATGAGTCTTGCGACGCGATATCTCAATTTACACAAGCACTTGGTGAACTCAGCGTAGGAAATTGTACAGATTCTGGAGATGTTGCAAGTATTGACGAACAGGGAAAGACCGTTCCAAAAAGTCAGTTCGAACAATATATAAAGTATTGTACCGGTCAGCGTGATCTAGAGATGGGCTCAACTGACATTGACACAAGTACTGGTAGCGCCAAGGAACAGGACTGGCATAGCGGTAAACAGTGTACAAAAGACAGCTATATGATGGATGCTTTTGCCTACTACTACAACATGTGTTACGTCCAATATGCTGTTGCCAATAATGCCACTGACTGCACAAATGATACTCCACCTGGTTTTGCAGCTGCTACTTCGGCTGTCGCTGGAAGTGGCAGTATAGCAGATACCGCACGACTGATGGGTGCCTGGGGCGGTCAGTATAATTCTTGCTACACCTACGGTGGCGGACACGGTCGCGATAAAGCCTGGATACAAGAATCAATTAGCAATCATTTTGCTGGTGACTACGCTGTCGACTGTTCGGCATTTGTTCGCGCTGTCATACTGCAAGCAACGGGGAATGATATTGGTGATCAAACCACACAAACCCTTTGCGCTGATACAAAGAACTTTGAACATGTCGACCGCGCTCAGGCACAACCAGGTGATCTTGCCATTGACTGCGCAAACCATGTAGAAGTAATTACCGATGTTAATGGCGGCAACTTCAAAACCGTCGGTTCTCACACTACCGGCTGCGGTGATGGATTTGGATCAAGCCCAGGTACTTACCAAGGTACTGAAAGTTTTGTCCTGAGGTATAAAGGCGGGTAATATGGATATAGTGAATATGTTTAGTAGGAGAAGGGTTATCATCATCGCTTTGGTACTCATTACGATTATCGGTGCCGTCTTCCTTCTTGTTCCAAAAAACGATAACACTCCAGTTAAAACACAGGTGCAGCCGGGTGAGACTATTACTTCCGAACAGGTAGACCAGGTAAATCAAAACAATACAAACACACAACCAAGTACAAATCCACAGGCGGCACCAACCCAAGATAATTTCTATAGTTTAATTACCCAGTCAAAGGGCGTTGCTCCGGATGCCAGTGGTCATGTTTCTTTCGGTATCCTCAAAACACAAAATCCTCTGACAGGCTGGTATATCGTTACGATTAAGTCTGGTAATTTAGAGCCGGCTAAGGTTATATTCCATCAAACAAACGATCCGAACAATCCGCTTGCTATTGTCGCTGGTCCCGGTACCTATTTTCCTGATTCCATCTCGCTACCAACTGCTGTAAGGAAGGCACTGTAGTGCAACAATTCTTTAAACGATTTCGCATAAGCATATTGTTATTTGGCTGCTTACTACAGCTTGGGCAAACAACGCTTGTGAGTGCTGCAAGTGATAACGCCTGTGATCCAGATAATAGTGTTCGGCGTGCTAAGCAAATTTTTCGCCAGACGAATGACATTCTATACTACGATAACTGTGCGAGTTCTTGCTCTACAGGAGCAGCAACGCAGATGATAGGCGAGAATAACGCAGAGCGAGCCTATAACTACCTTGTTACCCACGGTTACAGTCCTGAACAGGCTGCGGGTATTGTTGGAAATATGATTCTGGAGTCAGGAGTGAACCCCCAACGTCTTCAAGGAACAAGCCTCAACGATCAAACGCCGGCCGACGAAGCACAAGGCAGTCCGGAAGGTTGGGGAATTGTACAGTGGACACCGGCCGGCAAGATGATTACGCCGCTCAAAGCTGCTGGTAAAGATCCGAACGATCTCACAACACAAATGGAATATTTGACCGACGGCAACAGGCTTAATGGTGGTGCTCGAGCGGATGCAGCAGACCGAGTTCGCGCCACGTCAACCGTCGATGATGCCACGCAAGCATTCGGCCAATACTATGAAGCTCCAGCAGACCTAGGCGCATCGATTGAACTCCGTAAAACATATGCAGAGGCAATATATAACAAGGCCAAGGATGGTACTCCGTATCCACCAGAAATCGAAGCGGCAATTTATAAAGGTGATGGTACCGGCACAGCATCATCACAAACTGGGTTTAGTCCTTGCGGTTCCACCCGTACTGATAATGGTGAGTGTCAAAATCCTTTCCGTGACTTACAAAACTCCTACCCGATGCGCTGGGATGGTGGACTCGACTACGGTGGCGATAATGGTGAAGGTCCAGTATATGCTGTCTGTCCGGCTGAAATTACCCATGTTCAAACAAGTGGTTCTGGTTGGCCTGGCCTCGGAACAGAAGGTAGCGGAGCATATATTACTTATAAGATAACCGCTGGTAAGGCAAAAGATTTATTTGTTTACCTGGCAGAAGACTGCACGCCTTCTGTCGCAGTGGGCGACAAAGTCACAACCAGCCAACCAATTTGTCAGTACAAACAACAGGGAACATATCTGGAAATTGGCTGGAGTGAAGGTGGTAATAATCAGTACATTAGCTGGAGTGACTATCCTCAAAAATCAAATGGATATGCTTCAAATTCCGGGCTTGATATCGGTAATTTCCTGGGAACACTCGGAGTAGGAGAGGGACACGACAGTGGCGAAGGTATCAGCCAGACACCTCCGCCAGCAGATTGGCCAAAATGGTAACGGAGAATTATATATGACAAGTCAACAACGACAAACACTTATGATTACTATCGCAGTCATTCTGCTCATTGCCTTTGGCTGGTTGATTGTATGGTTTTATACGCTTGCTTCGCTGACAATAACCACAAATAGTGCATCGAATACTATTTTGGTTCGTGAAAAAACAGCGACCAGCCAAAATCAGGTATCGGTCAGTCAAAGCGGTAAGCAAGCCGATCTTCGTGTAGTTGCCGGAACATATATTGTGACCGTTCAAAATGCAACACGCTCATCAAGCCAAGTTGTAAAGCTCGGAACTGGTGAACATAAAAATATAACAATTAATCTTGATACTTCGATCGCATATTCAACAAGTGAGCCGGTCACTAGTATGGGTGCCGGAAGTATTAGTGCATCGAAAGATACATTGCGTTTTATAGATAGAAATACTGCAAATTCAACACTCTACTCGGTGGATGCTACGGGTACTATTAGTGTTCTTGACTCGTCAACGCGCTATGTCAATATTTCATGGGCTGATCCATTATTTGGTTTAGGATACGGATTAGATAAAAATAATCGCTATGTCATCACTAAAATAGAGGGGAATTTTGCAACACAACTAAAAATGCCGTTCGTAGTAGACGTAACGAGTAGTGTGCGTGTGGCACCAAACCGAACTTGGTATGTGTCGGATGGCAATACGGTGTATAGGGGTAACGCAGATGGCTCATTTACAAAAGTGTATTCCTCTACGCAAAAACTCGGCATTATTGCCGTCTCAAATGATGCGTTACTCCTGTGGCAGAAACCACAAAACAATTCACGCGAAGGCAATATGGTTATACTCCATACTGATGGTAATAAATATCAAATAAAGGGCGGAACATATGAAGCAGCGTGGTCACCATCAGGTAAAAAACTTGTCACATCGGGTGACGTATCAGAAATATTTGATGATAAGTTTCAAAAAATAGGCATACTACCTAGTGGTAATTTTATAAGTCCTCTATGGCTCGATGAAAACACACTCCTTTATGGCATGCAAAATAGTATCGTACGTTACGATATACAAAATGGCACAGCAACACCATTCATTACATTTGATGATACAACTGGCAAGCCTTCACAAATAAAGCTAAGTAACGACAGAGACTATTTATATGTTGCAATTCAAAAAGCTGGTAATCGCTCGAGTCTTGCCTTTAAACTCGACAGAATACCACTGCAAAATAAACAGCCAAGTAATTTACCTGTCCAAAAATTCAGCCTACTCATACCTAACACTGTCGGTGGCTGTGATTTGAACTATATGAACTTTATACGATTCTCTGTTATCACAAAGTCTGTAAAACCATCTACCAACTGTATCCCTGCTGTTAAGAGTTATTTTGCAAGCTACAGTATTGGTACTACAGATCTTTCCTTTCAGCAGATTAACTAGAACCAGATTGTCGCAAAAGCGACTGCACCAAATATGAATACAACAAGTGCCGGAAACTTTTTATAGATCTCATAAAGAACAAATGATAGAAAAGTGACGGTTATAAGGCAAATAGCAAGAGGTTGTGCTACGTAATGAAAGTTCACTGCATGATTCACAAAACGAAATACCAGAGAGGGGAGTGCAACAACTAACACGAAGGGAGTTGCAGTAGCAAGCATAAACCGAAGTAATTCTGAACGACCATACAGAAGCGGTCGGCGAGCAGTTTGATCATAGCAAAGAGCTAGCAATACTATAACAACGCTCACTGGCACGACAATCCATATATTCATAAAGTATGAGGTTAGAGACCACGTGAAGAGTAAACTCCACATGACGAAAATCGCTATCGTACTATCATCGCCAAGTATAAAATGTCGCCAAAAGGTAAAGAATCCACGGATATACTTCATGATTTTATTCCTTCCAGAACAGTTCGAGAGCCTCGTATCATCTGGATAATAAACCATGAAAGAGCACTATAGAGTACAAGTAGGTAGAGAAGTGCCCATTCACCCATAGGCCAGACTATACCGACTCCTTCTGAACTAAAGTAGGTACCAAACGTCACAAGAAGCAATCCGACGGTCAGTTTCATCCAGTTTTCCGGAACACGCGACAGTGGTTTATGAATAAACAGTCCAAGCAGGCCGACAAACACGAGCGCTACAAGTGAAGCGGTAATGCCGATACCGAACTCCCCGCGGGCACCTCCGAATATAATAACGATAAATACAACTTCAAATCCTTCCAACAGTACACCTTTAAAAACCATAACGAAGCTATACCAATCAATGGCAGTTTTGCTTTTTTTGGATTTTTTTGCACCGGCAACAAGTTTTTTATAGATCTTTTCTTCGTCTCTACTCGGGAGTATACCGCCAATGCGCAGGAGTGCTTTCTTCATCCATTGCAAACCAAATATAAGGAGTAGACCTCCAACAACTGCCCATAATGGGCCAATTGGTATATTCGATTCATCAGTAATTTTTGATAAGATCTCACTAAATATAACGACGACGATAGCGAGCGTGACGAGTGCTGCGACAGTACCTAGTAAGGCAGAGCGCCAACCTCGTGTAATACCGAGCGCCAAAATAATTGTGAGTGCCTCGATCATCTCGACAGTAGCTGCAATAAACACCGATAGCCATAAAAATAAATGGTCTGCAGTCATAGTATTACCATTATGTCATACCATATAGACGCAAGCACTTTATTCTCTATAACTATGTTTACGATTATTCAACAATATGGTAGAATATATACGAAAGTGACCTCTTATGAAGCCCAGTGGAGAAACTGATCCAAGGCAGGACGATTTTTATAATCCGCACAGTGATGCGCGGGAAGCTTTGCGTCGTGCTCAGGCAAGTGCTGATAACGAGGCAATATCCGCTCATCAAAGCCGCACTCAATCTGACGATAATACAAATACTTTACTCCGTGATCGAGAAGAATCAGGTAATCAAAACATTACTCATAGCCGATCAAATCAAGGTCTAAGTCACTCAACTTCATCGAAAGTAAAACAATTTTTTACCGGTAAAAACCTTCGTAGTAAAAGTTCATTACTTACAGTCATAGTCCTCTTATTTGGCGGTGGCGGATTTTTGACAATCCTGTTTGCACCGTCGACAGCGCTCGTTGCAATGAAAGAGATATTAACGCAAAGCCTTAATGATCAGCTCCACGCAGTTGATCGCCGCTCGTCATCAATTTTGCGCGCCAAGATGAAATCTACATCTGATGGGGCTTGCGGTACTGTGAAAGTCTGCAAAAGTTTCGCAAAAATGTCCGATGAGCAGGTGCGTGACTTCGAGAAAAACAATAGTGGTACAACTATAGAGCGTGACACTGAAGGACGTGTGACAAAAATTTCCTTTGAGGGTGATAAATCAAAATTAACTATCACGTCTTCAGACCAGCTAACAAAAGCACTCTCTCAACATCCTGACTTCCAAGCATCATGGCTACAAGGATATAACCCTGAATTTAAAACCATGGCAGATCCTGTTGCTCAAAAGGTATTGTTAAAAAACAAGGCGACAAAGAACCAAAAAATTTCCGGGAGTACTGATGAAGAGCGTCAGAAAAGTCTCGATCGTATTTCAGGTGGAATAGAGGATACTGACGGTAAAACATTCACACCCGTAAAAGATAAAGACGGTAACACCACTGGGTACGTAGATGAAAACGGACAACCCGTTGACTCAAGCGCAGTTCAAGCAGCAGAAGATATGGAAAAGCGTATCGAAAAAGCCGTCGAGGGGGGCGGTACAGCTGGAATGCTCAAAAATGCCGTAGGTAGAGGAGTGCAGATTGATGCTGCCGCTGATACGGGGTGTAGTTTGTTCAATAGCATTCGACGCGTTTCGGCTCTGGCAAAAATAATTAAGATGTCTCAGGCAATTCGTTTTGCACTTGCACTCATATTGACACCTGCCGACAAAATAAAGGCCGGTGATGCAACTGAAGCGCTGACGAATTTTTCTGCTAATAATCTCATGACAACAACAATGAACTCTGAAGTGCTCGATGAATCGAAGCTCGGTCAAACAGCGGCCGTTGGCAGTAAGCCACCATCTACCACTACTACAATCGGTAATGCTTTTGACTCGAAAGGATTCAAACTGGCAAATGGAGAAACTGTCGGGCCACTCACTGCTCGCGAATCGAGGTTTTCTATTGGTGGAGGCGGATCTCAGTCTATTCTCGACACAGCAACACGTGATATTGCCCGTGTAGTGAACGGCGGTAATCCAGATCCAAATCAACTGAGTAAAAAGTGTAAATATATACAGAGTACTTTTGTCCGCGTTGGCGCTTTTGCGGCTGGCATCGCCACAGGTGTTGCATCACTCGGCGTCTTTACACTCATTCAAGGAGCTGCTTCATTTGCGCTCCAACTCGCGACGCCTTTTATAGAAGCCCAGCTTGGTGATATGATCGCTGGCAATACTTTCAGTGGAATTAGCGGTGATGACTCAGGGAATGGTGGCTATGTTGGTACTGCAGGACTTATGGGAAGTATTGCGCAAAATCGCGGCATGGAACCAGTTAGTAATCAGGGTGGTGCCGACTACCTTGCAAAAAACAAACAGACGGTTCAACAATACGCCTCTGTTAAACAATATATGGCACGTACGCAGCCGTTTGATTTGAACAATCCTTATTCGTTCTTTGGTTCTATAACATTTGCTCTCGTACCTACGGCATGGCAGTCTCGCTCAAGTGCCAGTATGGCAGCTGTGAATATTGCGGCTTTTATACCAAAAACTTTTGCAAGTCTTCTCCAACCAAGTGCTGGCGCCGTACCAAATAATTATTTTGATCAATGTAATGACATGATGTATCAGTCGCTCGGCATAAAGGCAGGGCCGTTTTGCGAAGTCCGTTACTGGATGAGTGACGATGAATTGAATATGGATCCACTCGAAAATGCCAAGTGGATGGCAGATACCGGCAACATTGACCCGACAAGTGATACAGGAGAGGCAAAAGATAACGGCCAGGAATGGAATTATGTAAAGTTTCTCAGCCAGTGCGCACATCGCGAAGACGGATGGGGAGAAGTAGATGCCGAAAACGCAGAGAGCACTGATGGAAGTAACTGCCTCAATCCATCCTATAGTGACTTAAATAAACATTTCCGCGTTTATACAATGGATCAATCAATCCAAGTATCTATGGATCAGAAAGATGAAGCTAGCCAGTCAGAAGACCCTGGCACAACTGGTTTTGCCGACGGTAAGTCTGGCGTGGTCGGTAAAGATGGCTGGGCATTCCCAACACTACCAACAAATACTATCGTGAACGATTTTCAAATGGCGCCGCTCCAAACAGACAAAGACGGCGTTGTCATCGCAGCAAAGACACCATCCGAGACACTGAGTCAGCCAATTTTCGCTGCCTATGACGGCACTGTAATGGCAGCCGGCCCTTCTATTAACCTTGGTAACTGGATTGTTATTGAGCATCAGGTCAACGGACAAAAAATGAGTACCGTCTACGGACACATGGCAAATGACGGGGTATTCGTTCATCCGGGCGATCATGTAAAAGCCGGGCAACAAATCGGACGTATCGGTAACACTATGACTGATAATGGACGAGCGTATCTAACCTTCCAATTATGGCAAGGTTCACCTCTAACCGGAGGTACGGTGATAAATCCAACAGCAACCCTGCAAACAGCACGTGAAAATACAGGAGCAAGCAATGGTTAGGCGATTCTTCTCTATTTTTGCCGTCGCTCTTCTTTTGTCTGCTTACACAGTAGAAACAGTCAAAGCTGCGGCAGTGTATGATGAAACATTTTATTCAGGAAATGATATTTTGTTTTATGATCCGCGCTGTCAAAGTGGAGAAGCAACCGGTTATATCACGTTGAGTGGTAAGGACAATCTCGAAAAAATCCTTACATTCTTTATGCAACACGGCCTCACGCTCGCTCAGGCAACCGGTATAGCCGGCAACATGATGGCTGAATCGACTCTCGATCCAACGATTATCCAAGGTGGAGGTCATGCACAACCCGGAACAAACTTCACCCCAACATCGGGTGTAGGATTTGGCCTTGTTCAATGGACATCAGGTGGGAGACAACAAGGACTTGTAGAGGAAACTCGCCGCTTAGGTGTCGATATTACCGATCTTGGCGGTCAACTAGCTTTCACCTGGAAAGAGCTTTCCGAAAAATACCCGAGTACCCTCACAGCGCTTAAAGCGACGACAACACCTGTAGACGCAGCAGTAGTTGTTCATGACGGCTACGAAAGTTCGGCCGATTCTCGAGCGGCAGTTGTAAATAATCGTGGTGGTAATGCTCAGAAATTCTACGCCTTATATAGTGACGCTCCTGCTCTAGCAGGATCGACAAGTAGCGTCCAGCCACTTGCGAATACTACCAGTTCTGTGCCAACTGACGACAACACAGACACCACTCAGGGTAGTTGTGTCGCGAATGGTTACGGTAGTGGTGATATCCAAAAAATGACCATTGAATATGCCTGGTCACGATATATTAACGGCAGTATCGATACTTTACCTGAAGCACCAAATAGAACCGTCCAGGCATCTGATCAAAAACCCGCCTATGCTGCAGCAGTTGCAAAAGCATCAAGTGAGCATCGCTATAGCGGAGGTATCGCTATAAAGGGTGATGACTGCGGTGGTTTTGTGACAATTCTTATGTATGACAGTGGTTTTGAAAAGGGATATAACTATGACGGTCGCGGCGGCCCAACGACAACTCAAATGGCTTGGCTCGATAAAAATTGGGAACCAATCAGCGCAACTGATGCGAGTAATAGACAACCTGGCGATGTAGCGATTAATAGTCAGCATACCTATGTCTATGTTGGAGATATCCCCGGCTTTGGCAGTAAAATTGCTTCCGCATCTGTTGCCGGACCAGTGAGGGCACCTATGGCAGGACACGAAGGCGTGACCGATGCATCCTTTAAGTGGTATCGTAAAAAAGCAAACCTAACACCCGCAAAACTATAGCCATGTATTACGACTTTATTCAAAATAATAAACAACTATTCAAACGTCTTGGTATAGGCTTTATTTTACTGATTATCATCTGGGGTATTACGACCTATGTTGATCGATATGGTAAAATTCCCGTCGTTGTTTCTGTGGTACCAAGTAATGCATCGGTAACTTTTAGTGGAAAAGGTAGCGGTAATGGAACTCACTATATGCCGGCAGGTACCTATGATGTGTCGGTCAGTAAGGATGGTTTTAAGACGCAAACTCAAAAAGCTATTATTACAGATGGTAAAGAGCAGAATATCGTTGCAATTTCGCTTATTGCCGAAAGTGACGAAGCAAAGAACTGGGCAGACAGCCATCAGGATGATTATCAGAAAAACGAAATATACGGATCTTTACAGGCGAACAGTGACGGCAAATATTTCACTAATAAAAATCCTATAACAACAAAATTACCGTTCAATGATCCGTATTTTACTATCGGGTACATCGCAAATACAGACCAGTCAATTACACTCACCGTCATTACGCCATCGCCTCGTTATCGTTTCTATGCCATCGAGCAAATTCGTAAGCTAGGCTACGACCCGACTGATTTTAGGATAGTATTCAAGGATTTTCATAATCCGCTGGAGACGAAATGAACCAACGATTGAAATTTAGATTAATCGTTGTCGCCTCTATCTTGGTCGGTATCTCATCGTTTACCTACGGTGCTATGACTGCGCCGAAAGCACCGGTAAAAACAGTAGAGCAATCAAGCCCATCAGAGACTCCTGTAACAAAAAAGTCGAGTCTTACCGAGCAACTACTGGGTGAGCAACAGACTATCCTGGATATCCTGACTATTGCATATCCAAAGGTAAAAACCGACTATACCGTAAATCAAGGCAAATTATTCGACCAAGGCCAATGGTATGGCACGACGCTTACATACAAAGGTAATGACACAATGAATCGTGACACACTCAGAGTACTCATGCAAAAAAAGAATGGCGTTTGGATTGTCCGTTCAACACCTCCTACACCGCTTCTTTCGGCTATCGATTATACGGATGTACCAAAATCTATCCTGCAAGCTATCAACCAGCCTATAAGTTTACCTGGTAGCGATTCTTAGAAATTTTATCGCAGACGGATCACTTTTGCATCGCCAATAACACTTGGCGGGTTGGTACTTGTCATAATAATCTGATGATTCTTAAACTTCGTAGCAAGGTGTGACTGGCGTTTATCGTCAAGCTCACTCAGGACATCATCAAGTAACACAATAGGTGGTTTTCCAATCACTTCCTCGAGAATATCTACTTCCAAAAACTTCAACGCCAAGATGATTGTTCTGACTTCACCGCGAGATGCTGCATCAATAGCCGCCATATCATTAAATTGAAATACAATATCATGTCTATGTGGCCCAATGCTTGTAAACCCAAGTATCTGATCGCGTTCACTATTTAGTTCGAGTTCAGCGAGAAGTTTCTGTTCAGTATTATCCACAGTTGTATGTGAATAGTGAACCGACACTGCATCACGAGTCTGTGCAATTGTCTTATAGGTAGTATTAAGGCCAGTATTAAACCGTTCTATGAGTCGTATACGTACATCAATCATCTGAGCACCATATTTTGCCAGACTTACGTTCCAGGCAAATAACATATCCTTGTCACCACCACTTTTTAGTAATCTATTACGCTGGAGTAGTGCTCTCTCATATCGTCGGACAACATGTCCATAATCAGGTATTAGTTGCGTTGCAAAGTGATCAATGAATTGACGCCTACGTACAGGAGAGCCATGCAACAATCGCAAATCATCCGGCTCGAACAATACAACCGGATAGCGTGCAGCGGCAGGTAAGCGGATCGTGGTTTTATCATCCACAATAAATTGTTTCTTTTTAGGACTATCTGGTTGATATTTTACCGTTCTCAATTGATCTTTAAGCTGAAGATCAATCCGCCACCAGTCAGATTCTCGGTTTAGTAAATCGCTATCACTTCCTTTAAAAGAGTGTCCGGTGAGCGCTACCATTATCGCTTCAATGAGGGATGTTTTACCGCTACCATTCTTCCCGGTTATTACAGTTACAGTAGGTGATAGTTTACGCGAGAATCGCCGGTGTGAACGAATATTTTCAACAATAAGCGATTGAATAACCATACTAGCTCTTCAGCGGCATGATAATGTGTTGATAATCACTGTCTGATTTATCGGCAACAGACAGGACACACGGAGAAAGCTTACCGCTAAATCGAAAGGTTACTGTTTCGCCATCGATAACACCGAGTGCTTCAGTCAGGTAACGAGAGTTAAGTGTCACCTGACCATCAGCATCAACCTCGGCACTCGACTCAGAGGTATTTTCGCCCAGTTCACTCGCGACAGAATGAAGTGATAAAAGATCCTTTTCGGCATCGACAGTTACCGTAACACTTCCGCCTGACTCACGGGCAAACAGACCAGCAACTTTTGTAATCTGTGCAAAATCTGCCCGGGAAATTATCACGTTTGATTCACTCGACGCAGGTATAAGCTGGCGGTAGTCAGGGAAATTACCATCAATTAAACGACTAGTTATCTCGGCATCATTCATACGAAAACGAACTTGTGACTCATCAAATAATATTTCAACTTCGTTTATATCATCACCAAGTGTACGAAGTATTTCTTGTAATGTTGTTGTTGGAATAATTGCAGAAACATCGCTTTTCGTAGGAATAAGTCGCTTTTCAGATAGTCGATAACCATCGGTTGCTGCAAGATAAAGTGCGCCTTCATGTGAGTGCCAGTAGACTCCAGTAAGAACTGGCCTGGTTGTATCATTACTCGCCGTAAGGATTGTTTGGCCGATTGCCTGCTTCAGTGATGCAGTATCAATTGCATAACTAACTGCTGTTTTGTCGTTGATCGTTGGTAATTCTGGAAAGTCGTCAGCAAGTGTACCATTTATGATCGAACTATAGCCATCAGCTGTAACATGAAGCTTATTATCGGTTACTTTTAACGTCACAGTTGTTCTAGGCAAGCTCGATACAAATTCTGTAATAAGGCGCGCAGGCACTGTAATGGCACCTTCATTAACAATTTTCGCACCAATTAGCTGCGAGGTAGCTATTTCTAGATTTGTTGCAGCAATCATTAATCTATGACCATCTGTTCGGAGAAGAATATTACTCAGTATAGGTAATTGTGTTTTTGAACTCGCTACTCGTGATGCTGCACCAAGTGCGCGAGCAAGATTTTCTTGTGTGACAGAAAGTTCCATTGTTATTACCTTTCTTTATATATTACTTCGTAGTGGTAGTTATAGGCTCTGTGGAAAGTGGGGAAAATAGGTACTTTACTCGGGAAAAATGAGTGTGTGATGGTTGTGGAAATCTGTGTGAAAAACAACTGGATGAAATGCGTACAATAGAGTGTTTTTACACGACTGAAAAAGCTTGAGTCATATGTAAAGTAACTTTTTGTGGATAGTCTTCCAAAGCTCATAAACAATCTATCCGCATATTTTCCGCAAGATTTCCCCAGGCTATACATAGAGTCGCTCCCTGATTTCCGCTACCTGTTCACGTATAACAAAATCGAGCTTAATTGATTTCTCAATTTTTTCAATCGAATGAATAGCAGTTGTGTGATCTTTACGGCCAAGTTCATGTGCAATTTTAGGAAAACTTAAATGTAATTCACTTCGGAGTAAGTACATAGCAATCTGTCTCGGTGTGACAATATGTTTATCACGTTGAGCACTACACATTTCGGCTGGCGAAAGTGAGAAATACTTTGCTGTTTTATCAATAATTTGTTTAGCGCTCACATGCTGTGGACGAGAACGACGCACATTACCAAGTAAGCCCTCGGCAGTTGATATATCAGGGGTAACTAAACGCATCTCAGCGTATGCAAGCAGCTGGTTAAGAGCCCCTTCGAGTTCGCGAATATTCGTTTTTATATTGTTTGCTAAGTATTCAACTGTTTCACGGTCAAGTTCTACGCCAGAAAGCGCAGCCTTTGCTTCAATAATTGCACAACGTGTCTCGAAGTCTGGCATTTGGATATCGATTGACATACCCATTTCAAATCGACTACGAAGACGTTCTGTTAAAGTTGGAATACTTTTTGGTGGTTTATCACTTGTGATAATAATTTGCTTATTATTTTGATGGAGAGCATTGAAAGTATGAAAAAATTCTTCCTGCGTCTTTTCTTTATTCGCAATAAACTGCATATCATCAACGATGAGTACATCAACATTGCGATACTTATCAGAAAATCCCTTTTTCTTAAAACGAATACTATCTAGGAATTCCTTTACAAAGGTCTCGGAACTTATATAAACAATTCTTGCTTCTGGCTGATTCTTAATAATTTCATTACCAACAGCCTGAGCAAGGTGAGTCTTACCTAAACCAACCCCACCGTAAAGAAAGAGTGGGTTGTATTTAATACCAGGATATTGAGCAACTGCCTGACAAGCGGTATAAGCGAGGTCATTACTAGACCCAACAATAAAATTTGAGAATGTATATTTTGGATTCAAATTACCAACTGGCTGTGGAATAAGTCGAGAGACGGTATCAGCTGAAGAGGCGGGTGCCTGAGTTGTTTCGCGGCTGATTGTTGTACGTTTACCGTTTGTTTTAACAATATATTCTATACGATCTGGTTGAATACCATTTTTCGCGAGTATCTGTTTAATCTGATCAGTAAACTTTACCTGAAATTGACGGACAGCAAAGATATTCGGAACGGCAATGGTGACCTGCTCGTCAGAAGAATCGACGAGTTCGGTGTTTTTAAACCACGTCACATATGTTGCATGAGGAACTGATAACTCAATTTCCCCAAGGACGCTTTGCCATAAAGAATTCTGCACTGGTCTCCCCTCTAAGTGTCATAACGTCTCGTCTCGGGACGAATACTACCTTAATAATATGTCAGGCAAAACTTTTCCACAACCATGAAAAAACAAAATACAACAAAGAGCAATAGAGAGGCGACTTTTCCACAATTTAGTAACTCATCTGTAAATGTGTGGATAAATAATGCAATTCAGTGGATAAACCATGCCTTGCGAAAAACCTGAAAATACTGTAGAGTAGTAAAGTTATGCCAAAAAGGACTCACCAACCACATACTCGTCACCGTGCAAGAACTCACGGTTTTCGAGCTCGGGTTGCGACGAAAGCAGGACGTGCTGTCCTGAAGCGCCGCCGTATTAAAGGCCGTGCAAAAATCGCAATTTAAGACTTACTCCGCCGTTTAGGCGGAGTTTTCTTATGCGTTTATTGTATTCTAGATATATGTTAGCTTTTAAAAATCGTTTTCATGGTCATGGCAGCCTTCGCTACGTCTATACTTATGGCCAAACGATTCGCTCGCATCTCATGACACTCAAGTATAGTGTTCATCCAAAACGAAAAACAGCACGTGTAGCCATCGTTATTAGTAAAAAGGTTATTAAAAGTGCTGTTGGTCGTAATCGTGTTCGTCGCAGGCTTTATGAAGTTATGAGACATGAACTTCCGGCAATAGAACATAATCGAGATATCGTATTACTCGTATTTTCTGCTGAAGTTTTATCGTTACCTCACGAAGAACTTGTTCAGACGGTTAAACAGTTACTAGAATCGGCTGACATCTATAAAAAAGAGCCATGAAGTGCTACTATAGAAGAGATATTTTGACCGAACGTGGAGTTACTAAACCGTGAATATATTTGAACTACTTATCGTCCAACCACTCTTTAACCTGTTAGTTTTACTCTATGCGGTGATCCCTGGTGGTGATTTTGGTGTCAGCATCATCCTGTTTACCGTTTTACTCCGTTTGGTTATGTATCCGCTTGTGAAGCGGCAGCTGCATCAGACAAAACTCATGCGCAAGCTACAGCCAGAACTTGAGGATATTAAGCGCCGTACCAAGGGTAACCGTCAGCTACAAAGCATACAAATGATGGAACTATATAAACGTCATGGCGTGAGTCCATTCCGCTCTATCGGTATGCTGTTTATCCAGCTGCCTATCTTTATTGCGCTGTACCTTGTTATTCAGATTTTTACCCTTCACCGTGACCAGCTGGCGAAGTGGACATATGACTTTATGGAGAATCTTGGTCCGATTCATCAGATTATTACCCACCCCGGCTCGTTCAACGAAAAGCTTTTTGGTCTTGTTGATCTGACACAACATGCCTTCATGGCAGATGGCGTGAATATTATTCTTGTTGCGCTCGCAGTTGTGGCAGCAGTTGGTCAGTTTATTCAGAGCAAACAGACACTTCCTCAAAGTTCAGGTAAGCGTGGCCTGCGCGAAATATTAAGCGATGCAGCCAACGGTAAAGAGGCTGACCAGTCAGATATAAACAATGCCATCATGGGCAAGATGATCTATGTTTTGCCGGTCTTTATGCTGTTTATTATGCTAAGTCTTCCTGGTGCTATTGCACTCTACTATGCAACAACCACAATTGTAGCGGTTATTCAGCAATCAATCATTTTACGTGAAGATGAGGAAGAATTGGAAGAAATTGCCGAGCATCCTTCTAAAAAACAAGGCAAAAAAGCAACCGCAAAAGCTCGGGCAAAAGTAGCCGAGGAAGCAACGGTGACACGAATTGTTGCCAAAGGTTCACAGCCGTCAAAACCGAAAAAGCACAGTAAAGGAGGAAAATAATGAATAGTCAGGAATCACTCGACAGCGCCAAGAAATATTTGGCCGATATACTGTCATTTTTCGGTGTAAATGTTGCTATTGAGGGACGAATTGAAGATGATGTTATAGAACTTGAAGTTCCATCGACAGAAATCAATAGCCTGCTTATAGGTCGCAATGCAGAAACACTTCGCAGCATGCAGTTGCTTGTATCTACCATGCTACGGACGCACGATGCTGAAGTATCACGAGTAAATATAGATATTGCTGAGTATAAAAAGCAGCGAGCAGAGAAAGTTGCCGCGCAGGCTCGTGAATGGATAGAAGAAGTACTCCGAACAGGTGACTCACATGTTGTTCGCTTGAATGCTGCTGATCGTCGTGTTGTGCACCATGTCGCCAGTGAATATCCAAACATTCAGACCTTTTCTGAAGGCGAAGGTCGCGATCGCCGTATTATTATCGCGCAGCAATCCTCATAGAATTATTTTGACTTCAAAGCGTCTTCATAAACAGTAATTGTTTGGCGTGCCATACGGAGCCAAGAATACTTTTTAACCTGTACTGAACCCCTTTTAATAAGCTCGATACGAAGTTTCTTATCATCGAGAATTTTTCCAATCTGCAGGGCAATTTCATATGGTTTAGAAGGGTTGAAATAAAGTGCTGCGTCGCCTAAAACTTCAGGTAGACATGTGGCGCTGCTGCTTGCTACAGGAGCACCGTGACGCATTGCTTCAAGCGGTGGAAGTCCAAAACCTTCCATAAAACTTGGAAATACGTAAGCAGCACAATGTTTATATAACCATGCTAATTGCGCATCGGTAGCAAAACCGAAAAAGTCGATTTGCTGATAACCCTCTCCGTGTGCCCAATTTTCTAAATCGCGACTTGTTTGATCTCGCTTTCCGACAATAACAAGATGAAGATCAGGATGAGCAGCGAGTAATAACTGATGAGCTTCAATGGCACCTTTTTGGTTTTTGTATTTTTCTGCACGACCGACAATGATAAGGAACTTCTTTTTTACATACTCTTTTACAGGAACTTCCTTTTTAGCCAATTGATCTGCCGCTTCATAAGTCACAACGACACGCTCATCAGGAATACTTTGAAAACCAAGCAAATCTGTCTTAGTAAACTGCGTTGGAGTAATGATTCGGAGTGAACGTTTCGTCACGATACGAAGCAACTGGCGAAATATTGCTTGCTTAAACAAAAGAACAGGCAGTGACATACCATCATTTTCTTTAATACGAAGAAGATTAAGATCATGAACGGTTGTCACTGCACGTCCTGTGTAAAGAAACGGTTGCTGAGGCATACAAAAATGCACAAGGTCAGGACTAAGACGCTTCAGAAAAAGATAAAATCCAACTTGTTCTTCCATAGTGTATTGATGGTAGTCGGCAACAACAACAGTAAAGTTTGGCTTACTAGGCTTCCAATAATTACTATCCTTTGAACGTACTAAAATACTAAACTGATGCGGAGAATCTAACTTTTCCAAATAGGTAAGTAATCGTTCAATATAACGGCCGGTACTCGAATTGATAATACGAGCATCAATCGCAATGTGTGCCACTACTTCTTTGCTTTCTTTTTGTGGTATTCCTCGACAAGATAAAGCGGTCGCTGTTTCGTTTCATTAAAGATACGGCCAATGTATTCGCCGATAATACCAAGCGATAGTAACTGAACACCACCGAGAAATAATATAACAGCCATGAGTGACGAATAACCTCCACCGGTAGGTACGCCAAAGAGTGGACGGACAAGCAGGTAGAAAATATAAATAAAGGCAACAAGCGATATAATCATTCCCAAGACGGATGCGACTCTCAGTGGTGCAGTAGTAAAACTCGTGATACCGCTTATTGCAAGATCGAGTAGCTTTGGATAGCTCCATTTTGTTTCACCGGCAAGACGTGGGTCACGGTCATATAAAATTTCCTTTTTATGAAATCCAACCTGGCTAAATATCGCCTTTGCGTTGCGCTGTGATTCACGAAATTGTTTGAGTGAATCAATCACGCGTCGATCAAGTAATCGAAAATCGCCCGTATCTTCCTGTATAGGCACACGAGTAACGCGCTGCAAGAGTTGATAGTAGAGTTTACTCGTAAATTTCTTGAGCCATGTTTCACCATCACGAGAGCGGCGTCTGGCATATATATCGTCATAGCCCTGTTCCCAAAGCTGGATCATTTCTGGAATTAACTCTGGTGGATCCTGTAAGTCGGCATCGATAATAACCATGGCATCGCTCGATACGTGGTCAATACCAGCGATCATAGCAATTTCCTTGCCAAAATTGCGTGAAAGATTGACGTAGCTTATACGATGATCTTCCTCGGCAAATTCTTTGATAATGCGAAGAGTATTGTCGCGGCTGCCGTCATTAACAAACAAGAACTCAAACACATAGTCGGGTAATGAATCCGCGAGAGTTATAAGTCGACGATGCAACTGTGGCAACACAGCTTCTTCATCGTAAGCAGGAATCAATATAGTGATGGATTTTGCCATACTGCCCCTAGTATATCATTTACTGAGAGGTAAGGGCGGTGATGAGAGCAGTGATGTTCGTTGCTGTATGAATACCTTTTTTTGTTAAGTATGCTGTCTTGGCATTCGCCGACTCCGCTTGACTGCCAAGGATTGCACCGGCATGGCCAAGCTGGACACCTGCTGGTGCTGTATGACCAGTGACATATGCGTAAACAGATTTCGTTACATATTTTGCTATGTAGTCTGCTGCCTCGTATTCACTTGTCCCGCCGATTTCACCAATAAGTACAATCTGATCGACTTCTGAATCATTTTGAAATAATTCCAAACAATCAGTAAAACTTGTCCCTTGAATAGGATCGCCGCCAATACCAATGACATATTTTTGACCAATACCTTGCTCAGTTAGACCGGCCATAGCCTCATAGGTGAGCGTGCCGCTGCGGCTGACAATACCAACTTTTCCTTTAAGACCCATGGCTGCAGGGATAATCCCAAGTTTTACCTTGCCCGGTAGGAGAACCCCTGGACAATTCGGGCCTATAAGTCGGCTTTTTGATGCCGCTAGTCGCTGCTTCACGTATAGCATGTCATGGATCGGTATGCCCTCTGTAATACAAATGATAAGAGGTATTTTGGCATCGATTGCCTCAATAATAGCGGCTTTTGCATGAGCAGCCGGCACAAATATAACACTTATATCAACCTGCATAGTGGTCTTAATTTCAGCGATAGAATTATAGACCGGTACGGATTCCATTATCTGACCACCTTTACCTGGTGTCATACCAGCAACAATATTTGTACCCGCAGCCAGCATGGCACGAGTATGAAACGATCCATGACTACCAGTGATGCCTTGGACAATCACATTTTTGCCTGTAAAAAGTGCTTCGTTCATAGGGTTTCCTTTGCCGCACTTATCGCTGCAGAGAGGCTGGAATAAAGGTGAATATCCTCTTGTTCGAGTAGCTTGACTGCCTCTTCGTAATTTGTGCCAGCCAGTCGTACGGTGAGTGGTGGTAAATTAGTAATTTGCGAACGAGCAGCAATAATAGCCTTAGCCACTTCGTCACACCGGGTAATACCTGCAAAAATATTGATGATAATAACCTTGATCGACGGATATTCCACAATACGCCGAAAGGCTGCAAGTACACTATCAACGCTAGCTCCTCCACCTATATCAAGGAAGTTTGCAGGAGTAAATCCAGCATCGGCTACTGCATCAACTGTTGCCATAGCGAGTCCTGCACCATTGGCAATTGTGGCAACATTCCCATCAGGATTCAGTGTGACAAAGTTCGCCTCAATTCTTTCAGCTTCAAATTGCCAGTCGGAGTGACGAAATGCTGCACTGTCGTCGAGTGTCACTTTGGCGTCACCCGCTACAATATCACCGGACTTTGTGACGATGAGAGGGTTAATCTCAAGCAGCGTCACATCTTGTTTAATAAAAAGGGCATACAACTGCTGGATAAGATCTTGTAATACAAATGTTTTATCAGGTAGGTCATAGTAGTCGGCTAGTCGCTGTCCTGCTATCTCGCTATTTTCACCATCTATAGTGATACGGAGAAATTCTTCAGTGGCATTGTCTTCCACTTCGACGCCGCCGCGACTGTGCGCCATTAGTATTATCCCAGCGCTCTTTTTATCAATAATGAGCGAAAGATAAAGCTCTCGGTCGATATCCAGTAATTCTTGTGCAAGAAGTGTTTTAGGACGAAAACCTTTTATATCCAACTGAAGTACAGCTGCTACAGCTTCGTTATATTTAGTTTGTGAGTTAACGACGACGACACCACCCGCCTTGCCGCGGCCGCCTATAGGAACCTGTGACTTTATGACAGCAGGTAAAAATTCCGGCGTACTACCAGTGATAAATGATTTTGGTACCGAAATACCACTATTTTTCAGGAGTAACTTTGCTTCGTATTCAAGTAATTTCATCAGGGAACCTGTGTCGATGCTCTATTACCTAGTATACGCTTACCAAACTTCGTGATATATCCACGGTAGTATGCCGCAAAGTAGATGATTGCCAGTACAAGTACCGTTATAACAGTGTTGATAATTTTATTGTGCATAGGAGGGGGTACGAGGTAAAGGTCTATAGCAAACAAGACGAACGCATGCAGACAATAAACGAAGAGTGATTGTCGTCCGAATACTTCGAGTATACCCAACGTTTTACGTGAAACTTCTTTTTCGTATCGTCGATAGACCATATAGAGTGCAATAAACCAAACAGTTCCTACAATGAGCCGGAGCGGGGATAAATGATTTTTATCAAAATATGGGGTTAATACCTGTGCAACTTCCTGTACGGGGCTTGTTGTCGGTACGAGTATAGGTACGGCAACGAAAAAGATAACCGAGTAGATATAGGTAACAAATGCAACCATCGTGATGCCGCGAAAAATAAGGCGTTGCTTGTTACGTTTGAGGTGTTTAAACCAATATTCGATCTGGGGCAGATAGTAGCCGATAATAATACCGAACATAAATATAAGCTGCCATGCCGAAAACGGAACAAACACATCAACTTTTCGTAGAAAGAACCAGACTGCAAAGCTAACGATTGCGACAATCCAAGCCTTGCCGCGAGTGATAAGTAATAAAACAAAGGGTGCGAATAGCATGAATACAGCATAGCGACCCAGAAAATCAGCCCAACCGAATGCATAATGCAGAGTTAAAGTCTCGTAGAGGAACTGCCAAGTATCACCACGATTGTAAATCTCGGTATATCGTACACTTTCCGGTGCAAAAAAGGCCCAGGCCGTATAAAAGAAAGTAAAGAATATAGTGAGTCCATATAGTAGAGCAGCACGCTGCCATATTTTTATAAATACTTTCTTGCGGTTTTTGATTATACGAGGGCCATATAAATAGCCGACTAGTAAACCCGATATAGCAAAGAATCCCTCAGCAGCTGAGGCGGGTAGTCTTCCCCCACCACCAATGAACGTTAATACAGAAGGGCTCCATGATATATGGTTAACAATAATTTCAATCAGAAAAGACCCGCGTAGAAGATCGAGCGCCAATATACGCTCGCGATTTTCTATCGATTTCCTCCAAAATCCCCAAAACACTGTTTCCAATTATAGCAATATATTGCAAATAAAGAGTTGTCAAATAAGCTTTAAAATAGGTCTATTTCCCAAGTAATTCTTCAGTCTTTTTGACTATTGTTTCAGCGTTTTTATCCCACGAAAAGCGCGCAACATTCTCTCGCATTTTTTGAGCAGAATAGGGGTAATTTGTGAGAGCGTGCAGTATGGATTCAGCCATTTGTTTTGAATCGTGAGGATTGGCATACAATGCCGCCTTACCAGCCACCTCTCTAAGCACGGGGATATCTGCAGCGACAACGGGACAGCCACTACTCATCGCCTCTAGAATAGGCATACCGAAACCCTCATATAGGGATGGTAGGACGAACAAAGAGGCACCTTGATAAAGTGCTGGACGATCCTCGGCATCAATATAACCTATGTGAAGCACCGACTCGCCGTTATGAATAGCATCATCAACCGCCTTTTGTGATGCTTCGGACTTCCAGCCCTTTCCGCCCGCTAGAACTAATTGATATTCCTCTCGAACAGTGTCGGGTAGTTGTTGATAGGACTTCACTAAAGTAGCTAAGTTTTTACGTGGTTCAAAGGTACCTAGGAATAGAATGTACTTTTTTGAACCTATGCCGTATTTTTTTCTGACGGCTTGTATCTGTTTGGCTGGCACGTCCTTTTTAAAGCTATTGTCTGGTGGAATCGGAGTGACAACACAACGACGAGGATCTAGCTGAAATTCATTGATCAATTCATTTTTCACAGACTCCGATACGGTGATGATGAAATCAGCTTTTTTGATCGAACGAGGAACAACACGTCGCAGATGAGCAAGGTTGCCCTCCTCGACAAGTTCCGGGTAATACAGATAGGTTAGATCGTGAATCGTTGTCGCAGATAGCTGTGACTTTGTCGTGGGCCACGTTGCAAAGTTAGGGAAAATCGTCAGATCAACTTGGGGTAAATGCATATCAAATGCAGGTGCTACTTTATGACTCTGTAATTTTGCGTAGACACGGAGCGGTATAAATTTATTCCCTTTTGTAATGACTGGAAGATCATCAAGTTTTGGTCGAGGCTGGCGGTTCAGAAAATTGAAATAGTGAGTATAAACAGTTGCATTTGGCGTTTTAGCTAGAGCCTCGGAAAGTAGTTGTGTGTAGTGTGACACACCAGACTGATGGGGTGTAGCTAGGCTACTGATTTCAACTCTGATTTTCATAATGTGTCCTCGTAGAATAATATAAATTCATCTTGGATAATTTTTTCGTAATTAAAGTTTTTCTTATACTCAGCCCGGGCATTTTTCGAAAGAAGGTCGCGTAATTTTTTATCTTCGTAGAGTCGTATCATTGCTTGATATAAACTATCAGAATCCTTTATTTTTATCAGCAAACCGGTTATATGGTCTCGAATAATTTCAGGATTTCCTCCGACATCAGTGGCAACTATAGGCATTGCTAACATACACGCCTCTACAAGTGCGAGACTAAAACCCTCATGATAGGTGGGAAGTAAAAACACATGAGATTTTGCAACATATTCAAGTGGGCTTTGCTGATAGCCCAGGAATTGAATAGAGGGATTTGTTGCTGCTTTTTCCTCAAATTCATCACGCTGTGGCCCATCTCCCAGTAAATAGAGTCTTGAGTCGTCATACTTTTCATTGAAACGATTAAATGCATCAATAAGCTCACCAATACCCTTATCAGTAACTAGCCGTCCTGTACTGATAAAGGTGAATGTCTCGTACTTATCAACAGGTTTGAAGGAATCAAAAGCTCCGTTGTAGACGATTTTCATCTTTTCTTTAATAGTGCCATCGGGTATATGTTCCGAGATAAGTCTCAAATCTTCCTTGCTGACAACAGTAATTCTATCTGCGAAATGAGCAGCCAAATAGACGGTCTTTCCAATAGGATTTTTGTACCATATATGATGATTCTTCAAGATATGTTTGAGATCTGCATGATCAGTCCATATAATCTTTGCCTGAAACAGTTTGGCCGCAAAAGTCGCAGCAATAAAGTCATCTTTACTTTGAATATGAACAACTTTAGGACGATAGATGAAAAACTGTACTAAATAGTAGAAAAACAGTAGGATTTGCCAAACAAAGTAGATAGGTGTCAGGAATGCTCTTTTACCACTCCAATTCTGTCGTGACCACCACCACGTTTTTTTGTGAGAAACGTCATTCAACTTCGCAAAAGCAAGCAGATTTTCCGAGCGAGAAAACACTATCGGATGAAGCTTGCTATTCTTTTTAACCTCTCGTGCGATAAAAACAGGGACTCTTTCGCCCCCGCCAAAGTCATATCGCATAGCGTTTCGGATCAAAATGACAACGTTTTTCTTCATACAACCCTTATATTATAGGCCAAGAAGCTGTTTCTAGCTGGTATAATTGGCAAGTAATATGAAATATCTTCATTCTCGAAATCGTGCGATACTTCGCGAGATGGTAAGTACAGATTTCAAAGTACGATACCAAGGATCTTTCTTAGGTTATGTTTGGTCACTTCTAAAGCCACTGTTTCTATTCGCAATACTCTATATTGTTTTCACTTATATCTTTCCGTTTGGAAAGGGGATTGAACACTACCCTGTCTATCTATTAATAGGTGTAGTTATGTGGAATTTCTTCAGCGAAGCAACCATGCTTGGTGCAACTTCAATTGTTGCTCACGGTGACCTCATCCGTAAGATAAGTATTCCACGATATCTTGTTGTTGTAGCTAGTTCTTTGTCTGCGCTCATTAATTTGGGACTTAGTTTTGTCGTCGTATTTATCTTTGCTTTATTAAATGGCATACAGCCGTCACTGGAGTGGCTCCTACTGATTCCAATACTCGTTGAGCTTTATATTCTCTCTCTTGGTGTGGCCTTTATTCTTGCTACAATGTATGTCAAGTTTCGAGACATTACATATATATGGGAGGTTATACTACAGGCGGGATTTTACGCCAGCGCCATAATATTTCCAATGCAAATGGTACACGCAGAGTTTCATAAATGGTTCTTTCTGAATCCAATCGTACAAATGGTTCAAGATGCGCGTTATGTAGTGGCGACTGACTCAACGCTTATTATCTGGAACAGTATGCCATTATGGTTTGTAATTATACCGCTTGGAATAATTCTTATAACATCTGCCATTGGATATCTATATTTTAGGAAGCAGTCACGATATTTCGCGGAGGACATATAAATGGCTGAAAAAAGAGAAATAGCTGTATCTGTTAAAAATATTTACAAACAGTTCGTCTTACCTCAAAGCAAGAATACTTCGCTGAAGCAATCATTCGTCAATATTGTTCGTCGCAACGGCAAAGTAGTTCAAAAGGTTCTTGACGGAGTCACGTTTGATGTATACAAGGGTGACTTCTTTGGAATCGTTGGCCGTAATGGTAGTGGTAAAAGTACATTGCTCAAGATGCTTGCTGGAGTATATGTTCCGACGGCAGGAGAAATTCAGGTTAATGGTGGACTGACACCATTCATTGAGCTTGGTGTCGGTTTTAATCCGGAGCTTTCTGGTCGCGACAATGTCTACCTCAATGGAGCATTGCTTGGCTACAACCGCAAACAGATGGATGAAATGTATGACGATATTGTTGAGTTTGCAGAACTAGGTCCGTTTATGGATCAGAAGCTAAAGAACTACTCATCAGGCATGCAGGTCCGCTTGGCGTTTTCGATAGCCATTAAGGCAAAAAACGAAATTCTTATTTTTGATGAAGTCCTTGCTGTGGGTGACGAAGCCTTTCAGCGCAAGTGCCTCGATGTTTTTGAGAAATACAAGGCCGAAGGACAGACAATTATTCTCGTGACTCATGACATGGAAACAGTTCGACAATTCTGCAACCGTGCGGTACTTATTGGGGACGGTAAGGTTATTGAACTCGGTAATCCGCGCAAAGTAGCTGAAAAGTATAGTCGACTTAATCAGAAGGCCATTGATCTTGAAGTCGAAAACCACAGTCAAACCGCAAATGCAGAATCAATGATGAAGGTTGAGCTTCTGTCTGCCAATAAACAAAGCAGGCAAGTGAGTTTTAATCCTGGTGAAGAAATGATTGTAAAAACTACATGGCCAGAAGATGCGCACCCTAACAGTGTGGGCGTAAACATATTTAAACAAAGTGGTGAACATATAACGGGCATGAATACACTAAAAGATGGCGTGAAAATAAAGGCCAACACTATCGAACTAAAGGTTTACTTGCCCCTGAAACCTGGCAAATACTACATCCTCACAGAGGCCTTCAAGGGCGTAGGAGAACGGACTATGTCAAATGAAGGCAGCGAACGTCAAATCACCATAATAAATAAAGACATTACATGGAGCGGGCTCACAGAGCTGACGCACACTTGGTATACAGATTAGTTGGATGAACGTAAGCCCCGGGTAAGATAGTATTTTGACGTACTCTTTACCCTGTCAACCGTCAGTCGCAGCCCAGTTCTACCGGTTGAAGCAACGATAAAAATTTGCAGAAATGCCTTTAGGAATTGACCTTGTTGCGCGAAAGCCATTGCGACACCCAAACAGTCTTTAAACATGGACTCTTTCATGCCGACACCATGTAACTGAAATGAATGCACGTAATAAAAGCCTCTTTTTTTGAGGTAAGATCGACCAGTAATTATAAGGGGGTGTTTTTCGAGAAACTTATCGATATTCTCTTCCATATGTTTCGCCATGATTTTTGACTTGCTTTGCGTTATTCCATCTGGGTTAATCCGCCAGCGAAAGATTGTTGCCGGAACCCCAACGAAGTCACCAAACTCTATGAGGCGTGACCATAACTCGTAGTCTTCGGTTGGTCCACATTCACTACTATATCCACCGACCTTTTCAAAGACTGATTTTTTCAACATCACCGAACCATGGGCTATAGGATTGCGTGCAAACAAGGCTCGCTTTAACTCTTCTTTTTCTGTCGGCACAGACTCATGATAAAGCGTTTCGTCATCCTCATTGATAACGTCGAAACAGCCAGCGACTAGGACGGCACTCTTATTTTTCTCGAAGGCCTCTAGTTGCAACTCGAAACGACGAGGTAGGCTTAAGTCGTCGGAATCCATACGCGCCAGATATTCACCTTTCGCTAACGCCGCCGCTTTATTTAGGGTATAAACTAACCCCTTATTATCCTGGTTAATGACGACGATTCTATCGTCCATGTGTGCATATCGTTGGAGGATGTCTAGAGAATTATCTGTAGATCCGTCATTAATGGCAACAATCTCAAAGTTTTTATAGGTTTGACAGAGAAGACTGTCTAGTGTGCGTGCCAAAAAAGCTTCGGCGTTATATACGGGCATAAGTACACTTACTAATGGAGTATTTTGCCGAGCTTTCTTCATCACTACTTAGTTTAGCAGATATGCTATCGTACGCAGATATATAAAAACATATTAATTTACATACCCGCCTAATCAGTGTAAAATTAGTATGAAGCTAAAGGTTTTAACTGAACTATGAAAATCAACAGGAATAGAGGCGATAAAGCGGTAAAAAGAATAGGGGTAAGTGTTGCAGTACTCGTTTTCTTAGTCGCCTGTTATAGCCTTTTCGCCTGGACGAATCGGTGGTTTCCGTTTGTGAGTTATGGAGACGATACATATGAACCGGGCACGCAGTTTGTCAATATGAACAAGACCGACTCAGAGAGGAAGGCTGCTGAGGATATAAAAAATGATCCGGAAAAAAAGCTAGAGAACTCCCAGGTGGATAGGCCATCGGCGCCCTCAGAGGATACGCTAACAGGCAAACAGTCGGTCAACATTTTGATTACAAGCGTGGGCATTAGTAATGGAACAGTTAGTGCAAGGGGGTTTGTGACAAATATCACCGAAACTGGCGGACGGTGTGAGTATGTATTTGTAAAAGGTACGGAGAAAATTATTAAACCAGTAGACACACTACCAAATGCAACTTCAACAACCTGTAAAACTATTACATTTCCTGCCAGTGAACTAAGTAGTGGTAAGTGGCTAGTTACTTTAAGCTACCTATCTAATACGGCTGAAGGATCCTCTTCTGTGAAGGATTTTACAAAATAATATGACAAAACGGCTCCGTACTTTACTTGCTGTGTCTCTTATGATCGTGTCGGCACACCTCTTATTACTAATGTTTTCCACGGTGGCAAACGCAGCTAATCCTGCTGACTTTAATCCGGGTCGTATTATTGATGATGAGGTATTTTACAATAAAGATGGCATGGGGGGTGTGGCCGATATTCAAGCATTTCTCAACGCACACACACCCGCGTGCGATACGTGGGGGACCCAGCCTTCTGGGTATGGCAATCTTACAAATGCACAGTATGCTCAGCAGATTAAAGGATGGCCCGGTCCCCCATATGTCTGCTTGAATAACTATTACGAAAACCCGGATACCGGCGCTACATCATTTGAAAATGGTGGCGGTGCTTTTACTGGGGGAATTAGCGCGGCACAGATAATTTACAATGCGGCACAGCAATACAATATAAACCCCAAGGTTCTCCTTACTACATTACGTAAAGAGTCGCTAAATTTATATGGCGATTCGTGGCCAATGAAGTCCCAGTATAAATATGCAATGGGGTACGCATGTCCCGACAGTGGTCCAAACTATTCGGCGGCATGCGTTGAATCAAAATCGGGTTTCTATAAGCAGGTAACGCTTGCTGCATGGCAATTTAGATACTACTACGACCATATGGGTGAATACAATTACGCACCAGGCAGGGTGAACACGATTCAATATAGTCCTGATCCAAGTTGCGGCACAAAGGATGTTTTTATACAGAACTATGCAACGGCAAGCTTGTACATATATACCCCATATGTGCCAAATACTGCTGCCCTAAATGCATATCCAGGAACGGCACCATGTGGTGCCTATGGTAATCGCAATTTTTGGTTTATGTGGCAGGAGTGGTTTGGGTCAACTTATGCTGGCGTACATATAACATCACCTCTCAGAATCACGAGCCAGTTTGGCAATTCTACTTTTTCCAATATCCCAACAACAGTGAGTTTTGATATGAGAAACGACTCCAGTTCAAGCATTAATGTCGGCGGTATGGCTGTTGCCGTAAGAGATTCGACCGGAGGGAACCATGATTACCCGCTCGTGAATATAACGATACCTGCGCACAGCACAGTGACATATAGCCAGACCCAAACGCTAAATAAGGAAGATATCTTCACATTCTCAATCGCCAATTTTTCTAATGGCGCTTGGAATGCCGACTACCCATCTATGATGAACGTTGTCGAGCCCAGGTCTCATACGGTCAATCTATGGAATATTCCAACACTAACCGGCGGAGTCACAATTCAGGGTGGACCGCTGCATGTTAATCAGTCGAGTACGGTTAACTTTACAGTGAAGAACAATAGCGCTTCTATGCAGACTATAGGGTCGCTGGGCCTGGCTGTTAGGGGTCCTAACATGCAGAGTCTCGATCCAGCCCCGGCATCATCAGTGACATTGGCGGCAGGACAGTCGCAGACACTAAGCTATCAATTTAAGCCGCCGTCTGAGGGTAGATATACTCTGGGTGTAGCAGCTCTCTTGAATGACTGGACATCTGGCTATCCGGTGTCTGCAACTCAATCTGTGAACAGCAGTATTGTCGCCACCGCATTGCCGAAAGTCACACTTGAGTCCTCGTTGGGTGTTATATCTACCGACCTTCGGATGAATCAGTCTACGCAACTGCAATTCACTGTCAAAAACTATGGAGATGATCCAGCGGATCTCGGCAAATTAGGCCTATGGGGTCGCGACCCCCAGGGACGGAACATAGACCCAGGTGTCGTACCTACTGTGCTGAATCCTGGAGAGACGAAGGTAATGAGCTTTTCATTTAAGCCGAGCTTAATAGGAAGCTACAGCTTTGGACTACTTGGTGTACAGAATAATAATTGGAATAACGGGCCGACATCTCCGGGTGGATACAGTCGCACTGCGGTGATAAATGTTAAGAACGCCGTGGTCGTTACGGGGACCCCATCTCTTGTCGGTAGCAATATGGGATATAGAGGGCAGAGTGGGACTATGCAATTCACTGTCAAAAACTATGGAGATGATCCAGCGGATCTCGGCAAATTAGGCCTATGGGGTCGCGACCCCCAGGGACGGAACATAGAC
>CAYZPD010000003.1:223373-260847 GCA_964480675.1 uncultured Candidatus Saccharibacteria bacterium
GGATCTCGGCAAATTAGGCCTATGGGGTCGCGACCCCCAGGGACGGAACATAGACCCAGGTGTCGTACCTACTGTGCTGAATCCTGGAGAGACGAAGGTAATGAGCTTTTCTACAAAATTCTTATTACTAGGATCATACAAGTTTGGTATATTACAGACGACCAACAACGGAGTAACGTGGTTAAGCGGACCTGCGCTAGAAAGTGATGCTCAGAACAATGCGTCAATCGGCGTAACCGATGGATCATATACTGGTGTAGGCCTGCAGTCCTCAATTGACACTAATCATATACATGCCACTCAAGTGTCGACCCTTACTTTCTCTGTTACAAATCAAACACCTAGTAACCTGGATCTCGGCAAATTAGGCCTATGGGGTCGCGACCCCCAGGGACGGAACATAGACCCAGGTGTCGTACCTACTGTGCTGAATCCTGGAGAGACGAAGGTAATGAGCTTCGATGTTTCCCTTAATGGCGGCCCGGGGATATACCAGTTTGGTATTTTAGAGACCTTGGACAATGGTAACAGCTGGACCAGTGGACCCGATACACTAACGGGTCAACGCAATACTATACAGCTAACGGTTCAGCCAAGCGTAACAATCACCACATCGCTTACAGCACAAAGCTCAAATATTTCCGCTGGCCAGTGTACAAATCTTTCTTTTACCGTAGAGAATTACGATGCTTCCCATCCAGCGGATCTCGGCAAATTAGGCCTATGGGGTCGCGACCCCCAGGGACGGAACATAGACCCAGGTGTCGTACCTACTGTGCTGAATCCTGGAGAGACGAAGATGATCACGTTTAATTCGTGTACTACAATTTCAGGTACATACACGTATGGAATACTAGAAACAAAAGATAACGGTATAACCTGGACGAATGGCCCAACTATGGAGTTGGGTACTCTCGTAAACCAGGTCCAACTCAAAGCGAACTAAAATAATTAAGTGAGTATGTTTAATGTTCGTAGCATAGCAGCCACACTGTTAATATACTGTTCTCTCGAGAAAGATATTTTCAGGTTTTCGTATGCCTGGTTGGCGTATAGAGCGCCGCGGTTGCTGTCTTTAGCGAGACTCATAATTGCATCTACGTAGCCGTCGATGTTATAGATGTCAGTTATTACACCGCCACTCTCATTGTTTTTAATGAACTCTGGTATACCGCCGACACCGCTGGCGATAATGGGCAATTTTACTCTTGCAGACTCAAGTATCACGTTGGGCATGCCGTCAAAAAGAGATGTGTACAACAGGGCGTCATACTGATTCGCATTGAAAGAATCAAAACCATCATAAGACCCTTTATATTTGATGTTTGAAGGCAGGTTTTCTAAAAGTTCATCAAATCCTGGTTCTTTCGTGCCGTACATATCAATTTCAGCGACCCCTTTGAGCCTTTTACCTACATCAATCGCGATCTCTGGCAGTTTTTCTGGCGCTATACGCCCAGCCCACAGGATGCGGAGAGGGGAACGTGGTATAAAATCTTTCTTTTGACTAGGTACACGCTCCAGATTCATTGGTTGATGGTGGACAAGAAGTTTGTTTGGGTTGAACCCGTATTCATTAATCCACATATCCACAATTGCCTGATTGTCTGATGTTATGATATCGGCAATATCATAAACCAAGGGTACGTGCGTATGAGAATAGCCATATACGCGACCAGTTCGAGAATCAGCACTTTGGCTAAAAGAAGTAACGACTACTCTTTTATCTGAAGATTTAATATAACCTTCGTGGAGTTGGATGAAATCGTAGCCGAATTCCGAGTTGATAACGTGGAGAACTTTGGCGCCCGAGTTCTCGATGAGGTGTTCCATGAGTCTTTGATGGATCTCCCGACTGGCATGGGCTGTCGTGTTGCCAAAATCAAGGAAGTCGACATCCTTTAATAATTTATCTTTCCATGGTGATGGTACGGGGACGGTACCTACAACGAGTACATGGGACTTGGTTAGCTCCGAAATAGCATTTGCGTACTCAATCGTATACTTATCTGCGCCGCCTCTCGTAAGCCATGGGGTGAAGATAATGTAGGGGTAGCTGTCAAAATTCAGCTGGTCGACGAGTGCTTTGTATAGACTGCCTGCTATTTTATGGTCTTCCGTAATAGTATCGTACACGGAGATATTCTCCATGAGGTGCTTTGACGGGAATATCTGACGATCAATAGAATGGAGCTCTTTCCACTCGGTCTGCAGCCATTGCGGAACATGTGATCCGTTGATTTGAGGTGTGATGTCTCGGCGCTTTAGTGAACGTTTGATATATCGAGCAATTTTATGCGTAGCCGGAGATCTCTTAAGTAAGATTTTTGCACGTTCCATAGCCTGGTAATGGGCAGGCGCCTGCGTCAACGGCGGTACTTTACGAAAAGGGTCGGCTACAGAGCGGATATTATCAAACGCAAGCAATGGGTTTGCTCGTAACACCGACATTGATTGCACTTGTCGTGCCCATTCGGAGTTACTCCGCTTTCGGCGTACAAAGATAGCAGATTCTGACACGAGTAGGTTATGTGCCTTCAAGTATATAAGTCGACAATTAAGATTCCAGTCCTCGTATCCGTAGCCAGGACTATTGGGAGTATATAGGTTGTTCAGTAGTAAATCTCTTGGTGCAACAATTACTGAGTTCCATCTATTGGCATATACACTTAGCAAGGTGTCCGTGTCGTAGTTAATTTCGCCGTGTTTAACGATGAGACTGTCGGTTCCCTCGAACTCAACGGTATATTCTGAGTGGGCAATTGTTGGCTCGGTCTGCATTTCTAGAAGATTTATAGCTTTGGATAGCCACTGCTTGCTCATAATATCGTCCGCATCGATTGTGGCAATGTACTCCCCCTTTGCTTGCTGTACGGCAAAGTTGCGTGACATGCCAAGATCTCCGAAGTGATTTGTAAATATACGGACTTGATTCAAAACGTTATTTTTGTGTATATCTATGTATTCCTGTGTGGCCGAGGTAGGGTTATCTACGTGTAAGATAATTTCAGCCGACTGCTGGGGAGACAGATGATCGAGAGCTCGTCGAACACTGGCAATCGTACGATGCGTGAGAATGCTTTCAGAATGAGCGGTTATGATGACCGAAATGGTCATACTGTTCTTTGGTCTATTCTTCATCCCGTACTCTCTTTCAAGCTAAGGTTACGCACGCTTAGTACCTAGGAGTTCTCTGGTCTTTTTATACGTCTGTTTTATGATTTTTTTGTATGGCATGTCGCCCTTTGTTTTACTGACATACCAAATCGTCAAGAATGTGCCAAACAGTAAAATGATGAGATGCCTATAGGAGAACCATTGGTGATTAAACGAGTGCTGCCGAGCGAGGACTACCCATGCGATTGGTATAAGGGTTGGAATAAGCAGTGCTAAAAAGTATTGAATGTGAAGCGTAGAAAATTTTTCTTTTGACAAAAACCTATTCAGAAGTGCATAGATACAGCCGACAAGCGTCATAAAGAAGAGCGGCCAATATACAACGAGTCGCTTCCCCCAGTCTCCAAGGACAGATAATATCCCTACGTTATGACTTGTAATAGTACTACTGTCTGACGACCAGAACAAAACCTTCTCTGTTGCCTCAGTAAAAATATTGCGATAAAGGATGACGCTTCCTATCAGCCACTTTGCAAACCAGGCAATGAAATAACCGGTACCCCAGAACGCTACGCAATAAACGACGTCTTTGAGAATACTTCCCTTGTCATCATTGTGAATACGGTAAGCTACGTATAATAGCAGCGGTATGCCAAGAGTGATTGATGGTGTTGTGAGAAGGTCAAAGAAGCTAGTTAAAGATCCTATCACAGCAAAGAAGACAAATAGCTCTTGTTTTGGGCGGTTCTTTGCCAGTAAGAGCATTAGCACAATAGAAGCCGTCAACATGAGAAGAAACATGTTGCTATATTGTAACGAGATCATGATGATTGGCGGGTTGACGAGGGCTAGGGCAACACCAAAAAGTACGCCTGTAGCCAAGTTAATGTACTTTGCGATTAGATGCGCAAGAATCACTAAGAGAACAATGAAGCAGACAACAAGAATCTGGCGAATATATGATAAATCAAAAAATACGAGGAGGGGGCGTAAAAAGATAGAATAACCATGCCAGTACCTGTCATAGCTAGGTATCATTGCTCCATATACAATTCCGTGTGACCTATCGGCTATTTGTTGCTGAAGGAATATATCATCTGAATAGCCATCGGATCCTGCAAGCCAGTGTGTCTGAGGAACATGATATGCATCGTGATAGATTGACTCGGCACGGATTATGTCTTGCGACTTTCTTACATTTCCTTCCACCCAAGAGTTTGGTATTAACTGTACTATGACCATAGCAATAACAAACAACAAAGGTGCGGCAATTAGAACGAAGATAATTTTTTTACTCATAACTAACTCGATTATACTGTATTTACATATATTTTCTGATCAGATATCTGCTCGAAGGGTGTCAAGGCTTGGCCTGGTGAAAATTAAACAAAACAACTTAACCCGCCCTTGCGATAGAGTAAAGATTGACCACGGTGTATAGTGTAGAGCGCTTTGCTATACTAGGGGGATATGAGACAAAAAATCCTTATTGCTATTCCGGCCTACAACTGTGCCAAGCAATTACCGAGAGTTTTAGACGAGATCGATCAAAAACTCATAGATCGAGTAGAAGAGATTGTTGTAATTGACAATGGCAGCACACAGAATACCATTGAAGTCGCTCTTGAATATAAGCGAGATCGACCAATGAATGGAAAATTAAAAATTCTCCAGAACACAGACAACTATAATTTAGGAGGCACGCATAAAGTGGCGTTCCTAAGGGCTGAGAAGTCTGGGTTTACTCATGTGATTATTCTTCACGGAGATAATCAGGCAAAAAGTGACGAGGCGAATAATCTAGTCGACTACTGCTTGAAGCATCCGAAACATCAGACCATATTAGGGTCTCGTTTTGGTAAGGGGTCTCACCTGATAGGCTATGACACTAAAAGGATACTTGGGAATAAAGTATTGAACACACTATACTCATTGCTGACTTTTCGACGTCTAACAGACCTAGGGTCAGGTCTGAATTTATTCGCGCTTTCTGATCTGGATAAGGAGAACTATCTTAACTTCGCCGATAAACTAACATTTAACTATGAACTAATACTTGACCTAGTTCGGAGAAAAGTCTCGTTTGCTTATGTGCCGATTACCTGGCGAGAGGAAGATCAAGTATCGAATGCACGGAATGTAAATATTTTTAAGACCGCAGTAATGAATCTATTAGCTTGGCGACTTGGAAGAACAAAGTCACTTAAGGGAAAACGCGAGAGCGACTATACCTGTAAGGAGGTGCGATGACAAAAGCACTACTCCAAATCCTATTGCCTATGGGTGGGCTGGGTCAAAGGTTTCGCGATGAGGGTTTTACGACCCCAAAGCCGCTTATTGAGGTTGAGGGGACGTGCATGTTCCTGCGCGCGCTTGGCTCATTTGATGTGATTGATGTGCCAAAATCTGTCATATTCGTTGTACGTCAAGATGCCGAGGATGAGTATGGTCTAGCAACGTCCATTCTGGAAACTATGCCAGATGCAAGAGTGGCCATGCTTGAGTCGAACACGCGTGGCGCAGCCGAAACAGCATTAGTAGCAAGAGACCTCATTGACCTAGAAAGCCCATTAATTATTATGGATTGCGACTTCGAATTCACGTCGAAAGAGTACTTTTCGTATGTTGAAGAAATTTTACAAAACGCTTCGTATGATGGTGTGCTTCTAAGTTTTGAGTCTGATAATCCGCGATACAGTTATGCAAAGGTTGGACTCGATGGTTTTGTAACGGAGACGGCAGAAAAAGTTGTGATATCAGATCATGCTCTGTGGGGGGCCTATTGCTTTGCAAGTGGACAACTTTTTGTTGAATATGCCGACAGGCTTATTAAGCAGGGTCTTTCGGAGAGGCGTAAAGAATTTTATGTATCCTACGTGTATGCGGAGATGATTGCGGATGGTCGGAAGGTAAAACTAGCTACGGTAGATTCATCTAATTCGTTCGGCACCCCCGCAGAGCTTAATGAATATCTAGGTTCGCGTAAATGATAAAAGCGATCTTCTTCGATCTAGATGGAACGCTTGTCGATACCCACAAGGCTAATTATTTTGCATATAACAAAGCAATCAACGAATATGGATTTGACATTACGTATGAAGAGTTTCAGAAAAGTATCGGCCATCAAGCAAAAACGTTCCTTCCTTGGTTTGCTCCGGGGCTTAAGGGTGAAGACTATGAAAAAATAGCACTACGCAAAGCAGAGTTATATCAAGATACAGTGAAGGAGTCGACCGCGAATGCGTACTTAATAAAACATTTGCACTATCTAAAGAAACAACATAAAATAGTTCTTGTTACTACAGCAAAGAGGCGTAACGCAGCTGCTGTACTTGAATATCATAAACTCCAAGATAGCTTTGATTACATTGTTACGGCAGATGACGTGGAGCAATCTAAACCGTCGCCTGAATGCTATAAATTGGCGCTAAAGCTCTGTAACTGTAGGCCGACAGAGGCGCTCGCTTTTGAGGACTCTCAACCCGGTGTGGAGGCGGCTGAGTTGGCTGGTATTCCTGTGGTCACTGTTAGTGATTTTTCAATATTATGACATTACGTAAAATTCTCATCATTCCCTTCATTGTTTCCATAGTATTCTTTCTGATATTCTCACCATCGATACTGTCCGATTTACAGGAAATCGTAAAGGGTTCATACAACTGGCCAATTGTTGGATTTGGTGTCGTTAGTGCACTTATTTTACAGTTCTGCGCCCATACTATCCGAGCGTACAAGATGAAATATTTGATGCAGCCCACAGTGTCTACCTCATTAGGATTACAGTTTAAATCATTGTCGACGGGCTATCTGTTCAACACCATCTTTCCCTTTAGAATCGGCGAATTAATTCGTGCACATGTTGTTGCGTATATTAAATCGATCAGTTTTGGATACTCGCTCATTATCATTGTGATTGAGCGATTATTTGATTTAGTAGTGCTACTAATATGCGCAAGTATTCTTGTATGGTTGAATGTATTTCCAGATGTGATCACGCCCTATCTTATTACGGCAGGAGTGATTACTATAGTAATCACCTTGATATTGGTTGCAATTAGGGGAGAATTTACGCCACTTATGCGAATCATATACAAAGCTTCTCGGCTGTTTAATAACGAAATCAAGGTTCAGACCAGATTTAAGTACTGGACTATCATGTATGGCTTACAACAATCGATAACATCGAAGCGAATGATACAGTATGGGCTATTGACGGTTATAATGTGGTTTTTGTACATTGCTTCCGTAGGGGTTTTGTTGGTGGCCGTTACAGGCATGATGATAAATGGGAAATATGCGTTTATTCCATTCCTTTCAATCTCTATACCATTTGGTCCGGCTAACCTGGGATCATTCTCGAATATTTACTACGAGCTTGCTGCCAGTGATGCTATAAAGGTTCAGGCTTTGATAACATGGGCTTTTCTTGTATTGCCGATGAGTATCGTAGGGATATATTGCCTTGTTAGTTCAAAGGTTCCGGCATGGCGCAAGCTTCAACAGGGTGGTGAAACGAGCGACCTTGTTAATAAGCTTCACAGAAATAGGGACATCAGTAGTGACCTTAATCTGTTTTTGGACAACCTATTCAATGGCAATACACTTTCGAAAATTATTAATAGGCGTGAACGCAGAAGCGACTTCAGGCTGCTCCGATATTTCAAGGGTGGTTCAGATGCTATCACAATCCTCGTCAATAAGCACGATAATGTTCTTGTGGAAAAAATTATTGCGCTAGAATTAAAGGATCGATTAAATGCTCAATATCAGTGGCTTGTAAAATACCAGGATAAGAGCATCGTTAAAGCACTCGGTGAAGAGTCAGATGAAGATTTTTATGCTATAGAGCTTGACTATAATCGGGATAATGAGATGTTTTTCGACTACATGCATAGATCATCACTTGAAGACTCAAAACGGGTTTTAGATGAGACATGGGACACACTCAACAGGACTGTTCATAAGAAAGTTAAAAAAATTGTCGATATAAAAGGTGTTAAAAAATATGTAGACAAGCATTTTTATCAGTGTCTAGATAAAGCTTTAAGTGTAAGTAGTGACCTCGAAGCAGTTGTTCATCAAGACACCATAAGGATAAATGGCAAAGACTATATCAACGCGTATGTGTTAATGGAAAAGATACTTAGTAATAAGACAATCATGAAAGATCTTTCGTCTTACGCTTCGTCGGGCGATGTGCATGGGGATGTTGCAGTAGATAATATTCTTGTTGATAAGAAGACTCACCATGTAACGGTTATTGATCCCGCACCGGACGGTAACATTATAAACGGTAGAGTGTTCGACTTTGGTAAGAACATGCAATCACTCTATTGCGGGTATGAATTTCTTTTTAGAAGTACCGATCCGGCAGTACTCGGCGAAGACGGCAGCATTTCGTATAATGATCAACGATCGTCACGATATGTGCAACTATGTAACTATGTGCGGAATGATCTTTCTAAAAAATACCTCACCAAAGAAGAACAGCGAGCTATTCTGTTTCATGCGGGCGTATTACTGATTCGACGCTTGAAGCATCAGGTATATCAGGACCCACAGTTAACACTTTCTATGTATGCTGCAGGAGTTAAGACTCTCAATGATTTTTATGATCAGTATCAGTAGCAAACTTATCTTTATACACGAATCTATCGTAAGTTAAATAGTTATACATCAACAAGATTATAGCCATAAAACCGAAGGCACCCGTATTGGCAATAAAACTATATTGCAGGGGAATTTGAAGTGATTCTGCGAGTAAGTATACCAAATTGTACAATCCGTAGAAGTTCAAAAAAAACACGAGCAAAACAGGACGTAGAATCCACATTCCCAAGCCAGTTATCATTATGAATTTGATGACAGTACGGCGTGAAATATCTTTACCTCTCCAAGTAATGAAACTGTGCGTTGTAAACGCCATTGCTAAGGCGACGGTACCGGAGATAATACCCGCTAAGGCGATTGACGATTCGTGTTTGAACATTACCTGCGTAAGAAAAGTGTAAAACAGGTAGTCAATAAGGGTATTAACTATGCCGACAAGCAAGAATATCGCAGGCCTTTTAGTTACGGCCACGGACGTGCCTCTTTCTCGGATGGTCGAATATAGGCAGACGGTACATAAACAGATAAAGTGCAGCAAGAGTGAACCCACTTATATAGACAGGAAGATAGTACATGAAATAGCTTGCCGGTGCCGTGATAAAAATAATAGGTACCCTCAGCAGTATAAGCAGAGAGGCTGTAGTCCAGAAAAAGCGACGTTTTACTATTGAGTGGATTAAGATTGCTGCGAGTAAGGCTATCGGTAGAAAGAGGTTCCAAAACAAATGTCCAAAGATAGTAAGCCTATCCTTTTCGTTAATACCAAGAAGAAAACTCGTAACAGTTTGTTTCAAAGAAGGGTTTATGGGCGTTGTTAGTATGTTGGTATTCTCAAACCGCCGGGCGACGACTTGTTCATTTGCGGTTAACTCATCATCCCGTCCCAATAAACCTACGGGCAGAACGGGCGGATATTCTTTAGTTAATCCATTTGTTGCCAAGAATGTCTTTGCCCGGGCCTTTAAAAAGTAGTCTGGGTTGTGTGCAATGATGTACAGATAGTCCGAACGGAAGCTCTTAAGGTTGTTTGCGTAGTCGGGACGAAGAACATCTTTCCAGTAGGAAGGAATCTCAGTATAACTTGGATATTGACGAAGAATATCCATATTAAGAGTTTTTTCCATATCTGCGAGTTTCTCTTTTGTTTGCGAACCGCGTAAAGGATCGTGAACCATTATGGAAAGCGGGTTTATCATTGTGGTTATTGCGTATCGAGGATCATTGGACAAATATGTGATAAGTCCGAGGATAGCAAGTATGACGTAACCGGGCATAAGGACGGCATGTGTTTTAAATTCTCCCCAGTTATCCCTATCTATTATCCCGCCATAAACCATAAGTATGGGTATTAAAGCGAGATAGTATATCCCCTCGCTCCTCCAAAATGAAAGGATACCTATTAGAAAGAACAAGAACATCATTGCGTGCGGCGTCAGACGCAGCTTGTTTTTTACATATGAATTGAGAAGATAGGCGAATAGTGCAACTTCCGCATAGCTATAGAGGGTGATTCGAAGAGGATAGAGGTTATTGATAAGTATAGGGGGAAGACAAAACAGGAGGATCAAGATAGCGGGGACGAAACGGTTATTGATGAGAGATCTTGCAACGGCCGTTACGTAGCCGACGATAATTGATATAAGAGTCACCTGTATAAGGATGATACTTATCGCACTTGGGAATATAAAAAGACAAAAAGTGTAGTAGATATTTGTAAAGTAATTCTGCCAAGAGTAAGGTGTATAGGTTTTGACAACCTCTAAGATATTAAATTCATCCCAGACCCAATGACCGGGATAGACGAGGAGCAGTACTATAAAGAGGATAAAAAAGTAGACTGAAGCATATATCAGCCAGCGTTTAAAAAAGATATCACCTGAGCGCAGCTGCCTGTAAAAAGCAAGAAGCGCGTAGATGATTATTGTAAAGACAGCCCAAAATCCAGCCTTTAGGAGGACTGAAAGTTTATAGATTGATGGATCGGAAGCTGGTGTGAATGCCGTGCTTGCGTTGTGTCTCATGACTAAAACAGTAAAGACACTTGAGAGCAAAATCGATATCACAATCGGTTCTTTAAGAATTTTAATAATTGATTTCACTAGTTTAGAGCCGCTTGTAAGGGAAAATTTCATGAAGTGATACTTTAAGATCTTTCAGTCGTGCTATACCCATCTGGGTTTTGTGATTGCCAGCGCCAAGAATCCTCACAGGCCTCTTCGATAGTTAGCTCAGCATTCCAGTCTAATTCCCTATTGGCTTTTGCAGGGCTCGCATAGCAAGAAGCAATGTCACCGGGACGACGGCCGACGATTTCATAGGGGATTTCTTTTCCGGCAGCTTTGCCAAGTGTAGAAATTAATTCAAGGACAGAGACGCCTCTGCCGGTTGCAAGATTATACGCATGAGCACCCGGCTTCGAATGATCTAATGCCGCAATGTGGCCTTTGGCCAGATCGATTACGTGGATGTAATCGCGGACGCCCGTTCCGTCTGGTGTGTTCCAGTCATCACCAAATACACGAACCTTTTCCAGTTTGCCGACGGCTACCTGTGTAACATAGGGCAGAAGATTATTAGGAATACCACCAGGATCTTCGCCGATGAGACCACTTTTATGAGCACCGACAGGATTGAAATAGCGAAGCAGGGTAATTTCAAATTCAGGATCGGCAGTGCAAACATCACGTAAAATCTGCTCAATCATAAATTTTGTCTGGCCGTAGGGATTTGTGATACCTATGCCAACGCGGCTTGTTTCTATGAGCGGTAGTTTCTCTGGATCACCGTAGACGGTTGCAGATGAACTAAAAACCAGTTTCTTGACGTTATGGTTTCGCATAACCTCCAATAGAGTTAGTGTTGAGTCGATGTTGTTGCGATAGTATTCAAGTGGTTTTTGGACTGATTCACCAACCGCCTTGAGGCCGGCAAAATGAATAACGGCGTCGAATAAGTTCTCGCTAAATAGTTTTTCAACAGAGTCGTTATCTCGTATATCAATTTGATAAAAGGGAATTTCTTGTCCGACAATTCCTTTTACTCGATTAAGCGATTCGCGACTACCGTTGCTTAGGTTGTCGGCAACGACGACCGAATGACCAGCCTTGATCAATTCTATGACAGCATGACTGCCGATATAGCCTGCTCCCCCAGTGACGAATATATTCATGAATATATTTTATCATTATTAACAAGATAGCTCATTTATTTCGTTGTATACTGGGTTACATGAAAGTAGTTATTGTTAGCGGATTTTTTAACCCATTACATGGTGGTCACCTAGACATGATTGAAGCAGCTGCACTCATGGGTGATAAGCTGATAGTTGTTGTGAACAATGACATCCAGCAGGTAATAAAAAAAGGTAAGGTGATACTGAATGAGCAGAATCGTGCTCGATTAATCGGAGCACTACGTATGGTTGATGATGTTGTTATAGCTATTGATGAAGATCCAACCTGCGTCAAAACATTGCAGATGATTGCAATTCAACACCCTGATGACACACTAACGTTCGCTAATGGTGGCGATCGTGCGTCGGAAAAGGAAGTGCCGGAAACTCAGGTTTGCCGCGACTATAATATAGAGATGGTATTTGGTGTTGGTGGCACAGAAAAAGCTGATTCGTCAACACGAATCAATCAAGCATTAGGTCACGCGAAGTAAAATAACTATTTAGGTTTGTATCCTACCACGATTCCGTGGTTTTGTCGCGCGAGTGTCGCCATGTATCCAACAGTTGCACCACGAATAAGGGCGATACCTCTAAGCTTTCCAACCACTCCCCCTCGTTGCTTATAAAGAGCGCGGTGGGTGATTGCCGGATAGGCGTATGTGTGTATTGATGCAAAACCCGCTTCTTTCAGGAATTTTTTGAGCAATTTTGGTGGCATGTCCTTTTCATTGACGCCGTATTTCTCGACGGCTTCGATCGATGAGGGTGATTTACTGTGACCGACACCCGGCTCGCAAGCGATTAACAGACCGCCCGGTTTAAGTGCGCGGTAAGCGGCGGATAACGCAGCGGCTTCACTTTCGGCATGGTGAAGAGAATCGAAGAAGATGACTGCATCATATACACCCTTGTACTTGATTTCATCATAGTCTTTACTGACAAACTGAAGATTTGGGATGTCGGCGAAGTGCTTTTGGGCGGCATATACGGCATCTGGCGCTATATCAACACCAGTGACATTATATCCAGTCTTGGCATAGAATGAACTCGTCCATCCGGATCCACAGCCTAGATCTAAGATCTTAGCGGGTGGCTGAGGAAGGAGTGACAGCACCGCACCAATATCGTGCAGTAGAGCGCCGATGTTATTTGGATCGGAAAAAGGCTTGTGAAGCGTAAAAGCAACTCCGTCTTTGCCAATCTTTTCAAAGTATTCCCTCTCACCTTGTTTTGCCATAGATGCCATTATAGCACCGTATAATCAGTAAGCTTTTAATATCATTGTAATTTATACATTTTACATAAATTCCTAAAAACACATATAATGAAGCAGGCTGCTTATGGTAAATAGCAAGCCGAAAGGAAATGCTTCATGTGCGGAATTGTAGGATATATTGGTAGTAAATCGGCGCAACCTATTTTGGTTGGTGGCCTAAAACGACTAGAGTATCGAGGCTACGACAGCGCCGGAATCGTAACGCTGGATTCAAAAGGTAAAGATACGCTACTGCGTGCGAAGGGCAAAGTTGCAGAACTTGAAGCAAAGGTGACCGAACACACTACTGCAGATACTGTTGGTATAGGCCACACACGCTGGGCGACTCATGGTGCACCGAGCAAACGTAATGCACACCCCCATGAAGTAGGTGATATATTTTTAGTTCACAATGGAATTATAGAGAACTATCAGGATCTAAAAGAGGAACTGAAAAAACACGGCTACGATTTCAAAAGTGATACGGATACTGAAGTATTAGCGGCGATGGTGGACTATTTGTACCAGAAAAGTCACGACCTCCTAGCAGCTGTTCGCGGCGCATTGAAAACTGTCGTTGGTACCTATGGTATTGCTGTACTCAGTGTCAAGAAACCTGAAGAGATCGTCGTAGCTCGTAAAGGAAGCCCGCTGATTCTCGGTGTTGGTGCCGGTGAGATGTATATTGCCAGTGATGCATCAGCACTCGTAGGACACACCGATAAAGTGGTGTATTTAAGTGATGGAGAGATTGGATTATGTACACGTGATGGCGTGGAACTGTCAGATATTGATGCACGCACGATTGATGCAACAGTCGAGACACTTGAACTTGATCTACAGTCGATACAGAAGAAAGGCTACGACCATTTCCTACTGAAAGAAATCTATGAACAGCCCGATAGCTTGCGCTCGACACTCAGCGGCCGCGTCAATGCTCAGAAACTGACTGCGAAACTAGGCGGCCTGAATATGTCGGACAAGGATCTACGATCCGTAAAGCATGTCATGATTGTTGGCTGTGGCACTGCATATTATGCAGGACTCATGGCGGGGTATTTTATCGAACAGTTTGCTGATGGCGTGACGTTTTCGTCTGAGGTTGCCAGCGAACTGCGCTATCGATCATTCCATGTACCCGAGGGTACGGTAGCGTTAATTGTCAGCCAAAGTGGTGAGACTGCCGATACACTGGCATGTCTGCAGGAACTAAAACGTCGCGGTGTGCGCTGTCTGGGTGTGGTGAATGCGGTTGGCTCTACGATTGCCCGTGAAGTTGACGGTGGTGTCTATGTCCATGTGGGTGCTGAGATTAGCGTTGCTAGCACCAAGGCATTTACATCACAGGTTGCGGCTATTGTACTGTTCGGTCTGATGCTTGCTCAGGCGAAGGGTACGAGCACCAAACAGCTAGGTGAATACATCACCGAACTTGATGCCCTGCCGCGTGAAATCGAGAAAGTACTTGAAAAGCATGCTGGTGAAGTAGAAAAAATTGCCAAAAAATATGCAAACTATGACCACGCACTCTATGTTGGTCGGGATACGGCGTATCCGATTGCACTTGAAGGTGCGCTGAAGCTAAAAGAAGTGAGCTACGTACACGCTGAAGGCTATGCGGCCGGCGAGCTGAAGCATGGACCAATTGCACTGATTGACGACCGGTTCTTTGAGGTTTGCTACCTGCTAGATAACTGGCTGTATGAAAAAACGCAGAGCAACCTGATCGAGATGAATGCTCGTGGTGCGCATGCCATAGTGATTACCAATACAGAGCGACGACTATCGACCGAGACGGTTATCCGTATCAATACCAAACTGACACTGCTGACACCACTACTCTTTAATGTTATTTCTCAACTGCTGGCCTACTATGTTGCAGTTGCTCGTGGTAATGATGTCGATCAACCACGTAATTTGGCGAAAAGTGTAACCGTCGAATAACAACAATCAACCGATGAATGTGCCGTTGAAAAGCAGTGCTAATAAGAAACACTGCAATAGTGCAGCCGCTATACCTACGCTGATTATTACAGGCCGTAGTTTACGATGCTTTTCATAAAGCATGACTATGACAAGGTAAATTCCTAGACAGGGCAGTGTGTAGCGATGCACTGAAACAAGATTATTGTTGAGTGTGAAAAATACAATCGAGACCAAGCCAACAATACCGAGTGGTATGCCGCGTTTACGAACTCTATATAGTAGATAGAGAGAACAAGCCAGCAGCGTGAATATACCGAGTAATGGTAGTGCATGGTTGATAAAAATATCGCTATCAAATGGACGTTTGCCTATGACGGCGTGGATAGTTTCAAGTGTCGCGCGCCCGATGGTGTGGAGGAAGTTTGGCTGGAAAACTTGGTATGCCCAGTCTTGTGTGACTTTGTAGGCGTGGAACATTGCAAAAAAGTCGCCGCGAAGCGCAAGCAGGTAAAGTCCATAGGCCATGAAACCAATCGGTGCCAGAAGGAAGTAAAGCACATTTTTGTTTATGGCGCGTTTTATGTTCCATGAATAGGAGCGCCAGTATTCAAGAGCGCATAGTAAAACGAACAGAAGGGATGGCAGACGACAAGCAGTCAGGAGTGCGAGCATGATACCGACCCAGAGCCAGCGTTTTTGCAGGGCAAATGCATAAGCCCAGAAACCAAGTGCGGCAAATAGGGCTTCGGTATAAAACAGGTGGAGAAAGATGGCTGTAGGTGCAAGGAGAAAGAATCCGACAACCAAGAATCGTCGTTTGATAGTAAACTTTTGGGCGATAACAGTAAGCCCCCAGAGTGCGAACCACAACGCCACGGTGTTTACAAGCAGCCCAATAAATGAATATGACAACAGACCAAATGATAACGTATGTAATAACTGGACTATTCCGGGGAAGAGCGGATAAAACACCGCCGATGCTTGGTTGTGTACATAATGGTCCTGGATGATATTCAGATACCAGGTACCGTCCCAGATTATCGTATGATCAAGTACTCCACCATGTTGCCTATACAAAGCACCAAGAATTGTCATGACAACTTGCCAGCTAAGAGCGATGAGCAAAGTGATACCTACGTCAGTTTGTAGAAGCGTCTTTATCTTTTGGATAGTCATCACTCACCATCATACCGTATCGTAGTTATCGAAGAAGCTGCAATGGAATTGTTCTATACGTGCCAGTTATCACGGACAACTTTGCGGATTTTCGTAATGAAGAGTGTTTTGTCAAAACGTTTTGCTTTACGCCTGAGGGTGCCGGGTAGAAAGCTGAGGGTTTCTGCATGACGGATTGCATTGGTGAGTGACTCTGTTGTTTGATCGCGGAACAGTACACCACTCACACCCTCATCGACGATATCTTTTGCACCGCCACGATCGAGAGCAATAACTGGCGCACCTGCGGCGAGCGCTTCCACGGCGACAATACCGAAGTCTTCCTCTGCCGGGAAGATAGCACCACGAGCATGGTTGAGTGCTTCTGTGACTGCTGCGTCTGCTGCGTCAGTTTGGCGATCAGTGAAGAACTCAATAGTTGGTCCAGCCATATCAACCAATCGTTGATGTTCGCTGCCATCGCCGTAGACACGCAGTGGAATCTTGAGTTCAGTTGCAGCAGCTACTGCGAGATCAATGCGTTTGTACGGTACCTGGCGACCAAGTGTGACGTAGTAGTTACTGCGTTCGCGTGCTGGTGTAAAACGATCAGCATCGACAGGCGGGTGAATAACTGTCGATGGCTTACCATAATATTTCTTGATACGTTTTTGAACTTCAGTACTATTGGCAACGAAAACGTCGACATTTTGTGCCGCATCATAGTCGGCTTTTTTGAGCGGTGGTACAAAAAACGGCATAGTCATACGGATGAGCCAATTGAGCTTACCAAAGCCAGGGTCGCGTCGATACTCGTCATAGTGTGACCAATAGTAGCGAATGGGTGTGTGGCAGTAACATATGTGTACTTGATCCGGTCTGGTTTTGCGCACCTGTTTTGCTTCGGCACTGGAACTACTAATGATGATGTCGTATTCGCTCAGATCCAGATCGCGAAATGCCCGCACTCGCTGCATGGGGAAGAATTTATGAAGTTTACGCAAAGGTCCAGGCAGATGCTGTAAACGGGTAGTGCGAATATCAAGTCCGGCAAAAGCTGGCATTTTTTCCGGCACATAGGTACTGGTGTAAATGGGCGCATCGGGAAATGCCTCGTGCAGTGCTAAAACAACGCGCTCAGCGCCACCCATGTTTGTCAGCCAGTCGGCAACGATTGCGATTTTTGGACTTTTGGTCGGTTCTGCCACTCGGATCTCCTTCTACCTCTATTGTAACTCATTTACAAAGCATAACTTTTATGCTATAATGTTACTATGGTTAAAACCCCAAATGTATTGATTTTAAAGCCGATCGCACCCTCGGCAGAATCATCGCATGAAGAGGTTCTGAAATATACTAAAATTGATGAATACAATGATAAGAATGCCCCATATGAATATGCGCGCATAAATGAAGTTTGGGATACCCCAGAGGGTTCACTTGAGGAAGACGCAGCAGTACGTCAATTAGCTAATCACTATTTAGTAGCAACAGCTGCTATGGTTAATACGGTACAAAAACCGGAAAGCATAAAGACGTGGTCAAATAGATATACGAAAGCATCGCGTGAATTGCTTGGTGAACCGGAAGAGGATTATGCAAAGAAGCTTGTGGTCGCGCAAGCCACATCTATATTAGAGGAAAGTAATGGTCGACTAGCGGATGAATATCGTAAGCTTCTGAAGAGCTTTTCGATTGAAACGAGTGATAGTAAACCAGAGCGGGAATTTGAACACGCGGCGGCTGAAGTTGAGAAATATTTGATACATGAATACGGCAGTGTATTTGCAGCATTGACAGAGGGCTTAAATGACGACGAAGCTGTAAGTGCAGAAGAGATATATAAACGGTTTAGCCATGGATTAGATGAGCTACGTAAGATAGATGATGGTTGGAATGAGTGGACGGTTGTAAGAAATGATGAGAGAGATCAGCTGAGTGTTGCGGCTGGTGAGAAAAAGATATCGGTAGGTATGCGCCGTGCCCCAATTAGTGGTAAAAAGCTTCGGGGATTATTTAGCCATGAAGTTTTAGTACATGCCTTACGCGGAAAAAATGGCGGTAAGGTCTCTCAAGAATTAGCGACCGGATTGCCCGGTTATTTGGATGCCGAGGAAGGTTTGGGTGTGTTCTTTGAGTATGCTACGACCGGAGAAGTTCCAGAGAAGAATGTAGACAGGTACACGGATATAGCCCTAGCGTTAGGTCAGATAGATGGCCGCATGCATAGTCGTAAAGAGTTGTTAGAATATGCAATGGTTCGTGAGAGGTTACGTAATGAAAAACGTACGAAAGATAAGAAAACAGACGAGGCTATAAAGGCTGATGTCTATGCGCATGTTAATAGGATTTTTCGTGGAACTCGCGGCGATAAATACATAGGCGTGTTTACTAAGGATGTTTCGTATCACAAGGGATTTATACTCCAGGGACAATATATTGAGAGTCGTCTCAATGATGGTGAATCGATTGGTGAAATTATGGAATTTTTATTGCAGGGTAAATTTGATCCAACCAACGAACGACATTTGGCCGTTGTTACTTAGCACCGGTGCGACGAAAGACGACGGCGATGGTTTTGAAAAGGATTTTGATATCGAGCCAGAATGACCAGTTTTGTGCGTAAAATACCTCGAGTTCAATGCGTTCCTCAAACGACAAATTGCTACGACCAGAAACCTGCCAAAGTCCGGTAACGCCGGATTTGACACTGTGTAGTAGCGCAGTTTTGGCGGGTGAGAATCTGGATTCCTGCGGCAGAATAGGGCGCGGGCCAACGAGACTAAGATCACCCCTTAAGACATTGAATAGCTGCGGTAGTTCGTCAAGTGATGTTGAGCGTAGGAAATTGCCAAAGCTGGTGATGCGTGGGTCATTTGTGACCTTGCGCTTTTCCTCATATTCCCTGGCGAGATCTTCGCGACCCATAGCACGGAATTCATCGGCGGCATCTTGCTTACCGAATTCGGGACGCATACTGCGGAATTTGATGAGTTGCACAGGCTGGCTAAAACGACTGAGGCGCTTGCTGATATAAAAGACGGGCCCTGGATTAAGAATTTTTTGCAGGATTATAAGAATGAGAAAAACGGGTGATAAGAGGATGATGGCAACGAGTGCTGCAAGGCGATCTAAAATTCCCTTGGTGATGGCGCCCCAGCCGATAAGCGGTGTTTGACTGACAGTGATCATGGGGTAACCCAGGAAAACATCGACGGTATTTTTGCCGGTATAGAATTCTGGCTCGCCCGGTATGAAGTTATAGCTGATGTGATGAATCTGTGCGGCACCAAGTATGCGCTGATTACGCTCGGCGCTGTCGTAGAGATCCGTCTGAATAATGGTGGTGATACGAAGATCGACGACGCGTTTCAACGCAGACTCGACCGTCGTAAAATGCTCCACCCTGAGTCCTTCGGGTACGACCTTGGCCGGGCCGGCGATAGCAACAATTTGGTAACCACTTTCGCTAGTATGAGACAAGTTTTCGGCGATGTCGCGCGTTGCATCACTGTTACCAATGATGAGTACCCGGCTGACCCCGCGACCATAACGGAATAGCAAGTCGCGAATAAGTCGCAATATCTCGCGCTCAAATAACAGTAACAAGAACGAACCGGCAAGGGCATAAAAGGCGACAAGGCGAGCTGGGAAGAAGTGTTTTCCGCTAATATATTCCCATCCAATGATGATGAGGATTCCTATGAATGCGCCAAGTGCAATCTTGCTCCACTCGATGAGGCGGCGATTATACGTCTGAGCATTATAGAGTCCGAGTGAGGCAAAAATGATGATCCATAAAGGGAGCATAGTCAGAAATGCCATGGTGTATTCAAAGGCATAGACTGGTGCAACAAGCGGACGATTGTCATACTGGACTCGCAAAACATAGGCCAGCAAGAATGCGACAAGCAATGTGAACATATCTGCCAGAACGAGGATAAGGCTGTAGAACTTTGTATTCTTTGTCGGCATGGTGGTTATTATACCATTTCTCCAGAGAAGATGAGGTATACTGAAGGTATGAAGCATAACCTTGTTGAGCGGATCTTGGTAGGGATATTGCTGGTTGTTGCTGCGGGCATAGTGGTGCATGCACCACTAACGGTATGGCTAGGAACGATTTGGCCGCACGAGGTGCAGTACATCAAAGCCTGGAAAGAAATCTTGATGGGTGTGGCATTGGTGCTGATGATTATGACTGCTGTCCGCCGCAAAAAGATCAACGAGTTGCTCGAAGATCGCTTGATGCAACTGAGTCTGGTATATGCCGGACTGCATTTTGTGATGATGGGTGTGTTCCAGAACGGACTGTCGCATGCTGGTGCCGGACTTTTGATTGACCTGCGCTATGTGCTGTTTTTTGTCGTGACCTATGGCACGATCAGGCTATTGCCGCGGTATAGAAAACTATTTGTCAGAGTATTTGCTGCTGGTGCGGTTGTAGTGCTGGGCTTTGCACTGCTGCAACTATTTGTACTGCCTCGTGATGTGTTGACGCATATTGGTTATAGCAAGGATACAATTGCACCGTATTTGCTAGTCGACGAAAATCCGTCATTTGTTCGTATCAACAGTACGCTGCGCGGACCAAATCCACTTGGTGCCTACGCGGTCATTGTATTGGGGCTTTTGGCGGCTGCTGCAATTCGCCGCAAGCTGAAAGTGCGCGACTGGTGGCTATTGGGTGCTGCCGCACTGGCGGCTGGTCTGACGCTCGGTGTGAGCTTTTCACGTAGTAGTTTGATTGGTGCGGTAGCGGCATTACTCGTTGCGATGATTGTGCCACTGACGGCGAAAATGCGTTGGCGTGCAGCTTTGTCGCTGACGGCGATAGTGGTAGGTATTGCTGGATTATTCTTTGCGTTTCGCGGGAGCTATTTTGTATCAAATGTCATTCTGCACGATAATCCAACAACGGGTGCGCTGGTTGATTCCAATGCCGGACATGCCAGTTCAGTCATTGATGGGCTGGGAATGGTTGTTCGTCAACCGTTTGGTGATGGCGTCGGCAGTACCGGTTCGGCCTCGCTTGGTGGTAGTGATCCTCTGATTATCGAGAACCAATATTTGTTTGTTGCGCACGAAGTGGGCTGGGCGGGATTGTTATTGTTTGTTGCGCTGTTTGTTGAGGTGCTGCGACGGTTATGGCATCGCCGTGCAAGCGTGCTTGCACTTGGTGTATTTGCCAGTGGTGTGGGTCTTGGAATCATCGGACTATTCTTACCAGTATGGGCAGACGATACGGTGAGTATCGTGTGGTGGGGACTAGCAGCAATTGCGATAGGATCGGGATATGGCACAAGAAAGAACCACTAAAAAGCAGCAAGAGTTGCTGCAGTTTATCAGCGACTTTTTGGATGAACATAATTATGCACCGAGCTACAGGGAAGTGATGGCGGCGCTTGGTTATAAATCGGTTTCGACAGTAGCGGTGCACGTGGACGGACTTATTGCGAAGGGTTATCTGATCAAAAAGGATAAGTCTGCTCGCTCGATCCGGCTTGCGCATGAAGAGTCAACCGAAGATGACGGACACCTGGCGTGGTTACGTACGGAGATTGCACGACGCACGGCGAATGAGACACCTGAGGATGCGCTTGAAATTCTCAGAAAAGCATTAGAACTTCTCGAAAATTGATATAATAGAACACATGAAACAGCTCCACGGGGCTTTGACAGAGGGGTATCTTCGCCAACATTGGCGTAGGCTGAGTCTCTACGGTTTTGGTACGGTCATCGGTGTACTGATCGTTGTACAACTCATATTTCCCTGGAGTAATCTACCGCTGTATGAAACGATTGACGGCGTGGCGGTTGGCAACAAGTCGGCCGACGAGACGATCAAGCTTCTCAATGACAAATATAAAAACCAGCCGATTAAATTGTATTTTGGTACGAGTCCCAAACCGTATCGAGAGCCAAAGCCGGCTGATTTAGGCATGACAATTGATACGAAGCCGCAGGTTGATGCAGCTGCGTACCCTCTTTGGTTGCGACTCGTACCGACATCTTTATGGTGGGTACATGCTGTGCTACCATCACCAGCCCCAAGCTATAAACATGACTCGGCGCAAGTAGATACATATGTGAAAAAGGAACTTGGGCAGTCGTGCCTTGTCACAGCCGAAAATGCGACCTTGCTATATAAGGATAATAAGCTGCAAATTGTGTCGGCTATCGACGGGGGAACCTGCAAACTAGAAGATGTCCAAAAATTGCTGACGACTATAGCTCCACGACTGACCAATACCACAGTGCGCGTACCTATGGATCAGCATCCGGCGAAAATTCATGATGACGAAGCACGAACGTTTATGCACCAAGTGACTGACAGGACAAAAAATGTATTGATCAAAGCGGGTAACGAAACAGTGACTGTGCCGCAAAATGAGCTGTTGTCATGGCTAGACTTTGCTGCGCCGGATAGTGGCTTGGCGGCGACGGTGAATGCTGGCCGGTCTGCTGAATTTTTCACCAAGCAACTAACACCAAAAATCAGTGTCAAGCCAGGTGTGAGCCGTATCACAACGCTTGACTTCACCGTGGTTGATCAAGTCTTTGGTGCAACCGGACAGACGCTCGATACGGATGCAATGCTCGCGCAACTCAATAAGTGGCTTGGCGGCGATACAACACCACTGAGCGCACCGGCAAAACCAGTTGCAGCGACTAAGTCGTATATACGCACCTATACCAAAACAGATACGGGGTTGGCAGCACTACTGCAGCAGTTTGCAGAAGCACACTCTGGTACGTTTGGTGTGAGCTATGCTGAGCTGAGTGGTGCAGGTCGTCATGCCGGCTACAATGACACACGAGTTTTTGAAACAGCCAGCACGTATAAGTTATTTGTGGCTTACGGTGCGCTAAAAAGGATTGAATCTGGCCAGTGGCACTGGTCTGATCAAATTGATGGCGGCCGCGACCTGACAAAGTGTTTTGACGACATGATTGTGAAGTCTGATAATGCCTGCGCAAAAGCAATGCTGACAAAAATTGGGTACTCAACACTCACGAATGAACTCCGTGCTATCGGACTGACGAAGAGCTCATTCCTGGGTAGCTATATCCAGTCGACACCAGCTGATGAAGCGATGTTCCTGGGTGCACTACAGACAGGGCAGTTGCTTTCGCCAAGCAGTACTAACACACTTCTTTCAGCCATGAAGCGTAACATCTATCGCCAGGGTATCCCGGCCGGAGCAAGTGGTACGGTGGCAGACAAAGTGGGCTTTCTGTATGCGTTGCTGCACGATGCATCCATAGTGTATAGCCCGACCGGTACCTACGTGCTTGTCATCATGACCGATGGCAGCAGTTGGGGAACGATTGCGGAATTAACACGCCAGATAGAGGCGTGGAGGGCGAGCTAATGGCTCAGCTGTTCACAAAAGCATAAGCATAAACTATAATTTATGACGATATGTATGATGGTCCGAACGGTGGTATGAACCCCAACACGTATCCAACCATGAATCCTGGTCCAAGCACCGGTAATGCTATGGTGGTTGACTATTGGTTCAAACGGCACTGGAAATTATTGCTTGTTATTTTTATCGCTCTTTTAGTGCTTGGCGAAATGATCTTTCAGATAGTCTATCCTGCAAGCAAGCTAATACCCGGTACAAAGTTGGACGGTGTTGATATTGGCGGTCTGCGCAAAGAAGATGCGGCCAAGAAACTGGACGGTGAGTACGGCAATCTGGAACTCAAGATTTACTTTGGCAAAAACGATGCGGCATTCCTAAAGCCTAAAATGAGTGAAGTTGGCATAGGAACTGATAACAACGCACGCGTAGCGACACTCGACTATCCGTTTTGGCTGAGGTTTGTTCCATCGTCTATCTGGTGGGTTCAGGGACTTCAAAAGCCGGGGCAGATAGCCTATACCTATGACAAGAATAAAATTGCTGACTACACACAGAGCAAGGTAGGTACGGACTGTAGTATTCCACCACAGAATGCAACGCTAAAACTTGTCGATAGTCAGCTCCAGTTAGTGCCGTCAATTACTGGCGGTAAGTGTGACATGACGGAATTCCAGCAGACTCTTGCACAAGTACAGCCGGATTCAAACAAAGACAATAACGTGCGCATTGCTATTAATGAAACACCGGCACCGGTGACTGATGATATGGCAAGAGAGTTGGCGGCAAAATTGAACGGTCGACTTAGTACACCGATGCCAATTAAGGTTGATAGCTCTACCGACAATATTCCAGGACGAGTTGTCCTGAGCTGGCTGGACTTCAAGGCTGATGTACCGGTGCAGTCTATCGATAATAGCGCCAACCAACAGGCGAGTCTGAAGTTTAGCGTCAACGTAGACCGTATGAAGGATTATCTTGACCAAGGTATCGCCGCTCAGCTCATTAAAAAACCAGGTATTAGCAAAGTAAGTACGCTGGACTTTCAGGAAACGTCCCGCGTGAACGGCGCGAATGGGCGGGATCTTGATGTGCCAAAAATCAAGCAGTCGGTAGAAGACTATATTAACAACAAGATTCAACAAGCTGTAGGTGTGACAATGGTGGTTGGACCAACGACGCAGTATACGCGCAGCTATACGCCGACGAGTAATGGATTCTCAGCGCTGCTTGCTCAGTATGCTCAGGACAATCCCGGAACATGGGGACTCGCATTTACGGAACTCAGTGGTGTTCGTCACCTGCGCAGCGCTTCATATAATGCGGCAACACCGATGGTAGCAGCAGGTATTCATTCACTCTATCTTGCCTACACTTATGTCATGGAGCAGTACGCAGGCACTGCTCGGCCAGTTGATCCCATTAGCGGCGACACCGATGCCGAGGACTGTTTTAAGCTGATGCTGCAACGATCTGATCAGGGTTGTACAAAAGGCTTTTACAACTACTTCGGCTATGCCAAGCTTGCCTCTCGTGGTAGTGAGCTAGGTCTTGCAAATACTGTGTTTGCAGGCGATGACACTAAGACGTCTGCTGCCGATCTGCAGAAAGTCATGGTTGGCCTGTATAAGAATCAGATCGCCAGAATACAGGGTGGCCAGAAGATACTCAGTACTGTTCGTGCATCACGCAGCAATGATGGTATTCCGGCAGGAGCAGGCGTGAACGAAGTTTCCCATATTATTGGTGAATCAGATACCATACACAACGATACGGCGATTATCTACGACTCCAACTACGGTGCTTACGCGTTAACTGTTATGTCAGATGGCTCATCATGGGACAAGATTTCTGAACTGGCAAAAAAGATCAAGACACTCAAGATGGTAAAAGTTCCAGCGAACGCCACTTAGTAGCTCAAAATACAACAGTTTCTTGCTTGACAATATGCTTATGTTTCGCTCACTATGTATAGCATCATAGGAGGGTGTATGGCAAAACACGAGAAGCAAGGCGAAGAGCCACATTCGTATCAGTTTATCGACGAACAATTGCACCACGAGACTGCTGAAGAAGGCTTCTTGCTGGAGGAGTTTGATCTTGCCGAAGAAGGCAACGAGCGACCGCTTGCCTACATTGAAGAAGGCTTGAAAAGGGAAATTATTGGCCAGCCGGCTGCATTGGAAAGCCTCGTTACGGCACTTTACCGAGAGGATTTTCGTAACCCTAATCGACCTATAACTGTACTGATGCTTCTTGGTCAGACGGGTACTGGTAAAAGTGAAACAGCCAAGGTATTGAGTCGTTTGCTGCATGGTAACGAGGACGCACTGATGGCCATCAATTGTTCAGAAATTAGCGAGAATCATCGTGTATCAGCACTACTTGGTGCATCACCGGAATACGTCGGACGCGAGCAAGCACCTATGCTTGATCGGAAAAAGATTGAACGGCCACGGAGTGTTGTGTTGTTTGATGAAGTTGAAAAGGGTGCTCCAGCTCTCCACAATCTGCTATTACAGATATGTGATGAAGGCGAGCTAACACTACTGAAAGACGGTAAAAAGGTATCGTTTAGAAATAGTATTGTCATTATGACGAGCAACATTGGTGTGACGGAGGGGAATAAGACGACAAATCCAGCAGGATTTCAGCCCAATCAGCTCGATAAAACCACTGAAAATAAAAGATACCAAGAGGCAGTTATCAACGCACTGATAACTAAGAGTGGTTTACGTCCAGAGCTCATAGGTCGAATCAATGAAGCAATTGTTTTTCAAAAAATGGAAGACGAACAACTAGAGCAAATACTAGAACATTATATTGATAAGACAAATGCGACAAGCTATCACGATAAGGGATTTCATATCACGCTCTCTCCTGAACTACGGCGCGAACTTGTCATGAGTTGCGACAAAGGTAAGGAAGATCGCAATCAGTTTGGCGCACGGCCAATCATTAAGAAGTACGAAAAACTAATAGAAGGATTGGTAGCTCGTCTGATTGCTACGGGTAGTATTCCAACTGGTAGTCATATTCATACGGTGGTTACTGAAGATGGCAATTCTGGTATACCCTTGCAGGATAGAATAAAGGTCTACCACAAGCAAAGTGCTATTTTTACCGGTTCAGTTGCATTACCTCGTAAAGGTAATCACGGGCAACTCGTAAAAGAAAAAGAGACAGATACATCAACAACCATCAATAATCGCACCGCCATTGGTTTAGCTGCGGCGGCAGGTATCGCTGCTTTGCTGATCGGTGATTACATGACTTCGCGGCGAGCGCACAGAGCGTAACGAACAGCTAATTTTCTTACTGTATACAACCCCCCTTTCTCGCATAGTGAAGAGGACGGGAGGTTGTATGCATACGAGAATCACCGCTGAAGATTTGGGGTTAAAGATTGAGAAAAAGGAAAAACCGCTGTTTCAGTGGTTTTTAGCATCGTATTTGCTCGGTAAACGTATTCAGCAGAACATTGCTCGGCAAACGTGGGAGGTGTTTATGAAACATGGTATCGACTCGCCTAAAAAGATTTCCCGACAGTCGTGTCAGCAATTAATTGATCTGCTCGACGAAGGTCACTACCGGCGATACGATGCAATGATAGCTCGCAATCTGCTTATCATGGCGCGCGAACTCGTACGTGATTATCATGGTAATTTACTGAATATGTATAACAATTGTGATGACGAAAAAGAGTTCATGCAACGATTACAGAAACTTAAGGGTGTCGGGCCAAAGACTACGGAGATATTTATGCACGAAGCCCAGCCGGTCTTGGTCGGGGAATGAGACTACATAGCGGTGCGATAAGGATGGCTCGCTGGCTGAAGGAAATGAAAAATATCTTCGTCGTTTCGCAATTGGGAGAGCCACTGTTTGGCATCCGGTAAAGAGCTGAAATAAGTTATTTCTTTGCGGCGTGTAGAGGTCTCATTCATCTGGTGCGAAACTGACAAGACAGTATTGACGTCATCCTTTCCAACCATAATTGCCATGCGCCAAAACGGTAATTCGGTACGTGCACGCATACTGATTGTTTTAGCACCATCTTGGTAGCAATCTATATCGCGGACATCGACAAGCATCAGGATCGGTTGCTGCTCGGCTCGCATAGCTTTGCAGATGCGCCGCAACTGATCGATTGTTGTCGTAAGTTTTTCGGGTGTTTGGCTGCCATGGTAGACCACGTAAACAACGTGTTGCTTACTGAGCCAGATAATATTCTCGCGGAGAGTGACTTCATGTGAAATCATGAATCAATCATTGCAAACTGATTCTAAAAGTCAGTAAAGCATTTTACTTCTTTGAAACAGGAGCCGTGGTATGGATCATAAGCGGTTCAACATAGTCGATAGAGAGCGGTGCGTTTTTGCTTTTCTTGACGAGCTGAGCCATAGTATGAACCTCTGGTAAGATAAACTCCTCAGTGAGATCAGACCAAAAGAGTGTACCGTAGCGAGTTTCAAGACCCTCGAGCTGTTTACCGGTACCAGATAACTTATGGGTATAGACCATGGCGACAGTGTGGACGAAAAGGTCGCTGGACTCCTGCTCAAGGTATTGAAAATCCATGACTCCGGCAAATTGTACACGTTCTGCGACAATAAGTGCTTTTTCACGGAGCTCACGCTTAGCAGCCTCATCTAAATGTTCACCCTGGTGCACCACACCGGCAGGCACACTGTAGTAGCCAACGAATGGCTGAGTATTGCGCTTGAGCAGCAATACCTTTCCGGCAGTATTGGTGACATAGACGGCGCTGAGGAAAACGGGAGTAGTTGTCCGTTTTTCGTTTTCTTCAGAGTACTGCAGTGTTTTGAGCGCTTTTCTGGTAGCAACATAACCGGTTCTTTTGAGTTCAATGTAACCCGACTGGAGAAGCTTTTTCAGATGGTATGAAAAAGTGTTGTTAGCAACCTGCGCAGGCTGCAACTGAGAGAAACGCTGAGGAGACGTCTGTGCCAGACTAGTAATAATTTCCTTTTGGATATGGTGCATATCACGCGCAAACACTAGTAACACCTTTCCCCCAAACCCTCTAAAACATTAGCATTTTACTATTGTTAATGTTACGGCAAGTATAGATTTTACGGGGAGGTTAGTCAACATTTTGTTGCTGTATTTGAGTCAACATGTGTTGAGTCAACATCATGTGGCTGCTTTTTAGAAAGAGCATATGCATAGTAGTAGCCAAGCGAGGGAGACAAACATGGGGAGTAAAGAGTCAGAAGATACGACAGCAAAATGGCCGGTTCATCGCTTCGAAACAGGGGAAGGTCGTGTACTACAGCTTGAGTACGACAACACGATCGTTCGTACGTTCGATGGTGACGACCAGCCACTCAGCCACATTCTGTACTTTGGTGACAAACTTGATGATCCAGCAAAAAGAGCAGTAAGAATTTTTGGACGAACGGCTCTACGCGAAAAATTGATCTCGGATGGATTTTCAAACCATACTGATGACCCTCCGTCAGCGGCAGACAGGTATTACTACGACGAATACGCAGATGAGCAATAAAAGGGGCGGCAAACAAAAATAACCAAGGGAGTAAAGGGGAGCAAAATGGAACGACGAGGTCATACTGGCAATAGGCTTATAAGCAACAAAGAGCGCCGACAACAGTGGCTGGAAATTGACGGATTGGATGTTTCGGAAATTCCAACGAGTCTACTGAACCAGTACATGAAGATTATAAAAGAGCCCAAGGGTCCTTACGGGCAAGATCACGAAGAAGCACTTGCAAAGGTCCATGCAGCCATTCGGCAATCAGATCTGAGTAAAGCTGATCAAGCCGGCCTGATCGTTTCTGCAACAAAAGACATCGTTGGTCGTACTAATCGCACTCCTGCGGCAGACGAAGCATACCACAACGTTCGTCACGAAATACTACCCCAAGTACTTGGTGTCACTTTCTTTGTCAAAGCGGGTAAAGAGCTGGGTGTCGCGCTTGAGCAGGGTGGTAGCGTCGAACGTAACGCAATTGTTGGTCCTGATGCTGATACCGAGAAATTCCCTACACTCACCTCGGTCGCTCCTGCGGTAGCCAGTCAGGTTCTCAAACGCTTTAACGAATACGAACTAACCCAATACGGAATTGATGTAGACGATTTAGATCAGGAATCAGGCGTTGATCTGACTGTTGGCATGTCAGAAGAGGAACGGGATGAGCGGACATTCGTTGCAATTGGCAACAGGAAGAAGGCAGCGCATTTTCTCGAGACTGGATTAGTTGAGACGGCACGCATGATGTCGAAGTTTTATGTGACTTCAAAAAAGAAGTTTGATTCAGTGAGCGACATTGTTGATCGTCTGGATGAACATGACAAAACAAGTCGCATTGATACAGTCAATATTGAAACGAATAGTGATACTCTCCGTATCCTACCAATTAACGAATTGCGGCTGGGTCATCAGGATGGTAAAGAAGGCATCAAATTAGTGCAGCAGATGGTTGAAATGCTCAAGCAAATGTCTGAAGAGAAAAAACCGCAGGTTATCACCGTCACAAACCTTATCCAGGGTGACTTTGAGCATAGTCAATCGCAGAAGCGACAGGCGCTCGGTATTAAGGAAATCTCTGAACAATTCGATGCAGCTAACAAGATCCTCGACTTACTTCGAGAAACCGGCATCCCTATTATTGTCTCGCTCGGTGAGGATGATCATCGCATGGCCAAAGACGCTGCCCTTAATATTGTTAACGAAATGAACGGCATCGTTAAAGAGGGTGGCAAAGAAAACTTCATTGCCTACTACGGTGTTAATAAAATGATGCAGGACACACAGCATCAAGTCCACAAACTGTTCTATATGCAGAATATCCTACCACTCAGCTATCGCATGGGTCGTCAATTGCGCAACAAAGATGCCGTCCAGCGTGATACTGGCGGTGATCTGAACTATGGTGAATACTTTGCACTATACGACTATATTGCTCATGGCGGCGAACTGCCAGAAGGTCTAGGTATTGACCCTCAAATTATCGTTCCAATGGGTGAGTGGAAAGATGGAGTGTGTTTTGTCGATGACTTTAACCTGGTGGCTCAAACTGAGAGCGAAACAAGAGATATCGCCTATCGTCACGTGACGCAATTTACCTCTGAATCCTTAAAGCAAAACCACATGACTCAGATCATGAAGTTGCTCGGTAGCCTCGCCGCTAAAAATGGCGTGAGTGAAATGGCAGATTTGGTAATCAGCGGCCAACAGCAAGAGCATTACTCGCTCGCCAATAAGGCAGTATCACTTCCAGGTCTTTGGGATACCGAAAAATCGCTCAACAGGAAGCAATATTATGCAAGTGCTCCCGGGGATGCCTCACGCCGTGCAAATTTCATCCGCAGCGTACCGGGTACGCCAGGTATGAGCATGATTGAAATGACTGATGATGGTCGCTTTATCCAATCATTTATCAATAAAGAGTTTATGGACAAGGCTGATAGCTTGCCACGAACAGCTGTCTTTGAGTTTTGTGATACACAAATCGGCTCTGTCTCGGCTCGTCCCGACATACAGATCATGTACTTGTCGTACATGCTTGAAACAGCTCGAGAAATGCCAATTGCTATCTATGTCACTGGTGACATGGTGCATGGTCACTTGTATCCAACGTTTCCAGAGGAAAGCCAATCGGTCGGTCTGATTGGTCTGAAATCGCAGAAGGAGATGATGAAAGGTGTTCTAACGAGTGTCTTTGATGTGTCGGATCCAATCATCAGGGGTCTCGTCGAAAGCATTGTCGAAGTTGGTGTTCAGCCAGGTAACCACGATAAGATTATGCGTCCACGTTTTCCAAACAACCTTGATGACAACATCGACTATCTGATCAATGAGTTTCAAAATATCGTCGGTAAAGATCGTGTACGCCATGATGCTGTTTTCAATCAAGGCGGCACACCAGTTGGTACATGGATGCAACGAACTCATCTTGGTGCATACTCGATGCTTTCTGCACACTACCATTTAGAGAAAAAGGGCATGGCCGGTGGTGGTGCACCAGTTGCTGATGCCTATCGTCGTGTTCAAGGACTTGGTGAAAAGGCACCCAATATTCTCCTTGGTGCACACTGGCACAACCCTCAGACAGCCATGTTTGGCAATACGTTGTCAGTTATTGGTGGTCCAATGGCGGGTCAGACCGAGTTTGAAGATTTCCGTGGTATGAAGGCAACACCATTTGGCACAGTTATCAAGATTGGTGGCGGTGAGCCAGTTGCAGTTGAGTCAATCTCCGCGAATACGCTACGGCTTCGTGGCGGTGTGAAACTGGAGAAAAATGGTCGCGTTATCAGTGGTACCAAATATGGCAAATTTACCCCGGACAAATTAGACGACCAAGGATTTTACGATGATGATGGCTTTGATCCCGCAAAGCACGGTCCATACCTTCACGAAGACTATCCGAAGAGTGCTGCGCAAAAGGCAATCCTTAAGCTACAGCGTGCAGCTAGTCACTTGGCAATGTACGAAGGTGAAACAGAAAACCCAAACCGTTATGATGCAGATGGTAAGCCTGTCGATCTGAACGAGGTGACTCGGCGAGCCTACGAAATCGCTGCACGTCAGCAGCAGACCCAGCAGTAAACAATAAGAAAGAGCAGGAGTCGTGATCGAGCACGGAGCATTGCCAAGGGAATGGAATAAACACCATACGCTATACTATCGGCGATGGTACCAAAGTCGTGCCATCACAACTGTCCTTCGGGAGAGTGGCGCGATGATAGTGCCGATGTCTGTTCCTAAGCACGATCTATTGCATAGAAACGTACCTCCGGAAGAGGTTCTGCCAAGCGATGCGCTGGCGGGCTATATGTTGCATGTTTGTGATGAGCTGGATCGCAATCAGACAGAGTTTACTCACTTTGAGGCATTTACAGCGGTTCGCAATGAGCTTGATGTACTTGGCAGGACAAAGCGTCGTATCAGCAGTCGTACTCTTGGCAATGAAGCACTGCGGTTTGTTGATTTCTTTGACCACCAGCTCACGTATATGTCTGAAGTGCCGATTCTTCGCGGCAGGTAATTGTCACTCCCATACCCCTTATGCTATGATGAAACAAATCGTACGGTAAGACGGGAGAAAGACATGGAAAACATACCGTTCCGCTCTAGCGGATCGAGTAACAGAAGTGATGATGCGCCGGCCAAAGAGCCGGAGCCAAAACCTGCAGCTCCAGCAGCGGTAGAGCGTCCGCATCCACGACCGTCTTCTCATCGCAATACTACCAAGTCGTCTTTGAACCAAAAGAAACTCTTTGTTATTGGTGGCGTTGTTGCAATTGTGGTCATCATTGTTGTCGTTGTGGCGCTTTGTCTGCCACGAAATAGCAGCCAGACGCTAGCCACTATCGACAGTGGCAAGTATCAGGCCGTGACACTTACAAACGGTGATATTTACTTTGGCAAATTACAAGTTCTCAGTGATCAATACATGAAGATGTCAGACATTTATTACTTGAAACCACAAACGGACTCTACAGCGGAGAACAAAGACGCTCAGGGTGCAGTAAGTCAAAACTTCAATCTAACGAAGTTTACCGATGTTGCTTTCAGCCCAGAGGATGTCATGACGATTCCTAAGACGCAAATCCTTCACTTCGAGAACATGCAGCCGGACGGCAAAGTCGCAGGCCTCATTAATCAGTACAAGAAAGCCAAAAACTAATATTTCGGCAGATCGTCGGCGTTCAGGGTTTTCAGAGATTTTACATAAGCGATCCATGACGCATCGCTGATTTGTTTTTGAGATTTTATGAGAATTAACAGATTACTCTTCGTCAATATGACAGATTGCGGCCCTTTTGCCGAAGTACCGATATAGACCGCGGTACCGTCAGCGTCTACTTTATCGGTCGCGTTAAATTTCTTGGCGAGCTCGGCTACCTGACTATCGACTTTGCCAGTGAACGATTTTGGCAGGGGTTGCTGGCTGACACTGATCCCGACAGTATCTACAGAGTCTTCATAGGCAAAAACTGGATCGTTTTCGGGCGGACTCACACGCTTCCAGCCGCCCAGATCCTGTATGGATTTTCCGGCGGGTGCAACGGTCGCGTATTCAGGTGCCTTGACCGTTTTGTTTGACCCACTGGCTTGGCCAGGTTTGCTGGTGAGGGACACAATAATCATGTACCCAGCGACAAGTGCGATAACGATGCCTACAGTAATGAGAGTTCGCATGATAGAGGGAAATCGACGTGATTGCAGGTTGTCGCCCTGTTCGGTCGCTGCAGCAGTCGAAGGGATGCTACGCATGGCAGTTTGGGTTTCCCTCCGATGTATAGTCCGCTTTTTGAATTCCACTCACCCTAGTATAGCAAGGTACGATTGTACCGGTTGTGCTAATTGTTACTAAATATGAAACCAAGATTACTGATGTAGGCATTGGCATTGTCCTTGGCTGTAAGATTGATTCTGATGAGTAGGCTGTCACCGGCAGCAAAACTACATGCAGATGGATCAGCTCCTCCGCTAGCGGTAGCTTTTTGCCAGGTTGATTGAGAGCCGGTCGATGCGGCAACGGCAGAGCCACACGATGCAAGCGCGCTACCAGGATGATCCTTATAGACCTGATAATTGACGCTTGAATCGGCACTGTCCGTACGACCCATCAGCGACAAGGATCCGGCGACAAATGACTTGAAGTTGCTTGGTAACTGGTAGGTGACATAGATGCTGCGGGTTTGATTGCTCGTCTGGTCAGTTGTCCATTTGTAGAAGTTGTAGGTTTCGTTAGTACCGCAGATGGTTGGTTGTCCCGAACTGCCATCGTTGATATTGAGCGTGTCCGAGCATAGGTCAGAAGAGATGGTGCCGATATCAGTACCGTTCATAACAGCATTGGTATACTCTGGGCTGATTGTCACAAAGGTATCCGGCGCGGCGCTACAGGCACCCCAGCCATCGGCTTCATAGCACTGCAGTGCTCCGAGCGTTGTATCGAAGTACATGCTGCCTACTAAAGCCTCTCCATTTGTAATGGTTGGTGCGGTTGTCGCGCTGTCAAGGGTGAGCAGTGTCGTTGTGCTGTCAGAATTGTCGCCGATCTGAACATTATTAACCGTACCGTCAGCATCACTGTTGCCCTGGAGTGTATTGGCACCTGAGGTGCCGGCAACAACCCAATCAGTACCATTCCACATCAGTGTCGTTGCGGTGTTTTGTTTCATAATAATCTTGTTGCCAGCGCCACCACCGTTCATAGATAGCGTGAAGTCTTCAGAGCCATTTGCCGCCATAACGTAGACGACACGTCCTGCTGTGGTGATTGTTGGATCAGGAACGGTTGCAGTTTTGCCGGTCGTGCTAAATCCGACAAGGATTGCCGATGAGCCGTCAACACTCGGAGTTGATACGGTACAGTTGCTTGCGACCAGTGCGCCACTTGTGAAACAGTTGGTGTCATCGACAACAGTCGAGAAGGTTGGTGTACCCATAATAACGAGTCCGCTAACACCTGAGCCACTGCCGCCACCACCAGAGAGGGTGATGTTACCACCGTTAGCATTGGTACCGCCGCCTGCACCACCTTGCAGCACCAAGTTGCCGCCGCTACTGCCGCTGCCACTTCCTCCGCCACCGGCTGCCAGCAGGAGCTGCGAGCCTGCTACTCCGCTGACGGCATTACTAACTGATATGGAATGATCGCTGTTATTTCCGAGGACAATGTCGCCGTTGTTGGCAACAGTCAAGACATCAGTTGCTGCGTGTTGCATTTGAATCAGGTTACCGCTACCAGTTTTGTTGATAGCGATACTACTGTTGTTGCTGGAATCGGTCTGCGTGCCTTGGCCAAGTTGGGTAAACTGATCTGCTGCCTTACCGTCCAACTGACCGGAGTTTAACGCATATGGCGTAGAGGTAATGCGCTTCATCGATAGCATTTCACCATCGGCTGTACACGGAGAGCTGCCGAATGTCGTACAACTTGATGATGAGCCTGCGATGTTCATGGACAACCAGAGCGTATCTTGGTTCCAGTCAACCTGAGTACCAAACGCATTGAGTGAGCCGAGGTTTACAGAGAAGTAGCCGTTGATGACATCAACACCGTTTGTACCACCGTTGTTGATGTATGTTTCGGTCCATTTGAGCGTACCGCCAGGATTATTGGCTGCAGTGCCGGCACCATCCTGATAGATCTTGAATTGGATGTTGTAGTGGCCATCAGGCACGACAGCACCTCCTGCTGACAGGAGGCGTCCTTGGAAACTCAGCGTCTGGTTGATGCCAGGTGCAGCATGCGAGACAACACTAAACAAATACGTTGTAGTTAACGCAACACATAGCGATAGAAGCCCTGCTATCCGCAGTGCACGACGCTGTTTAAAAATAGTGGATAGGTGATACCACACGTTCATTTTTGTATTGGTTTTACAGTTTTTACACCGGTAGAGGTGCTTAAAATGTTTGTGTCACTTGGACGTGTGGTGGTCCATCAAAGCTTGCCGTCATTCTACCACAAGCGTCTTGGGGTGACAACGATTTTTATAAGCCATAGAAGCGTAACCGTTTATGGTATAATGAGCCCAAGCGCACATGAGGGGCGTAAGGGAGATAAACAAACAGTGAAAATATCACGCAAGATCTTGGGTGTGGTAGCGTCCGTCATACTGGCGGCGGTCTTTGTTTTGCCGGTTTCTGCAGCCAATAATTATGGAAGTGTTCAGGGGTATTCTGCCGAAAAACCGCTCGATAGCGGCACGATTGTGCAGCTCATGGGTAGCAAGCAGAGTAACCAAGTGACAATAGCAACCAAGGCGCAGCTTCAGAACATGTTTGGCGTGACTGTTGATCGCAGTCAGTTGCCCCTTACGATAACCAATGAAGGCTTGAAAAATGAAGTCTTTGTTGCAGTATCCGGCACCTATGAAGTGCTGGTTAGTACGCAGAATGGTTCGATCAACCCCGGTGATTACGTCACTCTTTCGTCGGTCGACGGTGTGGCCATGAAAGCAGGCACTAAAGACGATCAGAGTACCGTGCTTGGTCGCGCACAGGCAACATTTGACGGTAAGGGTGTGACTCTTGGTACGACCACTTTGAAAGATACAACAGGCAAGTCGAGCGGAGCGGTGACACTTGGCTCTGTTCCGGTGACTATCGAGATTCAGCGCAATCCGAACGACAAAAGCACCAAGAGTAATCTTCCTGACTTTCTGCAGCGCATAGGAAAGGCTATCGCAGAGAAGGAAGTCAGTCCAATTCGTATCTACATCAGCATGGCGATTACAGCAGTGAGCCTGATCGCGGCGATTGCCGTGCTCTACGCAGGCGTGCGCAATGGCGTGATTTCAATCGGGCGCAATCCTATGTCGAAAAAGTCAATTTTCAGGGCACTCCTCGAAGTCATTCTGACGTCCATACTGATTTTGGTTATCGGTCTGTTTGCGGTATATTTACTACTGAAGTTATAGGGTGAAAAATAGGGTGGTGTAAACGAACATGGGATTATTTCATCAAAGCAAAAAAGAGCCGCAAAAATCGCCGGAAGAGATGGCTCGTGAAGCTGCCGGACAGGTTTTTGATGATGAATTTCGCGAATACTTACGCGACCGCGGACGTGCCTATTTTGAACGTATCATCGATGAAAATGGTGTACTTTTCAAACAAGATTTAGATGCGACGGTTGCGCATATCAACACCGAACTGCGCCAACATGTTGCCCGGCAGCTCGATGATCAATTTGCCGAAATCAGCCGGGTTAATGCCGAACTTCGCGAGCACATCTCTAAGCAACTTGAAGATCAATTCGCTCAATTTAGCAGGACTATGGAAGGTGCGCAGGAAAAGGCGCTTGAATCGCTTAATCGCAGTGCACTGGCGCTCGAGGAACAGCATAAACAACTGAGCGC
>CAYZPD010000003.1:260947-266491 GCA_964480675.1 uncultured Candidatus Saccharibacteria bacterium
CTGGCGCTCGAGGAACAGCATAAACAACTGAGCGCAATGCTCGAGATGAGTATCAACAAGCAGCAAACGATTCTTGTTGATGCGTTCCAGCAGAACATGGCACGCATCATCGAACATTATCTGCTGACTGCCGTTGGTGAAAAGTACGATCTGAAAGCACAGCTGCCATCGATTATCCAGCAAATGGAAGCAAACAAACAAGCCATAGTGGACGATATGAAATTATGAGCGATGCAACAAAAACATATACTGAATTTCTCCTGCCATCCAGTGTGGTGAGTAAGGTTGATGTATCGCGGCTGGTGAGCGAGGCGGAACGAATTGATAACGAAATGACCACCGAGGATGTTCGCTCTAAAACGGGAGCGGTGGGACATGCCACATCACTAGCCTCGGGGACATTTGCCGAGTTTTTAGAGCAGAATCAACTAAAGCTCGAAAACAGTCTTGAACGCAGCGAATTGGTGAAGCAGCTTCACCGGTTGAAGGATAATGTACCGATTATTCACATGACATTTGCGACCGAGGCAGATCATGAAAGTTTGGGGCGTTTGGTTGCCTGGCTTCGCGAATCAATTCATCCGCAAGCGGTGATTGATGTCGGCTTGCAACCAGGACTGGTCGCGGGTGTGTATTTACGCACGCCAAACCACGTGCATGACCTCAGTCTCCGCGCTGTCATTAAGGAACAACACGAGTCACTCGTGAGTGAATTGGGAGCGCTCCGTGGAGCAAGCTAAGATCTTCCAAGGCCTTGTTGAAAAGGGTAATCCGGTTGGCGAAATTGTCGGTATTGATTCGTTTATGGTGAGCGTCAAGGGTTTGCAGCCGACAAACGTGCATGCAACGGTACGATTCGAAAACGATACTCGCGGCTATGTCCATGAAGTATTTGAAGACCATGTTGTGGTAATGAAACTCGATCCGACTCCGCTACATCTTGGTGCGGTATGCGTCATCGAAGCGCGCGATATCATGACACCTGTCGGCAAGAATTTTATCGGACGTGTGGTCAATGTTTTTGGTGAACCAATTGATGGTAAGGGTCCGATTGTTGCTGATCAGGAGTGGGATGTCTTCCATGCTGCACCAATGCTCTACGAGCGTGAACTGCTTGATACGCCGGTCGAGACGGGTGTGACAATTCTCGATCTAGAATACTCGCTGGCTCGCGGACAACGTATGGCGATGCTGGGTGATAGTAAGGTTGGTAAGACAGCACTTGCGGCACAGGTTGCAATCAACCAGAAAAACACTGACATCACCGTGATCTATGTGTTGATTGCCAAGCGTCAACACGATGTCGCGGAGCTTGTGAGTAATCTCGAAAAAAACGATGCACTGAAAAAAGCTATCGTTGTTGTCAGCAATTCGTTTGAATCATTGATTCTAACTTATCTTGTCCCTTATGTTGGGGCTGCGCATGGTGAGTACTTTTGGCACAAACTCAATATGGATACACTCGTTATCTACGACGACCTCACGGCGCATGCGCAGGCATATCGTGAAATTTCACTGATCGCAGGTGTCTCGCCGGGTCGTGACTCATACCCAGGTGACATGTTCTATACGCACTCTAGCTTGCTGGAACGCGGTGGCAAGACAGAGTCAAACCATGCCAGCCAAACGCTTATCCCAATTGTCTACGCACCGGGCGCTGACATTACGGCGTATCTGCCAACTAATATTATGTCGATCACGGATGGTCAGTGGATTCTGGATAGTCAGATTTTCAAAGACACCATGCGCCCGGCGGTCAGTACTGGTCTGTCGGTGACGCGTGTTGGTGGTGTCGGTCAAAACAAACGACAGAAGGGTTTTGCCGATCAACTGAACCGAACACTATCAGGCTATCGAACAGCAGAGGAATACGCACACTTTGGTACCGAACTCAGTCCACAGGCACAAGCTGATTACGACAAAGGTAAGGTGCTATTCAAGTTGATGAATCAAGGGATCGGTGAGATCTATAGCTTTGCCGAACAGCAATTTTTGATGGGCATTGTACTAAATAGTAGTCCCGAGGAAATCATTGATGTCGAGAAGCTCAAAGCAAAAGTACATGACTATGCAGCAAAACTACAGGAAGACAAAGATATGAAGGGAAACTATGACGAGCTTGCTGCGGCACTAAAGGCTGAAGTCATGACAGTTGATGAAGTAAAGAAAGCAGCCATAGAAAAGGCGGCAAAGATCGAAGCTGAAAAGAAGCGTCAAGCCGATGAAGCCGCTGCTGCTGAGGGCGCTGATAAACCAGCTGCAAAACCTGCTGAAGGTGCATCTGCTTCCGCGCCAGCAGAAAAGCAGGACGACAAAGACATCAAAGTTGCAGAAAAGGCAGATGGCGAACTCAAGAGCGCGCTGAAAGAGGTAATTAAAAAATGATCTGTAACTATAGGGAAAAGCGTAGCCGGAGGCGTAAAGTATGAGACGTCCACTAGAGATTAAGGCAGAAGAAAAAGCAGTACGATCTGTTGTGAGTCTTACATCGGCACTCGAAAGCCTGAGCAGTATGCAGATTGCCAAGACGAAAAACAAGGTACTCATTAGTAACCAGTTTTTCGATGAAGTATGGAATATCTACAAGCAGATTCGTGTTGATGTAATGTTTAATTTTGGACGTGCAGTTGAGGAAAGGCCGATAGATAAGGAACTGCTTATTCTCATCACAGCCAAGGGCGGACTAAGTGGCGACATTGACCAGAAGCTTATCCGTAAGTTTATTGAACGGTACGATGAGACAAAGAATGATGTGCTTGTGATCGGACACCATGGCGCACTCAAACTCAAGCAGTCACATGTCGACTATACGTATTATTTCGACCTGCCTGAGCATGATTACATAAATGTTGATCCGCTAATGGACATTACCAGGAAATACGCAAAAAGCCGTATTTTTTATCAGAATTACATTTCTCTTTCACAACAAGAGATCAAAGAAGTTGACCTGAGTGAGGTGGTTTCGAGCAAGGGACGCGTTGCTGACATGGCGACGGTCGCCGACGAAATGATCACGGAAAAAACCTATATTTTCGAGCCAAATTCGTATGCTGTGGCGGCATATCTGGAGAATTCAATTCTGCGTCTGACAATCTCACAGTTTATCTATGACAGCCGTTTGGCACAGGTGGCGAGCCGGTTCAAGGCTATGTCGGCTGCCAAAGAGCGCTCGATTGACAATGCCAACACACTACACACCGAATACAACCGTTCAAAACGAAACCAGGTCGACACACGCTTGAAAGAGTCCTTGGCAGGTCTCAAAAAAATACGTGCCGGAGGAGCTGAATAATGCCCGAACAAACCGTCTACAAAAAAGGTGTTGTCCGTACCTTGAAGGGTCTGGTTATCAAAGTCCAGTTCGATGAAGGAATGCCTGATCTTAATGAAATGCTTTATGTCGACAACGAGAAAAAGTCGCCGCTACTGGTGAGTAGTTTGGTGCACGGCGATACGGCTGTATGTCTCAATATCGGTGGTGACTATAGTGTCCAAAAGGGTGATTCTGTCACTCGCAGCGGACGCAGCCTAGAGATACCTGTTGGCGAGGCTATGATTGGCCGTGTGTGGGATGCCATGGCTCGTCCGATTGATGGTAAGCCGCAGCTAGATCAGGAGGTTCTCGACAAAATGCCGAAGCGACCTATCTTTTCACCTGCATTTCAGGAAACAAGTCTGGAAAATCGCTCCGATGATGTACTCGCGACAGGGCTCAAAGTGCTCGATTTCTTTACCCCGTTTGTCAAAGGTCGCAAGATCGGTATTGTCGGTGGTGCCGGTGTGGGCAAGACGGTCCTGACGATGGAGATCATCAATAACGTTGCCGAAGGATCGGGTGCTATTAGTATGTTCGCCGGTATTGGTGAGCGTATTCGTGAGGGTCACGAACTCTACAAGACGCTGGGCGATAACGATTTGCTCAAGACCACGGCCATGTTCTTTGGTCAGATGAATGAAAACCCGGTGCAGCGTAGTCTTATTGGCCTCGCCGCTATTACGCTTGCCGAGTATTTTCGCGATGACCAGAAAAAGGACGTCTTGCTCTTTGCCGACAACATGTATCGTTACATTCAGGCAAAAAACGAAGTCTCGACTATCATTGACCAAACACCAGCCGAGGGCGGTTATCAGCCAACAGTCTTTTCTGATGTGAAGACATTCCAGGATCGTCTGGCGAGTAATGCAAACGGTTCTATTACGGCGCTTCAGACCATCTATGTGCCGGCCGATGACCTAAGCGACCCGGCCGTGCAAATGATCCAACACGAGCTCGATAGTACTATCGTGCTCAGTCGTGCTGTTGCAGCGCAGGGTATTCGTCCGGCGGTTGATATTTTGGCATCAAAATCTAGTCTGCTGACACCAGAAGTTGTCGGTGAGCGACACTATGAACTTGCCAACCGTGCGACGGCGATTTTGCAAAAGTACGAATCACTCAAAGGTATTATCGCCATTATCGGTGAGTCAGAACTGTCGGCCGATGACCGCGATGACTATAATAAAGCCAAAGAACTGATCGAATTCTTCAAGCAGCGCTTCAATGTGATGGAAAAGGTTACTGGCGTCCCTGGTGAGCACATGACTCGTGAAGACACATTAAATGGTGTCGAAGCTATCGTTGGCAAAGTTGAGTTAAAGTCAGAAGCCAAAACTCCAGATGCTAAGCCGGCTGAAGCTGCTCCAAAGCCTGCGGCGCAACCTGCAACAGTCCAACAGGCCGCTCCTCTACAGAATACGACCGCACAACCTGCGGCTACTCAGCCCGTTGCAAACGAGAAACCAACTGACAGCAAAGAGACAAAATAATGGCAGACGAAGCACCACAAGCCCAGACAAACGAATCCGAACAGGCTACAACAACCTCTAGTGGCAAGCCGAAAATGGCGGTTAAAGTTTATGCGCCGTTCAAAGTGTATTTCGAGGGCGACGCCTATAGTGTGACCGCCGAGAACGCGACAGGTCCGTTTGATATCTTGCCGCATCACCACAACTTTCTTTGTATGCTTGTACCATGTAGCCTCAAAATCCAGCCAGTTGAAGGCGAGGCAAAAACGATCAAGATTCATCGCGCATTGATGCACGTCAAGGCCGACAAAGTCGTTGTCTTTATGGATGTCTAGTTGGTGACAAAGTAGTCGAAGCCGAACTGCTTGTTCGCATCGGGTGCGTTGATGGTACAGATGCTAAAGCCGGTGTTGTCGCGATCAACATAGTACTGCAATTTGCCGGCAGTAACACTGAAAGGACTCACAATCACGTGGGGGCGGTTAGTAAAGACTTGCTGAAAGGTAATGCGCGCAAAACAGTTACCACTCGCAATCGAAGGTGCGTTACCAGTGTTAATCGTAATCGTTCCTGTGGTGTCAGATCCACTGACCGATATTGATCCTCCTGAGCCAAGCAGTGCACTTGAGGTGATAGATCGATTTGGCGATGAGCCGGTAAAGCTGATGTGGTTTGGTATCTCCAGTACGGCGTTGCCGCTCATGATCAGTTTGCTGACGGTGATTTGCGACGCAGTAACGGTACCGCTAAAGGATGTTG
>CAYZPD010000004.1:0-232816 GCA_964480675.1 uncultured Candidatus Saccharibacteria bacterium
CTTATCGCAAACGTCATACGAGATCTTCGTGGTGACACAAAGACACATCGCTCTATGATGATTAACGTCACCCGTTTTGTGAATACGCAAAAACTACTCCACAAAGCAGTCAGGGAGCACCTCGCAGATATTAAGACCTCAATTAAGCTCTACGCCAGCCTACCATCTAACAAAGCTTTGCAGAATGAACATATCAACGGACTGTTTGTTGCTTTTGAAAAAGAGTACGGAAGTGACGAGTTTTCATGGCAAGAGATACAGTCGAGCCTATTCGACTCAATCATGCCAGTTCTCGCGCAAGTGGCGCATGGTGGCGGCGATGATCTCGACTATAGTTTATACCCTGATGGGCTGCGAACGATTGTTGTCGGTGGCCAACGGCTCTCCCGTGGATTAACGCTTGAAGGGCTAATCGTTAGCTACATATACCGTAATTCAATGGCATACGACACATTGATGCAGATGGGGCGTTGGTTTGGCTATCGTAGCAACTACGATGACCTTTGCCGTGTTTATATGGATAGCACTAGCCAAGCGTGGTATGCATTTATTTGTGAAGCGACCGATGAGCTACTTGCAGAAGTGCGTGTAATGCGAGATAAGGGCGCAACCCCTCTCGATTTCGGCCTAAAGGTACGCAATGACCCCGATATCCCACTCATCGTAACAGCGCGTAATAAGATGCGAACTGCCCAAGAAAAAGTTATCAATGTAGCGTTAAGCGAAAAAGCTATTGAAACCCCGTTACTTTATAACGATCCGGCAAAGAATAATATCAATCTTGCCGCGACCCTAAAACTTATAACCGATAGTCGAGTAACTAAATTTGACAAACAGTATGGCGCAAAGAGTGTCGATAAGGCGCATGTCTTAGAGTTGCTGAGCAATATCGAGGTGCCTGCGTCGAACATTAAGTTTGATCCGCTAGCTGTCCACGCTTTTGTTAGTCAGTATGCAGGCAATGAGCTAGATCGTTGGGATGTGGTGCTTATCTCCGGTAAGGGTGAGCCGTACAATGTGACTGACGGTATTACCATCTCGCAAAGCGATCGAACCTTTGACATCCCTAGAGGTGACGCTATTAGAATGAGCAAGTCAAAGAGCCGTATCGGTAGCCCAAGTGATCCGAAATTTGGTTTAACTGACACGCAGATGGATGTATTAAAGAGCCGAGGAGAGTATCTCACTAGTGATGCCTACTTCCGTATTGAGCGTAATCCGCTCTTAATGATCTACTTCGTTCATCCTACAGAAACAAGTGAAGACTACAGTGAACTTGCCGATTTTCAAGGTAGACCGCTGATTGGCTTTGGCGTCGGTATTCCGCGCCTCGCTGATGCAGAGACGAAATACATTAAATACCAGTTGACGAGAATCTACCAAGAGTTCGGTGGCATCGAGGAGTATGAGGATGAATAATGATACGTTAGATAAGATTAAAGACTTACTTGAGCATGCGCAGCTTGAGGCTTACAGTCGATACGATGGAGAGCACCCCCTTGATATTTTCCTTGGAATAGATGACCAAGGTAGAAAAAGTCTCGTGGTAACACTCAAGGCAAATCGTGAACGAGTAGTCTCATCAAAGACAATCGCCGTTGACTTCTTTAAGCGCAACGACGGACGCAACTCACTCAGATTCAGTCTTGAAGATGATGACCTCAGAGATATCTTCTATAAGTTCTGTGAAGATATCATTGAAAGCACTCGCGGTAGTAGCCTAAGTGATGGCTTTTCACCAATCGTACGACGATGGGAGACGTGGATTACATTCTTCCAACGGACAGCACTCCCTCTGTCAGAAAGTGAGATTATCGGACTGATTGGTGAGATTCACTTTCTCCAAACTGTCATGATTGAAAAATATGGCACTGATCGTGCACTTGAGGCGTTCATTGGCATAGATAAGGCTCACAAGGATTTTGAGATTGACGACACTTGGTATGAAGTAAAGACAATTCACAATGGCGTACGTACCGTAAAAATTAGTTCTATCGAACAGCTTGATGCCGATACCACAGGTAAACTAGAGGTCATCACACTTGACCAAGGTACGCCTGGCACTGATAGCAACATTACGATCAACTCAATCGTACGACAGTTCAGAGAGCAGCTCAATCAGACGCAACTTATCGACTTTGATGAGAAACTCCGCAAGGCTAATTACATTGAAGACGAACGATACGACGATTATAACTATCTGTTTATTAAGCGAGATGAGTATGAGGTAGCTGGCGATTTTCCACGTATCATGTCGGGTGCACTTCCGATCGGTATTACTAAAGCTACTTACGAGATCGACATTTCTGCTATTCAGCAGTATAAGGTGGCGGCATGAATGTAGATGATTTTCGCTCAGAATGGATCAGTGATCTTCGCGTCGCAGCAGAAGCAAATCAAAGTGATCCGCATAGTGAATTTGTACTTGATGTAGTAGATCGCTTGTCGGAAGCCGAGGAAGTGGAGAATGTCGAAGTTGGCTATTTCGAGGGGCTAGGTCGCCGAAACGCCAAAATGGTCATAGATGGCTATGCATTTGATGCCGTTGATAAATCATGTGTCCTGCTATTAAGCGACTTCTCGAATAATGATGAAATTGAAACGCTAACATCTACGGATATCGATCGCCTCTATAACAATATGCGCTACCTTGTCGAAGCGGCACTCGATGGCTACATTGTTGATAATAAGTTTGAGGAAAGTAGCTCTGGCTATCAGTTTGCTACTGAGGCAAAGCGACTCTTCGATAATGGTGAGATTACAAAGTTCCGTTTCTATATTCTTACCGATAAGCGGCTCAGTGAACGTATCAAGAACATTAAGAAAGACCCTATAAACGGCAAACGTGTCGATCTTAACGCATGGGATATCAATCGTTTCTTTAGCCTCTTCTCCTCTTCTCAGGGCAAGGAAGAAATTGAGATCGATGCCTCAAATATAGAGGGTGGCGGCATTCCGTATGTCAGCGCCACTAAGGGTGAAGATTATTCTGCGTATCTGGCAGTTGTGCCAGGACAGTTTCTTGCGGACATCTACCTTGAATATGGCTCAAGATTGCTTGAGGGTAACGTCCGCTCATTCCTCAGTATCCGTGGCAAAGTAAATAAATCAATTCGCGGTACTATCTTACAAAATCCAGACCTGTTCTTTGCTTATAACAATGGTATTGCAGCCACCGCTACTGATATCAAAACTGAGTTCAAAGATGGCAAGAACCTAATAACTGATATCAAGGATATGCAAATTATCAACGGCGGCCAAACGACAGCATCAATCGCCAATGCCGTCCTCCAAGACAAGGCCGATCTAAGTGACATCTACGTACCGATGAAACTGTCTGTTGTCGATCACGACAAGGCTAAGGAGATGATCCCTAACATCTCTCGAAGCGCCAATAGCCAGAACAAGGTAGATGAGGCCGACTTCTTCTCAAACCACCCATATCACGTCCGCCTTGAGGAGTATTCGAGGAAGATACTCGCCCCACCGGTGGACGGCAATCAGTATCAGACGGCTTGGTTCTACGAGCGTGCTCGTGGCCAATATGTTCAAGAGCAAATGAAACTAACTCGAGGTGAGCGCAAACGATTTGCGGTAAAAAATCCAAAAGCGCAACTGCTTCGCAAGGTGGATGTTGCCAAGTTTATCAACTCCTACGAACAACGTCCGCATATTGTTAGCCGTGGTGCACAGTTCAACATGCGTAACTTTGCTGAGCTAATAAATAAACAATGGAATCCGGCCGATCAAAATACTAGCTTTAACGAATACTACTGGAAGAAGCTCATTGCTCTTGCGATCTTGTTCAAGCAGACCGAAAAAATAGTCTCAGCCCAACAATGGTATCAGGAGATAAAAGCATATAGGGCTAACATTGTGACTTACAGTATCGCCATAATTATGTATCAGATCGAAAAGAGATACCCATATAAGACCATCGATTTCTTGAAAATATGGAACGCGCAAGCACTTAGTCCCGAGCTAGAAGCACAAATTGTTAAAACGACTCGTGAGGTGTTCGACTTCATCACTCGCGATGACAGGACTACGCTGAACGTAACAGAATGGTGTAAAAAGGAAGATTGCTGGAAGCGAGCTAAGGAGCACCACTTCACTCTACTCGAAGAGTTTACTGAGTCGCTCGTTGATACTAGTGAGGAGCAAGAGGAAAAAGAAGTTGCCAAGAAAGAGCAGAAAGTCAGTAATCAGATTGACGCAGAGATCGAGCTTATTACACTCGGTGCTGATTATTGGCGCAAAGTCCTAGCGTTTGGCAGAAATGACAGACTGCTAAGCGAAATGGAGGATGGCTTACTGAATGTTGCCGCTAGTTTTGACACTACTGGCCGCATTCCATCCGACAAGCAGGCGAAGCTTATCATGCAGATTCGCAACCGACTTTACGATGAGGGATTGTCGAAAAACCTCTAGTAGAAACATAAGAATTATCAGTAACCTATGGTATAGTGGGAGTAAGTATGCTTAAGATGATTGAGACCTTTAGCGGCATTGGCGCACAGGCTAAAGCTCTAAAGAATATAGGGGCTAATTTCAAGATAATCGGTACGGCTGATTGGGATATCACCGCGATTATTGCTTATGACTTAATTCATCATGGCAAGCAAGACCTCTCGAAGTATGAGAATGCTACAAAAGAAGAGATGCTCGACAAGCTTCGTAAATACACCCTTAGTACTGACGGTAAGTCACCTGCTAGTTGGGATATCATTAAAAATATCAACGTAGAGGTACTTCGTAGGCTCTGTGCTGCGATTGATAGGACGAACAACTATGTCAGTGTCACCGATATGGACGGCGCTCTACTGCCTGCGGATATGAACGCGCTTACTTACTCTTTCCCTTGCCAGGACTTGTCTGTAGCGCACGCTTGGCATGGTAAGACAGAGGGTATCGACCGGTCTGCTGCGAACCGCTCTAGTATGCTTTGGGAGATCGAGCGAATCCTTAAAGAGCGAGAAGCTAGCCCACTAGATATGCCTAAGTTCCTACTGATGGAGAATGTTCCGAATATTATTTCACGCTCTCATAGTGATAACTTTGAAGAATGGAAGAAGTCTCTAGAGAAGCTTGGTTATTACAATCAGTTCTACGTACTGCACGCTAACCACTTTGGTACACCACAAACTCGTAAGCGTGCTTACTTAATGAGTGTTTATGTCGGCAAAGATGCAAAATTAAGGGATAAACTTGAGAATTATTTCAAGGCAAATGACCTAAGAAACATAAGAAAGCCTCAACAAGATTTAGCTCACTTTTTGCGCACAGATTATACGAATGACTCGTATCGCCAAGAAGCTGATAGTAGTCAGCCAAACGATACGCCATCTAGGCGAAGTATTTTCGATAAAAACGTCAGATTATACGATGGTATCGGTGAATATTCTGGATATGTACCAACTATTACCACAAAACAAGATCGCCACCCGAACGCAGGCGTTGTCTCTTACACCAATGGACGTGTAGGCAAAAGTAATTTCCGTTACCTTACCGGTCGTGAATGTTTGCTATTGATGGGATTTGATGACAGCGACTACGAAGCTATCATGCGAGGTAACTTTATGCGTAATGTGTCTGAGACATTCTTCAATAATAATAAAGTAGTCAAAATGGCCGGTAACAGCATCGTCGTTCCTGTGCTTGAGGAAGTATTCAAGCAAATGCTTGAGATTGACGAACGCTTTATGACAAAAGCCGTCATTACTAATGAAAAGCCCTTTCGTGCTCAGCTAGTTGGTGAGCTTGGTCTGGCAGTATAATGCTATAATTACACTCAAGTTATATGAGTGTATACGAACATAATGAACTACCCACTGCTCCATTAATTGTCGATGCCGTCTACAAAAGCAAAGGCACTCTTTTTGGTGATGATCCGTTAAGTAAATTACTTCCGAAACTTGAAAACCAAGGTGGCTTCCGAAGAGTGAAGCGCAACGACAAAAGCGGTAATTTAGCCTATATTGTTCTGTATACGTCTCAAGAAATTGACTGGCCTGACAGTCTCGATCTTGAAACTGGAATTTTTAAGTATTATGGCGATAATCGCACATCTGGCAGAGACTTGCATGACACCCCTAAGAGAGGTAACCGGCATTTACAAGATATTTTTTCTAAAATTGATAACCCTGTTGAACGGCAAAACATACCTCCGCTACTTGTGTTTCGGTGGGCGGGTCGTGCGTTTGATGCAAAGTTCTTAGGGATTGCTGCTCCGGGTAACCCGAATATTCCGATTGACCATGAGTTAAATGCAATCTGGAGATCGAAGGATGGAAATAGATTTCAAAACTATGAAGCATATTTCACGATTCTTGATACTGGAGACGAAGTTATTTCAAAAGATTGGCTTGCATCTCTAATAAGTGACCATGCCAATAGTATAAACTTAGCGCCACTAGCTTGGAAGAAATTTATAAAAGACGGCCGGCAAGGAGTAGTGCCACTTGTAGCTCCAAAAAATACTGACATACCAACAAAGACTCAACAGCTACCTGATAGCCTAGTTGATCAAAAATTAATTCAACAGATAAGGGATCACTACGCTGACAACCCGTTTGGTTTTGAGTTGTGTGCGACTAAAATTGTACAGAAAATGGACAAAAATTTTGAATTATTTGAACTAACAAGACCTTGGCGGGACGGTGGTCGTGACGCAACTGCAAAATATAGAATCGGAAGCACTCAAAATCCAGTTTTAGTAGACTGCGCCATAGAAGCCAAGTGCTACGCAGAGGATATATCTGTAGGCGTTAAGCCTATGTCGCGCCTAATATCTAGACTCAGATACAGACAATTTGGGATACTAGTAACCACAAGCTATGTTCATTCGCAAGCGTATCGAGAGATAATCGAAGATGGACACCCAATTCTTGTAATCAATGCTTACGACATTGCAAAGATATTGAGACAAAACGGTATTGATAATGATTCAGTTATTCCTTGGCTAAACAGTCTTACACTAGAAGCGAATTAGTGATGCAGCTTTCCAAGTCAGATTACATACTCTTCCTGAAACATCCAGCATGGCTCTGGCTCAAAAAGCATGACGAAGCTAAGCTCCCACCAATCGACGAGAGTACTCAAGCTACTTTTGACGCAGGCCACAAATTCGAGGCCTACGCGGAGGCATTGTTTGAGGATGGTGTCACACTCGGATTTAACAATTTCGACGAGTACGGCAGCCTTACGGAGCGCACGCAGCAAGCACTTTTAGATGGCCATACTACTCTCTATCAATCACGTTTCGTGTGGGGTGAATATAACTGTCTACCTGACATCATTAACATCGTCGGAGATAAAGAGATCGACCTCTATGAAATCAAGTCTAGTACTCGCGTAAAAGAAGAACATCTGTACGATCTTGCTTTCCAACGTGCCGTTATTGAAGCTAACGGACTCAAGATTCGTAAAATCTTTGTAATCTATGTCAATAACGCATACGTACGCCATGGTGATATTAACCCAACGGAACTGACAAAGATTGACGACGTAACGCTTGCCGTTCACAACCTTGCTTCATTTACCGACTCAAACATGCCACTTGCCCTCGAAACGATGAAGAGTGATGCCATGCCAGACCCGAACCCGATCTTTCTCAGTAAGCTAGGAGATAAGCGTGAGTGGCAAACAATCTATGAATCACTTGTACCGGTCGAAAAGCCAGACTATTCAAACGCCGAACCGACAATTCAAAAACACGAAATAGAAGTATTTCTCAGCAAACTAGAATATCCGCTCTACTTCCTTGACTACGAAACAATGTCTGCCATTGTGCCATACTTCGATGGCCAACGTCCGTATCAACAAATACCCTCGCAATACTCACTTCATATTCTTGATACACCAGATGGGGAGCTGCGTCAAAAAGAGTACCTCCACCGCGATAACTCAGATCCATCGCTTCCGATTGCTCAACACCTTGTAGACGATATCGGAGATCATGGCTCTATCATTGCGTGGAATATGAGCTTTGAGAAAAGTTGTAACGTAACACTTGGACAGCTCAACCCCGAGTTTGCAGATGCTATGGCCGCTATCAATGAACGCATCGTTGATCTTATGATTCCGTTCAAGCCAAAAAACGGCTGGTATAGCGATCCTCGTTTTGAAGGCTCGGCAAGCATTAAAAAAGTACTTCCGGTTGTTGTGCCATCACTGTCGTACAAAGAACTCAATATCCAGAATGGCGGCAATGCGCAAGCGCTTTGGATGCAAGCCGTTCTCGATGGCACTCGTAACGACAAAGAGAAGATTCTCGACGATCTATTAAAGTATTGCGGACTTGATACGCTCGCGATGGTTGAAATATACGAAGCACTGAGAAGAGTCACGTCCGGCGCTCAAGTGTAACAAGCATTGACCATCTGATAATTTATGTGCTACATTTATTTTTGAAGGGTCTTGTATTAGATTGAGGCGCTCCGAGGGTAAAGCTTTGGAGTGCCTTTTTGTTTGGCAGTAAGTCGGTCTTCAACGAAATAGTTGACCCACCTAGCGTTTGAACGAATCTGCCACAAAAGGAGGTTTTCTGTGGCTGCACGTACAAGACAACGACTACGCGATCATACCGTGGGTCTTCTGGCTCGCAAATGGACACTGCGGATTGCGGTGGTGCTCAGTGATGGCACAAAGCGCCATTCAGAGATTGCAAGAGGCCTACCTGGAATCACTCAAAAAGTGCTCACCGAAACTCTACGCGAGATGGAACGAACTGGAATTGTGGAGCGATCGATTTATCCGATTGTGCCTCCAAAGGTGGAATATAAGCTCACTAAGATAGGGGTTGAACTGCTCAAACTGTCCCGAGAATTTGCAACATGGTTTGATAATCATCACGAAAATATACACAAAGCTAAAAGAATATACGATAAGCAAAGGTAGCGATAGAATTATCTACCACTTCGATTTTTCTGTCAGAAAAGTCGAAGTCACACCAAACTTGTTTTGGTGGTTTGTATTTAGAGTTGCTTACGTTGCTCAATGGCGTCAAGTACTTCTCGATGTCGTAGCTTGTCGCGTTTATTCTTGCGTCTACCGCGTGTAAACAGCCGGAATACAAAGAAGAATACGCCAAATAGTACATACATTACGAAGTACCAACAAAGCACAAAAATCCATGCGCAAGCAATCAGTGTGATTGCGAGGAGTGCAAGCGCAATCTTTGCAATAGGATTCTCGACATTAGTGATTTTCCAGATACGCTGCGCCGAACCACTAAATGATAACGGTGCTGACACTACGACTTTTTCAGATGCTAATTGACGATTCATGTACCTATTCTACAATACAAACGCCCATGATATATGCGGTGCAAATCGAAAAGATTTTTGCATAAGTTTTTCATTTTGCTAGTGTTTTCAGATAACGCATGTGTCTTATCTGAAAACAACAGGTACTCTAAAGGTTCTATGGTACTTTTGGGGTATATAGTATCTCGAAAGTACCGTCTTGTGGCAAGCCTCTACCTCTGATATTTTTGTGCTAAGTGGGAGGATTGCAGCTAAGAAACGAGGGGAGCAAAATGGGGTCAAGAAAAACATTATCTATCGTAGCGTTAGTCGTAACACTCGGAGTGCCATTTGTGCTTGCACATCCAGCATTTGCCGCAGACGCAAACGTAGCACAAGTTCAAGATTTTATACGCAATGTTATCAAGGTTATCGCTGGACTAGCCGGTCTAGTGGCAACTGGCTTTTTTGTTGCCGGTGGATTCACCTATATTACTAGCTCAGGAAATCCTGAGCAGCTTGATAAGGCAAAACGCACACTCACATGGTCTGCGATTGGCCTCGCGATCGTGATTGCTGCATTTGTGCTTGCTAATATCGTAACGACACTGGCGACGCAGGCGTTTGGGAGTTAGGCCACTATGTGGGGCTTAACGTATCTCGCCGCGACATCAGGCGCGGTTTCTGCTATGCGTGATTATGTCACGCCGACGATTCACGTTCTGGCCGCACTAGCTTCGCTTGCTTGCGTATTTTTCATCGTCAACGCTGGCTACCTCTACATGACAAGTAGCGGCAAGCCTGAACAGATGGATCACGCCAAACATGTGCTGAAAAACGCAGTGCTTGGTCTTGTGATTGTGCTGGCTGCCGCAACACTCGTTTCAATTCTCTCTAACGCCTACGGTTCACCACAGGATGTAAGCAACGCAACACTCCCAAGTCTTCAAGAGGTAAAGCCAAACGATGTCGGGAATGGCCTGATAGATATTCTCATCAAAGCAGTTACGGGGTTCCTCAATAACATCATACAGGCGGTGGCACAACCGTTCTTAGGAGCGCTCGACTACTTCACGAAGTCTACGCCGCTCATGGCCGACAATCAGAGCGTATTTAACTTTTGGTTAGCTATGGTGGGAATTAGTGACGTCCTCTTTATTGTGATAGTTGCACTGCTCGGCTTTCATGTCATGAGCGCTTCAACATTTGGGTTCGATGAGATTGAGTTCAAGCACCTTCTGCCGCGTATCGGGCTCGTGTTCCTTGTTATGAATACGTCAATTTTCTTCATTGATGGCGTCATTGAGCTATCCAATGCACTTATTACTGCCATCACAAAGGTTTCCGGCACATCAAGTGTTTGGGATGCTCTAACAGAGGTAGTAAAACAGGCCGGAAGTCAGGGATTGGCAGCACTGCTCATGATGATGGCATTTGTCGTTCTCTCGGTTATCTTGCTCGTCTACTATGTCGGACGCTTGGTGACACTCTATATCGGTGCGGTATTGTCGCCTCTAATTGCCTTAGTCTGGCTCATACCTGGCTTCCGGGACTTCGCCGAGACTGCTATTAAAACGTACCTGACAACCATCTTCGTACTATTTGTCCATGTCGTTATCTTACAGCTTGCAGCGTCACTTCTTACGGGCATGGCACCAAGTAGCGGCAACGATGTTCCAAATACGCTCATGGCGATCGTCGTCGGGTTTGCGACTATCCTCGCGCTACTTAAGACTCAGGGTATCATGATGCAATTCAGCTACGTAAGTATGGGGTCTCGAAACATGCGCAAGCTTGGCGGTCAGTTTATCAACGGAGTTAGCTACATGACTGGCAAGGGTCGCGCCGCCGCTAGTACGATTCGCTCGAAGACTGACAGTGCCCAGAAAGCTCGGGCACTCTCCGGTGTTGAAGCGCGAGCCGTTCGTACCGGCAAAACACAAAGTATCAGTTATTCAAATAAGAAAGGTACGGCCGAGATTACTCATACCGCAACTCCAAATCCTAAGACCACGCCCAAAACTGGCACAACGTACGAAGCACCAAAAGTGACCGTGACTCGCGTACCAGCCAAGGGTATCCCAAAGAATAACAGTAAGGACAAGACGTTATGAAAGTAACGGTCGTTCCAGCACAAGTCACAACTGTCGAAGACCGAATCATCGGCAATCTTGGCTTCTCACAAATGCTTCTAATGATTATTCCAGTGTTCGTCAGTGCAGGACTGTTCGCTCTATTACCGCCATTCATGGGTAGTGCGCTCTACAAGTACGTCGTCATGGCCATTCTAGCGTTTGTTTGTTGCATTCTCGCTATTCGCATCAAAGGTAAGATCATTGCCTTATGGCTTGTGACAATACTTCGCTATAATGTCCGACCGAAATACTATCTGTTTAACAAAAATACCACAGCACTCCGACAGGACTATCCGCCGATTGTCGAGCCAAAAATAGAACAGAAGGTAAAGAACGTAAAAGAAGAACGGATGACACGACCGAGGCTCAATACACCTGAAACCGCCAAAGTCCTGATGACGATTGAGAATCCGGCCGCTAAGTTCCGCTTTGAAACAACCAAGAAAGGAGGCCTGAATGTTCGCCTTACAGAAATCGAAAAGTAAAACCTCGGCACGCCACCAAATAGCTATCAAGGGTGTGCGAGATGGCATCTTGATGCTGCCAAATAACGAATATCGAGCAATCTTACAGGTATCATCACTCAACTTTGAACTGCGTAGCGAAGAAGAGCAAGACGCAATCATCGACACTTACGAAAGCTTCCTCAACTCGGTCGGTACAAGTTTACAAATTCTTGTACGCACCCGAGAAATTGATATGGATAAATATCTCGATGATCTCAAAGAGCGACTCGATAGCGAAAAAGTACCAATCTACCGTACTCAGCTTAAAAACTACGATGCGTTTATCCGCTCGCTCATCACAACTAACAAGATTTTGACGCGACACTTTTATATCATTGTGCCGTACAAGCCTACGGGTAAGGGAGATTTTGACTTAATCGAGGAGCAGCTCAAGATCAAACTCGATATTGTCTCAAAAGGTATGTCGCGACTTGGTATGTATACCGATCAACTCGATAGTCTTGAGGCTCTGGATTTGTTCTACAGCTTCTACAGTCCGTCACAAGCCAAACTGCAACCTTTGACCGAGCAAGCACTACAGATGATACACACCGCCCTTATACAGAAAGGAGAAGATAATGGTAAAAGCAAAACTCGAAAAACCAAATAAGTTCGCAAAGTTGAACGAACTACGACAAAAAGTCGTTACCCCAATAACTGCGCCCATCAGGAAGCAGAAGCAAGCGAGACTTGATAAACAAAAGGAGTTGACGATTGCTTTCGGTGAACAAGATGCAATAGACGCGTTGTCTTACGCTGGGCTAGAAGAAAACATCGACTACTTGTGCATCGACGGTATATACATGCGCACTCTCTACATTTCTGGTTATCCGTTTGTAGCTAATTCCGGCTGGATGGATAGCCTCATCAACTTTAATCACGACTCAGATATCAGCTACCACCTGCATGAAGTGAGCGCAACATCCGCCTTACCAAAACTGCACCGTAAAATAACTGAGCTTGAGAGTACGAAGAGGGCTATGATGAGAGCCGGTAAGATTGTCGGTTCTGAAATTACCGATCCGCTCGATTCAGCGATTGAGCTGCGCGACAAGATCCAACGTGGCCAAGAAAAGCTTTTCCAGATGGCGATTTACGTCAGTATCCGCGCCGATAACCTTGAAGAGCTTAATAAGACGACGAAGCTACTCGAAGCTACAATGTCGGCACGATTGTTTTACTCAAAAGTTGCAAGGTATCAGCAGCTCGAAGCCCTACAGTCCATTTTGCCGCGAGGCGAAGATCAACTCGGGCAAAAACGAAACCTCGATAGCTCAAGTGCCGCGCTCACATTTCCATTTATGTCATCTGAGTTGGTGCAAGAAAGCGGCATCTTGTACGGAGTAAATAAATCGAATAACTCACTCGTTATTCTCGACCGCTTTAGCCTTCATAACGCCAATTCAATCACGTTTGCACAGTCTGGCTCAGGCAAAAGCTACACCACCAAGGTTGAGATATTACGTCAACTCATGCAAGGCACAAAAGTTATCGTCATTGATCCAGAGCGCGAGTATAAGAACCTATCAGAATCTGTTGACGGTACATATATCAAGCTATCAACACGAAGCAAAGACAAGATAAATCCGTTCGATCTGGCGACGACGTTCCATTCAAAAGACGATTTGTCTGAGCATATTCAAGACCTCACCGATGTCATCGGCTTGATGGCCGAGGGCTTGGACAAATCAGAAAAAGCAGCGGTAGACCGCGCTATCCTAAAGGTGTACAAGAAAGCAAAGAAGTCACAACCGCGCTTACAAGATTTGTACGCAGAGCTACATGACCTTGGACAACTACAGCTTTGTGAACGACTAGAGCGATATATCTCTGGCTCGTTGGCTGGCGTATTTAATTCACATACCAATATCGAACTAGATAATCGACTGGTGATTTTTGATATCAAGGATATGGCGAGCAACTTGCGACCAATCATGATGCTCATTATCTCTAACTTCGTTAAGAATCAAGTTATGGCTAGTCCCGAAAAACGCCTGCTCGTGATTGATGAGGGCTGGTTACTACTTGAACACGAGCAAAGTGCTCGATTCGTGGCAGGGCTAGTCCGTCGAGCGCGTAAATACTACCTTGGTGTTTCGATCATCTCGCAACAAGCCAATGACTTTTTGCATAGCGAATACGGCCGCGCTATCGCCTCGCAGAGTGCCTTGCGTATTCTAATGCGACAAGACACTACGACTATTCGTGGTGTTGTCGATGAGTTTAATCTCAGTGAATACGAACAGAGTTTCTTGCTGACATGCGAGCGTGGTGACGCATTGATTGTTGCTGACCAAAACCATGTTGCGGTACGAGTAGTGGCCGCAGATAAAGAGCATCCACTCATTACGACAAACCCCACGGAGATTTACGCGTGAACCCAAGCATCGTTGTCTTTGGTGTAGCTGGCTACAATCCAAAACGAACGATTGCGGTCGTATTAGCGACGCTAGTTGTTATCCTATCGCTACCATTCATGGCGGTCATGTCGATGGGCACTGATGTCTTGAGCTTTCTTGCCGGTACGCCAGACGCCAAAGCCGCCGAGACGCAAGGCTTCTATATGGGCGGTGAGGTGCCTGGCGACACTTATGCATGGGGAAACTGCACCTATTGGGCTTTTGCGATGCGTCTTTGGGCTGGCACACCGATACCGACGACTTGGGGCAATGCGAACACATGGGATGATCGTGCTCGCGCCGATGGCTACGAGGTAAATCATACCCCAGCCGTCAATGCAGTCTTCCAAACCGATGAGGGAGAATGGGGTCACGTTGCCTATGTCATTAAGGTCGATGATAAGACTGGCGATTGGACAATATCAGAGATGAACGCGCCGCACCTAAACGTAGTGTCACAGCGTACATTCTCCAAAGACTCAGCGCAGTATTACAACTTTATATATGGCAAGAAAGGAGAAGCATGGACACCAAAGCCTATCTTGAATCCATCATTGAACACTGGCAACCTATCACCATCGTTCTAGTAGCTATTGTCGCTACATACTTTATAGCAATCTTTGTTCTCACTCTTTTCAACCGTCGCCATCTGTCACATCGTGATATGGCCTGGCTCGAAATCACACCACCAGCCAATATTGCCAAGACACCAGAGGCTACCGAGCAGCTCTTTTCGGTCATACATGGCGCACGCGCTGCACGGCAGCTAAAAGATAAGCTATATAATCGCTCGCCAGTGATGAGTTTTGAGATTGTTTCAACACGGAGAGACGGTATTCGCTACTTGCTCCAAGTCGAGAAAACACGCTCAAAGAATACACAGAAAGTTATCACATCATATATACCTGATTCAAAAGTTAAAGAAATTGAACGCGAGATTAGTGAAGTAGATAAAATTATTGAATTCAAAGAAACTGAACACTATGTATTACCGCTCACTTTAACGTCTGTATTCGAGCAACACGACCCACTTAGTTATGTCACCGGCGCGATGACAAAGCTTAGTGATGACGAAGAAATTACGCTACAAATCGTTGCCATGCCGGTTCGTTTGCGCGAAGCTGACATACTTTCACATAAGATTCTCGGTAACGAAAATATCTTGCAGCAAGTCAGTGGCAAGCAGCTGACGCTACTCGGACGTTTTACGAATATCTTTGGCAAAGCCTCATCTGGGCTAACTGATCTAGCCGGTGAAGTTTATATGGGTACGACTTTCGGCCACAAAGAATACTACAGTTCTAAATCACGCACAGTACAGCAACAGGCACGCATAACCACTCATGATAGACCGTCGCGAACACTAAGCGCCTTTGAGCTTGAACTTATGGAGACCATGCACCAAAAAGTAACACGGCCGCTTTTTCAGGCCAGCTTGCGTATTCTTGTAAAAAGTCCAGATGCTGCCGCACACATCTCGGCGCTGAAATCTGCCCTCGATGGCTATAGCGTGCCACCGTACCAATCAATTAAAGCGAAAGCTTCACTGCCGATCATCAATAAGTTGCGTTGGCGTAATGCTGTGAACCGGCTGCCATCATTGTCGCGCCGTTCTGGGCTTATTTTGGCTTCAACCGAACTCGCAAGCCTCTATCATTTCCCATCGAGCCAAGTGAGTAAGACTGATAACCTCATCACCTCGCTCAGTAAGACACTGCCAGCACCAGTATCGCTCAAATCCGGTAGCAAGTTTGATGTGGTTATTGGCGAGAACATTCATCATAACTCCTCCACACTGATAGGCTTGACCGAGCAGGAGCGCGAACGCCATGAGTACATTATCGGAGGTACGGGTAACGGTAAAACAACTTTACTGCAATATCAGATCGTCCAAGACATGCAGGGTGATAAAGGTATTGCTGTCGTCGATCCGCACGGTGATATGGCCGAAACGCTCCTGCGTCATGTACCACCAGAGCGAGTCAAAGATGTCATTTACTTCAACCCTGATGATCTCGAATACCCAATAGGGTTAAACTTGCTCGAACTATCACCTGGGCTTACTGGCAATGAGCTGCTGCGCGAAAAAGACATTATTACCGAGTCGGTCATCTCGGTATTCCGCAAGATATTCAGTGATGAAGATACTGGCGGCCATCGTATCGAGTATGTCCTGCGAAACACCATACAAACAGCGCTGACAGTCGAAAACCCGACACTATTTACTGTGTTCGACCTATTGAATGACCCAAAGTATCGCAAAAGTATCACCAAGACACTCGAAGATAAAAACCTCATTAACTTTTGGAAAAATGAGATCGGCAAGGCTGGTGACATGCAGAAAGTCAAAATGGCGGCTGGTATCACTGCCAAGATTGGCCGCTTCCTATTCTCAGCGAGTGCGCGGCAGATACTTGAGCAGCCAAAATCCACAATTGATTTTGATGACATCATTAACAATGGCAAGATACTGATTTGTAACTTTTCAAAAGGTCTACTCGGTGAAGATACGTCAGAACTGTTTGGAATAACCGTACTTGCGAAGCTTCAGCTCGCAAGTCTGCGTCGCGCTCGACTGGAACAGTCGAAGCGTCGCCCTTTCTACCTCTATGTAGATGAGTTTCAGAACTTTGCTACAACCAGCTTCGTACAAATGCTGTCTGAGGCTCGAAAATATAAGCTATTCTTGACGATGGCCGAGCAATCTACCTCTCAGCAGAGCGATCAACAGATGGTAAGCATCATCATGGCAAACGTCGGTACAGTCATTACCTTTAGAACAGGTAACCCACAAGATGAGAGGGTGTTGTTACCTCTATTCAGTCCCTACATTGAGCAGGGTGAGATAAGCAATCTGCCAGCATTTAACTTTTATGCCAAATTGTCGGCTGTTAAAGCCCAAGAGCCACTATCAGGGCAGACACTACTACTGGCAGACGATGGCAATATCAGGATACGCACCGCCATTGTCGAACATTCGCGGTCGGTGTTTGCGAAAAAGCAAGAAATCGTAGAGCAAGAAAAAGAGCAGCCAAAACCAAGCAAGCCTAGTGTCGAAAAGAATAAAAAGGCTGGGGCTAAATCAAAGCCCCAGCCTACAAGTGAACCAATGATTGATGAACTCTAGCTGTTGTTACGAGACTCAGCAAACTCATCGTATAGTTGCTTCATCTCATCGTCAGTCAATACCGTGCCGAGTCGATGAAACTTCTCTTGATATTGCGTCAAGAAGTCGATAGCATCTTGGGGTGTTGCATGTTCGGGGTCGATTGTCTTCAAGTAGGCAACGACTTTATCAATGTCTTCTTGGTTTGCTTCGTATTCTTTGAAATCTGTCATAATTATTTACTCCTCGCATATCGGTCAATAGCGATAAACGCACATAGCTGTTTAGCCGCTTTCTCCGATGCTATTTTCCTCATTATCTCACAACTGTCATTAAACGATAATATGTTGAGGCTGCCCTCATAAACTACCTTACGGTCAAGTATTGCCAGTTTGCGATGATGACCGGCGGTATAAAGCACTGTGACACCCAGTGTTTGCAACTCGTAGATGGCGTCGAGTGCTTGATAATAATAGTCCCCGTCATGCTCGTTTGGATTACGAGTATTTATGACTATACGCACATCACGGCTGCGTAGCTTAGTGAAGATAGGTAGGAGTGTCCTCATACGCTTTTCCGTGATGAATGGACTCTCGATAATCACTTCATCTTTACTGAGCAGCAGGTCACGCATGAACGCCTTATAGAACGTATCTTGATTGTAGAGAGTGCTTTCACTAAACATGATGCTGGCTCTCCTCTGTTTCAGGCTCGACAATATGAATTTCTCCGTTATAATATACCCAGCCTAGATCACTTAGTTTTTGATACATCAGAACCAGACTAGGTTCTAGGGTGTTCCACGACAAGTCGATGTGGCGCACCAATTCAACGACCGGTCTCTATGACCGGTTTTTGAATTGGTTTTAGAAAGTTTTCAAAATGAAAAAGCGACAAGTAGATAAGTTCAAAACCTATCTACTTGTCGCTGATACTAGCTTTGAGCTAGCCGCTAGCTGATCCGCAGACCACTGATCGCACGTGCGATCACCAGTTGCTGAATCTGCTCCGTACCCTCGAAGATATCGTAAATCTTCGCGTCGCGGTGCATACGCTCCACAGGAAACTCACGAGTGTAGCCGTAGCCTCCATGAATCTGGATCGCTCGCTCTGTCACCCATACTGCAGTACGTCCGGCCTTGAGCTTCGACATGGAGCCCTCGGCGTTCTTGTACCCGCCGTTGACACTCAGCCATGCCGCCCGGTGCACAAGCAGTCGGGCCGCATCGATTTCTGTAGCCATGTCGGCTAACATAAAGGCAATTGCCTGATTCTCGATGATCGGCTTGCCAAATGCTTTGCGTTCCTTGGCGTACTTGAGCGCTTCCTCGTAAGCGGCACGGGCAATCCCAACGGCCATCGCTCCTACAGTGGGACGGGTGGCTTCGAAAGTCGCCATCGCTGGCTGCTTCTCGCCGGAGTGACCCTGCTCACGAGCACGAGCCAACTTGGCATCGAGCTTTTCCTTACCACCTAGCAGACAGTGCCCCGGCACGCGTACGTTGTCGAGTACTACTTCGGCGGTGTGGCTGGCGCGAATACCATGCTTCTTGTACTTCTGTCCCATCGACAGTCCGGGTGTACCAGGCGGCACAATGAAGCTTGCCTGACCACGACCCTTCAGCTCAGGATCAACAGAAGCAACCACGACATGCACGTTTGCGATACCACCGTTGGTAATCCATGCTTTGGTACCATTGATGATCCACTCATCCTTGGCCTCATCGTATCTGGCACGAGTGCGCAGGCTTGAAACATCGCTACCAGCATCGGGTTCGCTGACACAGAATGCGCCGAGTTGCACGTTTTTGGCATCGCCATAGCACTGCGGTACCCATTCAAGCGCCTGCTCCCAGGTGCCATTGGCTGCAATGCCTGCCGCTGCGAGCGATGAGCCGAAGATAGCCAGTCCGATACCAGCATCACCCCAGAACATCTCTTCCAGCGCAACGGGTAGCGTCAGTGCCGTTGGATCTGCGAAGGCACTCCGAATGAACTCAAAATCATAGAGCCCAATCTTAGCAGCTTCTTGCACGATCGGCCACGGAAACTCCTCGCGCTCGTCCCACTCATGCGCAGCGGGGCGAATCACATCCGCAGCAAACTCGTGAACCCAGTCACGAATGTCGACAACATTCTCGGGTAGTACCAGAGAGAATGTCATGATTTCTCCTTCCAGACTCTCACAGGACTATCCTCAGGGTTACCCCTGCTTGCATATTCTGCGACACAAGATGAGATGGAGCGGCGCGCTATACGTACCAGCTACACCTCACCTTGTGCCTGCTCTCTTTTCAAGGTACGTCATTATTGAAGTTGGATGCATTATGACATATTCAGATAGTAAATACAATCAATCGTCATCTGTAAATTTGCGCTGTACTACAGCTCGTTTTCGAGTATCCACGGCCTTCGCTCGGCAAGATCCAACATCATCTCGCCAAACAATGAATTCGCCCAGCCGAACCACGGGCGGGAATAATAGTTAGCATCATCCACATGGATTGCTTCATGCATAAACAATGTTTCGGCATCGGTATCGCGCAGCGTACGAAGACACTCGCGAATTTCAGCATCATCATTACTCGTCATGACGCGCATGATCGTACCAATCGGCCATGCCATATGAAATTCACCAATGTGAGGACTTGTCATGCCTTTTGACTGTTCGCCCTCAGCCCAATACGGATTGTCCGGACTGAGGATAAATTTCCTTGTCGCCTGATACTTTGGTGTCTCGGCGTAGCAATAACCAAGGTATGGCAAGCTTAGCAAACTCGGGACATTAGGATCATCCATAAGCACCTGGCCACAACGACCATCAACTTCGTAAGCATACATATCGCCGTATTTTTCATGTGTCACGACGCCATGTTGCTTGATACCATCAGTAATGTCTTTGGCCGTCACAATAAACTCATTAGCTAGCTGGGACTCGCGCATTTGCCGAAGCACTCGTGCCATGCCATACATCGATACTGCAGCCATAGCATTCGCTGGCACAAGGAACGGCATGACCGACTCATCGTCTGACGGACGAAATAAAGTACGACTCATACCAGTCTCGAGGCTCGGGTGACCGTAGCCACGGTTTTGGATCGCCGGAAATGGCTGACCATTCGGCATCAATGCCCGGTGCAACCTCTGTTTCGTGTCCTTGTTAAGCGATCGCTGCTCTGAACGCACAACATCCAGTGCGGTCACAGCTGCCTCAATCCAATAATCATCAAATGGCCGGAGGTCGCCAGTTTTTTCCTGGTATTTCTGAGATAGGTCAAAGAATGCCGCCAGACTATCAAGTTCATACTTGCGCTCCCATACCGCCGGGTGCCATTCATCACCATGCGGCCAGTGAGGAGTTTTGGGCGGATTCTCGACATACGGATCAACAAACGCATTTGCATATGGGTCAGTCAGGATTGATTGTGTCTGGCGAAAAATAAGACCGGCGAACATTTTCTGTAACTTCTGTTCACGATTTACAAAACGTAAATATGGCCGCAGCTGACTATTTGAATCACGCAGCCACATGGCAGGAATATCGCCAGTGATCACAACGGTGTCAGGCTTACCATCGGCATCTTCATGATATTGCACAGTCGTATCGAGCGTATTCGGTAAGCATTGCTCAAACATCCGGCGTAGTTTTTCGTCGTGAATCTTGCCAGACGTTAGCCGGATAGCATGCTCAACAACCGGACTATGGAACAACCGCTCCTCTTCCGAGGGGCGAGATGTAAGATGAGAAAAATCACGAGGCAAGTCAGCCATAGCTAAGGAGTTTTATACACCGTACCCTGCCGTGCTGTCCAGTAGCGTACGTTTGCATAGTGTTCGTCAGCGCTAATAATCGTCTCGTCTGGCTGAACGGTCTCAGTGTTCTTGGTGTGTACATAGATAAAGTTTGACCGGTATAAGGCGATCGCTGGAACATCAGCAAGCCACTGCTTAGCAAAGGCGACGTATTTGACCGAGCGAAGCCTCATATCTGAGGTGGTGCGAGCACTCGATAGATCATCGTCGCTCGTCGCATTGCCATAGTTCGCAAAATTCAACTGACCTCGCGAGTGCCAGTACGCAAACACGTCCGGATCGCCACCAATAACCATTTCGTCGAGTAATACATCGTAATTGCGCTGCTGCAAAATGTCGGTAGTAAAGTTCTGTGTCGGGTCACTTGTATCGAAAATCTGCGTATCAACCTGTACTCCTAGTTTGCGCCACTGCGGAGCGATTGTTTCGAGCACTGTTTCGTAATCGGTATTTTTACGCGTCACAACACGAAGATGCAGCTTGCTCTCACCCTTACTGCGGACACCGTCTTTCAGAACCCAGCCCGCACCATCCAGCAATTTTTCTGCCCCAGGGATGTCCATAACTGGAGCTGGAATAGTTTCTGTACCAGTTATTTGGTCTGAAACATACGGGAGATATAACTGCGCAGGATTACCGTAAATCTTATGTCTGATCGTGGCTGTATCAGTTGCCATTTGCAACGCCCTGCGGACGACGGGATCTTTTAAGACTGATTGAGTCGTGTTAAAGATTGCATACACGCCATCATTCACCGGCCGGATCACTGTCTCATACTGACCTTTGTCAACTTTTGCAGCAACGTCACTTGCGACATCGCTTGCACCATTGACCTCACCAGTCTTGAGCGCTCTTGCTATGCCGTCATCATCCTTGTAAACATGGAGTTGTAAATGATCCAGACGCGGACTGCCCGCATAATAATCACTATTTGCATCGAGGTGAACGATCTTGCGGCCAGCTGCCTGGCTCACAACCTGCAGGAGGCGCAGCTTAAAGGGACCACTACCGATAGGTGCGGTGCTAAATCCTGCTCCACGAAGAGCCGAAGGAGAAATATCTTTAAGTAAATGCGCCGGCAAAACACCGAACGTCAAAGCTTGCGGAAATGCTGCATACGAAGCTGGCAGGGTGAACTTCACCGTATAGTCATCGATCTTTTCAACACCAACTTTTTGCCAGCTTGTTGCCATCACGGCATGCGCTGCTGGATTTTTCATGAGGCCTACGGTGAAGACCACGTCATCGGCAGTCAGCGGCTTGCCATCGTGCCAACGCGCATCATGACGCAGTTTTACGGTAAAAATCTTGTCACTTTCATCTTTCATAGCTGTCGCTAAATCACCCTTTAGGTGACCTGTTGTATCAACACTGTAGAGCGACGAGAATAACAAGTGACTCGCCGACAGCTCAGCAGGAGTTGCTGCATAAAGAGGATTCAGTGTCTGGATCGAACCCTTCACTGCTTCGGCATAGGTACCACCGCTTATCGGCGCTTTTGTGATATAACTCTGCTGAAACCACACCATTTGTATACCAACAACTGCAATCAGCATACCCACACTGGCTAGCCAGATAATAATATGCAGGCGAACTTCGCGGATTTTATCCCAGCGGCTAATCAAAAACCGATGCGCATGCCGCGTCGTCACATCTTCAAGTCGGCGGGCATGTTTCTTCAACGTCTTCGAGCGCTTTTTCAGCTCAAATCGCTTCCATCCCTTTTTGCCGTCCATGTTTGTACCGTCCGTTAAGTTTATGAAGGCAGCAATAGGCCTGCCAGAATTGATAAGACAAATATCACCGCAAGAATGATCGTTGCTTCAAAAAGATTCTTGTCGAGACCGCGACGCGTCGTGAAAAGTTCGCCAGAGCTACCAAAACCGGCGCCTAAGCTGGCACCACGCTGCTGCAAAAGAATGCTGACCGTCGCTAAAACACCGGATGCGATTGTGATAAATTGTAGAACTCCATCTATAGTCATACTGTCTCCCTTCGGCGTGTAGTGATTTCCAACACGCTGCTTACTATATAGTTTATCAAACTAAGGATCATTCCCGTAAGGATAGAATTCACAAATGTCATCTGGAGACCCGGTACCAATTTCAGCGAGATATAGACCATGATACCGTTGACCACCAGGATAAAGAGTCCAAGTGTAAGCAAGATAGCCGGCAGTGACAAGATAACAACAATGGGCTTCAAGACGCTGTTGATAACAGAGAAAACTAGTCCCGCCAGAAGGAAAAGACTCAGACTGGCATTGACATCAGCATCAGTATAGCCCGTGCCAAGCAAACGCACAGCTAACCAAAGGCCGAACGAGTTCAGCAGCCAGCGGATAAGGAATACAGCGAATTGTCGACGCATTACTACTCATAGTATAGCACAGCGACTTACTACAAGCTGGTGGGTAATTTTGCGCTGAGATTCTTGTAACCCGTATCTGTCACTAATATATCGTCCTCTATACGAACACCGATGCCTTCTTCGGGTATATAGATACCTGGCTCAACCGTCATAACCATACCTGCCTGCAAACTACGCGGGCGACCCAGCGCGTCGTGGACATCGAGACCAAGTCCATGACCAATAGAGTGCGGGAAATAGGTATGATAGGCAGCATCATCTTGCATATCCTTCATGAGCCCTAAACCTATCAGCGCCGTTTTCATGATACCGTCAACCTTTTGTTGATATTCCTCCATCGGTAAGCCTGGTGTGATTAAAGCAATAATCTGCTGCTGAGCTTCACGCACAGCATCATGAACAGCCTGCTGTCGTTTTGTGACCTTGCCAACTGCATATGTCCTGGTAATATCGGCCGCATAGCCATGGTGCCGAGCGCCGATATCAATGAGAAGCAACTCACCCTTCTTCAGCTTGTCGTTGTTGTGCGTGTAATGCAGTGTGCAAGCATTTTTGCCAGCAGCAACTATAGGGTCATAGGCATGTCCGCGCGCACCAGCATGGCGGAAGTCATAGGTAAATTCTGCCTCTACTTCATATTCGTAGCGATACTTTTCCAAATTCTTATGGACTTTTTCAAAACTTTTAACTGTCAGATCAATAGCTGATTGCATAGCAGCTATCTCGGCCATTTGTTTGATGGCACGTACGCGAGCAAGCTCAAGTCGAAAATCACTCACCTTCGCAAATATACGCTCCAATCGTTCGCGCATATCATGTGCTGCGGGATTTAAGGTAAACCCAAATCGATCAGCATAAGGAGGCACATCGACAGTATGTATAAGTTGATGTGTACGTGCCGCTTGTCGCAACCAACTATCAGCTTCCCGCTGATCTATGATGTCGGTGATCCCACTGATTTCCTTGGCGTCATCATGCGTCAAACTGCCATCAAATATTTGCTGGTGCTCTTCTATTGCAGGCGCAACCAGCCAAGACCGGCGACGCTTCGCGTCCATGAGCAACCACCAATCAGGATACTCAACACCAGAAAGATACCAGAAATTCCCCTCTTGTTCGAACGATGCCGCTGCATCGTTACCGCGCTGCATTTGCGTGTAACCAGGAACGGCCAACAGACCTCCTTGCAGTTCGTCATAGACTCGTTCACGATTACCCGAGAAAAAGGATTTGTCTAGCTCACTCATATAATGAGCATATCACAAGTATGGAGTGATCTTTGTCGCCTTAGATTCACCTATCGCTTCAACAATTTGCTCATGCGATGCAGCCTTGACCGCACGAAGGCTGCCAAACGTGCGAATGAGTTTGCGACGTGTCGCCGGACCGATACCAGGAATTTCCTCCAGGTCATTTGCTGTTTGCTTCTGACGTTTGAGTACCGTGTGGTAGCTCACCGCAAAACGATGCGACTCATCGCGAATACGCTGGAATAATTTCACGACGTCGGAATGGGCATTAGAGATCGATCCGCCACGAAGATTTTTAGAGTGCGATCCGGCATTCCGCTGACCCGGGTGAAGATTCACAACATAGTAATCACCAGAGCGCTCCACGTATTCATTCACGCCAGGATTTTTGATCAGACTTTCGAGCATGGTTGTATCGATGTTTGAACGCGTGCTGTGCACAATGATTTCTTCTTCACGTTTGGCAATACTAATGACAGGGACTTGCACGCTTTGTGCTTCAAGTGCTTTGATCGCGGCATCGAGCTGACCCTTGCCACCATCGATCAGGACAAGATCTGGCATACCCCAATCCTTGATGTTTTTCGCACTAAAACGCCGCGTGAGTGTCTCGTTCATGTTTGCCGTATCGTTGTTCTGTTCAATCTTCGTCTTAAATTTGCGATACTCACTGCGATTACTGACACCATTCGTAAATACCACCATACTCGCAACCACATTCACACCACCCATATGACTAATGTCGTAGCCTTCGATCCTGGCAGGGGTTTTTGGTAAGCTCAGCAGACTCATCAAATCACTCAGTGCCTTGTCTTTACTAATATCCAGAAATTCGCGATCACCAAACATAATCTTGCGCTGCAGCTCAGCAAGGTCGCGCAAACGATTGCGGAGTCTTGCGGCTGTTTCAAAATCTTGTTGCTTCGCCGCATCTTTCATGTCTTTTTCTATTTCTTTTACCAGTGTCTTGCGACCACCTTCAAAATAGCGAATAAGTTTGCGCAGCGTCGCTTTGTAGTCATCGGTTGTTGTGCCAGGTGCCGGGCTTAAACCTATATGCGAATCAAGATCGACTCGCTGACCGGCGCTCTGTGGCTTGGTGTAGTACGGAAAGACACGGCGTAGATAACGTAGTGCCTTTTTGATAGCAAAGCCATTGTAGTAAGGGCCATGATATTCAGCACCATCATCTGCCGGATTACGCGTAAACGAGACATGTGGCCACTCGCTCTTCATATCGATACGAATATACATTTGTGACTTGTCGTCACGCAGCAAAATATTGAAGCGTGGCATGTAGCGCTTGACCATTTCTGATTCTAAAAACAGTGCATCAATTTCAGATTCAGTCTCCGTCCAGTCAGTATCATCGATTTCAGCCACCAACGCCCGAGTTTTGATATCCATATCACGTTGCGACTGGAAATATTGCCGAACTCTATTTTTCAGCACCGCGGCCTTACCAACATAAATAATCTCACCAGATGCATCCTTATGAAAATAAACACCAGGTGTTGCTGGCAGTTGCTTTAGTTTTGCCTCGAGTTTTTTGTTCATTTGTATCTATTATATAGGTTGCTACGATGCTTGGGGATACTGCGCTTCAACTTGTGCGTGTAGTAGCATCGTAAAGTCACTTTCGTATGCGTCGCGTTCGTCATCATCAAGCCAGTAGATATCCATACCGTACCGACCAATGTGCGCTACTGCACTCGAAATATAACTATTGTATTTATCGTTCGTGAGCACGTAAAGTTCGTTGCCATCCTCGTGCTCACTCTCTTCGTTCAGATAATCTGCAAGATTTTGGATATCTTTGTTGAGCTGTGCAGCTCTCGATAATTGCCGGCTTGTTGATGCGTCGCAGCCGCGAAAAACATACCGTCCGTCACTATTCAGTTTCTGGGCGTCAATTTCCTCGGGAAAGGACTGACGATTCATGATAGTTATTTTATACAGCTAAAATTATATTTTGTCAATATTTAACTACGATACGGCAACGCCGAACAAGTGGCCGATACCGTAAGTGACCACACTTGCAAAGATGATGATAACCAACTGGCGAGCAGCACCATATATGAGACTTCTACCGCTGGACTTCGCGGTATACCCACCAACAAAAAGTCCGCCGATAGCTGTCAGAGCAATCGCAAGAGCAATACCCTCCATGCCATGCCAACCGATAATCCATGGCAAAAGCGGCGCAACCGATCCGGCCGCAAAAAGCAGGAACGATGAAAATGCCGCGACCCAAGGAGAGCCTAGTTCATCTTCGTTAATGCCAATAACCTGTGATGAATACATAGAAGCAAATAACTTGTTGTCACGAGCGACGTCAGCGGCCGCATGCTTGGCCGTCTTGGTATCAATACCATGCTGCTCAAAGTTTTCGGCCAGATTGCTCTCCAGCAAGGCACTATCCTTTTTCATGATCGAGCGCAGATCATGTAGCACTCCCTCGAATAGTTCGACTTGCGCAGTGACCGAAATCCATTCACCGGCAGCCATAGAAATAGCACCAGCAAGTGTGCCGGCGAATCCTGCTAAAAGCACCGTTCCGGCATCTGCGCCTGCTGCGGCAACACCAATCACGATACACAGAACGCTCACAAGACCATCATTAACACCCAATACGGCAGCCCTGGCTCCACCACGTTGTACCTGTGCAGCTCGCTTCGCAAGCAGCTCACTCGCCTTTATCATTTTTTCATGCATATCTGTTTATTATACCATTTTTCTATTTAAAATACCAGTTTTACACTGACCTTATATTTAAACTATCGCTTTAAATAACCATTACCAATAATACAGTAAAGTCATTCAGTATGCATTATGCTTTTATGTACGCGCCAGACAGCACACGATAGGCTTTTGTGCGAAAAGCAAGGAGCACGATGATAAGCATGATAAGGCTTGCGACAACAAAGACCAGTGCAATACCACGTGCCTGACCAGCACCAAGCAACCATCCGAATGCTTGTTGACCAGCATCGGTTCGCATATACGGAATGATGATGAACTCGGCGATTGGACCTATCATGAATGAACTAATTGGCGAAGAGGCTGATTCAATACTCTGTGCAAAGCCAAATACACGCCCTTGACGTTTCAATGGCACCACACGTTGAATGATAGTCTGCTCGGCGGCTTCAGCAATCGGCATCAGGCACATAAATAGGAAAATACCGACAGCATACAGCAACCACCATTCACGAATGGCAAAAACCATACCAAGCACAGCAACACCGACATTGATGAGCAGCATCGTACGAAGCGGTGTTTTACCAAGCCCCTTGCCTGCAACGATCATGCCGCCAAGAATAAAGCCCGTACTGGTAACACCAAGGACGATACCCCACATTTCCACAGAAAATAATGTCAGACCATACGGATCCATCAGCGCCATAAAGACACCGCCGATGAGGTTGTTAAACGTCGTAAAGAAAATCAACCATGCGAGCCCGGGTACTGCTTTTATTGCTGCGATGCTGCCCTTGATATCAATCTTTTTATTCTCCAACTCGGGGTCGTGAACAATATTCTCTTCGTTAATTTGTACGAATAACAAATGGAGCAAAGCAGCAACCGTCAAAACAATCGCGATTGCCAGCGTCCATCCCATGCCAAGCATACCAATAGAGAGTCCGCTAAAAACTGATGTCACCAAAAACGCAAGACCCTGCACAGTGCCAACCATGCCGTTCGCTTTATCACGTCGATCTTTTGGTACGAGGATGGTCACGGTTGTCGAGAGTGCGATATTACGCATATTCTCTACCACGCCACCTATCAGGATTGCGCCAGCGAATAGCCAGAAAACAATACCATGCCACGATATCAGATCACTCTTTGGAAAGATAAGATACAGAATACCAGCAGCGATGTAGGCAACGCAGGTAATGATGCTCGATACCAACATGACGTTCTTTTTCTTGTGATGGTCAACGAACGTTCCGAAAACTAAACTGAATATTGCAACAAACAACATATACGATCCGCCAATGATGGCGGTCGCCATGACTGATTTTGTTTCCAGGTAAACCCAGAACGTTAACGCAAACCACAGATAACTGGTCGTTACATTTGCAATCAAGGTATTCAGAAGAACGTTATAAAACTGTTTCATCAGCTACTCCGCTCGTTTATGTAGTTCATACGGCAATAATTCAGACATGATTCTATTATATAATAATTCAGACATGATTCTATTATATCTTACTGTGCTGCGCCGTATCGAATGTCACAGTGGAAATTCGGTCACCTGCCAAGGCTTCTTATTAGCTTCGGTGAGTTTGAGATGTGTTGGGGTAATCCGATAATTCGTTTGATCAGGCAAATCTTTGAATGGTAAGGAAAATGGTAATTTCTTGTAGTGCTTCTCGCTATACTTTGTTTCAAATTCTTCCCAACCTAGCGGATTGACTTCGCCCTCCAACTGCACTGTCCAGCGTTTTTCGACATCGGTGATATTCATAGCGACTTTGTTGTGATGTGCAAAGTTCGCTGCCTTGCGCGATTTTACACTCGTACCTATGACAAAATCCAAATCATCATTGCTCGAAAAAGCGACGGTCGCGGAGTTCGGATAGCCACCTTCGCCAATACTTGAAATGACACAAACTACCTGACTATCCAAAAAATTAATCAGGTCGGTTTTCGTGGGAGCTACGTCCTGCGTATCCATAAAATAGGTATCCTTGCTTACTTTCCTCTCATTATACGGTATCAACCGGGTATAATAAGTCTGTGAAACGACTCGATAGCCATTCTCAAAACTTCCTGCGCAGCCCGCGGCTTGTTCAGGAACTCATTGGTCACAGCACTATCAAAAAATCCGATACCGTCTACGATATCGGTGCTGGTAGTGGTGTTATCTCATCGGCTCTCGCTTCGCGCTGCAAAAATGTCGTATCGTACGAACTCGATCCGCGCATGGCCAAAAAGCTTCGTGAAAATTTGGAAAAGTTCGATAATGTCACCGTCGTTGAAAAGGATTTTCTGGCAGCAGAATTACCATCCGAACCATACAAGGTTTTTGCTAATATTCCATTCCACCTCAGCTCGCCAATATTCAAGAAGCTGACGGAATCGGACAAACGCCCGACTGCTATCTACCTCATCGTACAGAAACAATTCGCTCACAAACTACTTATCAATGATGAACGCTTCACCGGACTACTCGGCGTACAAATTGCACCGCTTTATATTGTTCGTATTCGTAAACGCCTCCAAAAAACGGACTTCTGGCCGCATCCTGCCGTTGATACAGTACTCGTCGAATTACTTTTGCGAGATGAGCCACTTGTTACGACTGATCGCTTAGCAGCGTATCGGCAATTCGTACATGACTGTTTCTCCGACCCTCGCGTGTTTGCCAAGATGCCTGGAAACACAGCACGTATCGAACCCGGAACAAAACCATCGCAGCTCATACTCGAGCAGTGGCTATCACTTTTTACTGCACAAAAAACGTATTAGTCTGTGGAATCCAAAGTACCAAGTAGTGGCACATAGTCGCTGCTGTCGCGAGACCCCACTGGAAATCCAGCCAGAAACAGATGACTTTTCAAGGTTCCGAGATTCTTATCCTCGCCATACGTTCGTACAGCCTTGGCCGCCAGCTTATCTATACTCGCGTGTGTTCGTGTTTTATCACTCCGTAGCATCGATGCGTTTCTATGAAATTCCACCGTATTCGTCATGTGCTCCACAATGCCCTGCAAGACATAGAGTTCTGCAGCCGAACTCATATCTTGTCGCTGTAATACTGCTCGCTGTGGAGTAAATGCATAATAGATGCCGTATGTCTCGCGACCATTCGTATGGATTTCGTACTGTTCATTGCCTACGGCAACACGCCACGCAAACGCATCATTCATTGCATCAGTGATAAATTCAAGCTCAACACGCTGGCCATTGATTTCTTCAATCGAAACTCTGGACGCAGACCAGTTTCGATTGAGAATATCGCTATAGTTCGCTGCGAATCGCGACGCATACGTATAAGTATCGTGTTTCCCCTCAAAATCTTTCACATCTAATAAAAAACGGCCAACCGGCCGATTGTTTTCGTGACTGTTTTGCAGTGTATGCATTTCGCTCATGCTTTAGTGATGGTAGCACCGCCGCATGTAGCCGTCAAGCGGCAATTTGCGCCGGCTCGCGGCAAGCTTCGGTGTGATACAGCAAGTCAGGATTCTGTTTGCAATTGAGACAGATAAGTACAAGGTCATTACACTCTGAACGAGCACAGTTTTCAAAATTATTCGTTGGACCACCGCAGTGAGTACACTCACCAATCGTTTTGGTATGATCAGAAAAATCAACAATCATGCGGTTGTCGAATACACGTAGTGAACCCTCCCAAAGTCCGTCATCACCGTAGGCTTCACCGTATTTCACAATGCCACCGTCGATTTGGTAGACATCCTTGAAGCCACGCTTTTTCATCATGGCGCTGATGACTTCGCAGCGGATACCGCCCGTACAGTAAGTGATAATCTTCTTGTCTTTGATGTCTTCATACTTGTCGCTTTCGAGTTCGGCTATGAAGTCGCGCGACGTATTAGTGTTTGGCACGATAGCATCTTTGAACTTGCCGATTTTTGCTTCGTGCTCGTTGCGACCGTCAAAGAATATGACGTCACTGCCATACTTTTCGATGAGTTCGTGAACTTCGCGCGGTTTGATGTGCTTACCACCGCCAACAACACCACCTTCATCGACACTAAATTCATCGTCGCTATTCTTGAACCCCACCAACTCACGCCGGTGCTTCACGCTCATACGGGGAAAATCCTCACGCCCACCATCTGACCATTTAAATACAATGTCTTTGAAACCAGGAAATTTCTTTGTCTCCTTAATATATTGCTTCAAATCATCCATTTCGCCGCCAACCGTACCATTGAGTCCATGGCGGCTAATGAGTATACGACCACGTAGATTCAGACTATCGGTCAAAGTTTTTTGCCATAGTTTCACGGCCTCCGGATCACTTACCGGCGTGAATTTATAGTAGAGCAATATTTTTTGCATTATGTTTCATTATATCATCTAATGACAAAAATCATCAGAGGTAGTATGATGTCAGCAGCATGAATGAACTGACGCCGATCAACCGTTCCCAATACAGTGAACGTCCGGAATATCAAGAGGTGACTCTTGATGAGCTAGGAATTATGACCGATATGGCCGACGAGCTGCTGGTGGCAACAAGTCAGATGATTCACCACTACAACTCTGCATCTAGTTTTGATAACAAAAGTACCTGCATCACGAAGACATTTTCATACATCGAAAGTGGCTTATCATCGGGCTGGATGTGGCCACTTACGGAAACACAGATAACGATCACCTACAACAAGTCGCTTGAACATCCTACCACTGAGCGATATCAATTTGGTGTATCGCGAACAGTTGAGCAACAAGGACTCAGCGATCCAAACATACTTACAGTTTATACAGTTGAGTTCTTCGGTAAAAACCGCGAAAGCGCTCAGGCAACAATCGATACGCATGACATTGCAGGTGATAGTCCATCAGTACTTATAGGTCGTCCAATGACATCCTATGACAACGAAGTATTGTTTGACGAGCTTGGTAATCTTTGGAATCTTCATACGCTTGAAGAAAAAGAAGAATCCCAACTGAAAAAATTTAACTAGCACCTGTGCTGGACACGTGAAGTCGACTTTACTAGATGCCTATGGTTGCGTTTGCTAGTCTGGGCTCATAGCATAAGGAGGAGACCACCAGCAATGAGTTACGAGCCTACTATTCACGAAACCCAGGTAGCAATCCTGCGTCACCTGCTTTTTTCGCCGAGCGCTGGCTTTGCACAGCTGCAAAAAGATACTGCACTAACGAGCGATCACTTCAATTTCCATATCAAGAAATTAGTTGAGAGCGGCTATGCTCAAAAAAATGGTGATCAGTACACCCTCACCGCCAGGGGCAAGGAATATGCTAATCGCCTGGACACTGACGAAAACGAGATTGAGAGACAGCCGAAAATATCAGTTGTGCTCATCGTTGAACGACAGCATGATGGTCGACGAGAGTTCTTGTGCCAACAGCGGCTAAAGCAACCGTACTATGGTTTCTGGGGACGACTCGGCGGCAAGCTTCGCTGGGGTGAAAGTTTCGAAGAAGCAGCTGCGCGTGAGCTCATGGAAGAAACAGGTATGGCAGGAACGTTCACTTACAAAACGATCTACCATAAACGTGACTATAAAAAGCAGTCGGGTGAACTTCTGGAAGATAAAGTATTTATTATCATGCATACCGATAACGCCACAGGTGAACTGATGGTCGATTTCGAAGGCGGACATAACGAATGGCTCACACAGGAAGAATTCATTGCAAAAGAAAAAACATTCGAAAGCGCCCATCATTTTATTGAGCTGATCGATGATGACACACCATATTATGCAGGAGATCACCGCTATGACGACACTGAATACTAGCAGTGAGCGGATCGACGCGCTGACCTATGTCAGTGATCAAATTTATCCGATTCTCGAACAGAAGAGTGGGGATGAAATACAAGCTCGGCGAATTATCAGACTTGGTATAGCGAGTGTTGCAATCGCCCTTCGCCGTGGTGACACGCCATCGGAAGCCGGAGCACAATTTGACGGTCAACTCGCCTATGAACTTCGAGATGTTGACTATGGTGCCTATACACCACATCGTACTGTACCAAAGAAATTGTCGCGTATTGTCGTACCCCACGATATCCGCAGTCTTGCCGATCTGTACAGCGATACGCTCCGCGGTACGCTGCTCGCTGACTATTCACCTGAACCTGATTCGATTCATGCGCTTCACCTTGCAGCGCTCGCCGTACCCTATGCACGTACTCATTATCCAGACCTAGAGTCTGGTAAGGTTGCTCTCTATTCCTTGATTCATGATCTTCCTGAAGCATATGCCGGCGATACGCCAACATTCAAAATATCTCAGGAAGAGTTGAAGCAGAAACAACAAAAGGAATCGGAAGCTATAGAAATCCTCAAGCGTGGTTACGAAGATAAATGGTATAGGCTGGTTGAAACAGTCGAGTTGTATGAGGCTCTCGCTGACGATGAAGCAAAATTTGTAAAATCAATCGACAAAAACGATCCGGGATACACTCATTTTCGTAACGGTGCGTACGCCCTGCGCGTGCACCACAATATGAACTCTCGTGCTGAGTTCAAAGCCCAATCACATACCAACCTGGAACGCACACTCTCTTATGTAAGCCAGTTCCCGCATGTACTGACTGATAGGTTGGAACTTACCGACCGTATCGCTACCCTGCTTGAGCAACCCTAGTATTGCATTCATAACCAATTTGTGGTATAATGCGCTTATACTAATTTAGTGCGTCCCATGACGCGACTGACGAGATACTGGTCAGGGAGTAGGCACATTTCGATTACGAGGGAAGGTCTGAAGTGGCTATTCGCATGTGTGAAGATGTGGTCACCAGGCAAGATCGACGCCGCCAAGCACGGATGAAAGGGATCGACACCAGAGCAAAGCGTGACAGAGCTCGCACGAGAATTGTGCGTCACTATCACGAAGCGCAGGAGATCGAATTTACCGATGCAGTGGTAACGGGGAAAGCATTCATCGAAGCACTGGACTGGAAGCACCGCAAGGGATCTCCATCAAGAGCTGATATGAAGATGGCCGATGAGCTGCGCGCCACTACTGAGTGGTACATCCGCCTCGCTCGCAAGGTCACCCGCTATATCTCGCGGGAACGTAACGGTTTTATATGGGGCGATTCACTCGAGGATCTCTATGAAGAGATCGCCGAAGCACCATCTATAACCGTTGAAGATTCTGAAATCACCGCAGAAGATGTTCGGTTTGCCGTCGATATTGCAGTGAGCAGACAACTGCTCCGTCGCCAAGAAGCAAGTGGTATCGATATGCCCGAATGGACATGTATCGAAACCTTTGCCGCCTAACCCTCACGAATAAGACCCGGTACTGTGGATATGCATCCATGGTACCGGGTCTATTACTTTGCAAAGCATTTGCAATTAGAGGCATTTTAGTGTAGAATGACCGTATCGCAAATATCTTCGGATACTCGGACAGACTGTCCACGCGAGCACCCCACAATCAAGTCAGGAAGTGATACACATTGTCTAGTGCACTTTGCGCAACCGACAAGAACGAATTCAATCGGATCAAACGGAGCATCATCCGCCGGCTCGCTCGCCCATCACAGGGACTGCGCGTGATCATCGAGGAGTTGGACTTACAGGATCTCCTGGGTCCAGACCTCACTTCGATCATCGACTATCTCGCCTACACTGACGAGTTCTACATTCGTATGATCGTCAACAGCGCACATCACGCCGAGAAGAAAGCGTACCGACGACAACAAATGATCCGTCGTGCCGTCCATGCTCTACGCAAGGAAGGAAAGATTCTGATCGACGGACACGTGGTTCATCCAAGTGTTCGTCCATCTGGACGTTCGCGGAATGATAGTCGTCGTCCGAAGAGAAAGAAGAAGTTCGATATGCGACCATATCATGGTCGTCCCGGTCGCGACCGCCGACGACTGCCGCAGTTTGTAGCCGCCTGACTTAACCCCCACTGTGATTTGGCTATTCAGTCAGTCACAGTGGGTTAAGCCGCTTATTAAAACCGCCGACTTTTGCCGGCGGTTTCTTTATTGCATCAATGCTTATTTGTTAGAATCAACGTTTTGCTGCTTTGGCTCATCCTGGCCTTTACCACCTGGACGAGTTTCTTCAGCCTGTGTATCCTGCGGTGTATCGCCACCATTGTCTGCTTCGACATCCTCGACACTTTCAGCATCACCAGCTGCTGCTTCGTTCTGCGCTTGCAGCGCACTTGGCTCGTAAACATTTGCGATGACGAGTTCAAGATCCTGCTCAAGATCAGCAAATGCAACACCCTCTGGCAACTTGATATCGCCTAGTGTTAGCTTGTCCTCAGGAGTTGCAAGTTCAGCAACTGAAAGCTCCAACGCTTCAGGCAGATCAGCTGGCTTCGCCTTGATCTCGACATGTTCAAGTGCCTGCAAAATGACCAGTCCCGCTTTTTCAGCTTCGGACTCGCCCATACCAACAAGGTGAATTGGTACTTCGGTTGTAATCACTTCGTTTTGCTTAATTGTATGAAAAGCCAAATGACGAACCCGATGTTTCACTGGATCAACATCAATACTCTTGATAATAGCAAGCTTTTTCTTGCCATCAATTGTCAGGTTCACTGGTGTGTGTTTACCAGCAGATGTCGCAACTTTTGTCGTTTCAACGATTGCTGACTGGGTGCTGATTGGATCAGCATGACCACCGTACACAACACTCGGTACGAGACCCTGTGCACGCAATTTCGTAACTTGCTTACCAGCTACTGTACGTGTTTCTAGTTTCAGTGAAATATCGTTTGCCATAGTTTCTCCTATAAGATTTCGTGCAATTAATAGCTCTTATAATTATACCATGCCAGTGCACCTTGTGGGATTGTCATGCTACAATTGATGCTAATGCATGATCTTAATGACCTTATAGTCTCTCTCGGTCTGCCAGGTATTGTCACTGTCGTTTTTATAGAAAGTGGTTTTCCTTTCGGCTTTTTCCTGCCAGGTGACACACTGTTATTTGCGGCAGGTCTTCTCGCTGCGAAAGGCCACTTCTCGCTGATGCTTGCAGTCATCATGATTTTTATCGCAAACTTTGCCGGTGTGACGATCGGCTACTGGAGCGGACGCGGACTCGGCAAACGCTTTATTAAAAAGGAAGATGGACTCCTCTTCAGGCACGAATATGTTGAGAAGGCTGAGCAATTTTATGAAAAGCATGGCGGCAAAGCAATCATCTTTGGCCGTTTCGTACCAGCTGTTCGATCATTCGTACCGATCATCGCTGGTGTCGCTAACATGAAGTATCGCGAGCTTATGCTCTACAATGCTATTGGTGCAGCACTATGGGCATTCAGCATACCACTTATTGGTTATTTTGCTGGTGGATGGCTCGAGAGTCGTGGCATCAATATCGATACACTTATTCTGCCCATTGTCGCCTTTATCATCATCGTATCTCTCGCTGGCCCATTCATACATGCGCTGAGTGACAAAAAAACACGACAAAAATTATTCAAACGCCTATTTAGGAAGTAATGTCTTTAAGTATTTACCGGTAAATGAGTCCGGTGCTTTCGCGACTTGTTCGGGGGTACCTTCAGCGATGACAATACCGCCACCATTACCACCCTCAGGACCCATATCGATGATATGATCAGCGGTCTTAATAACATCAAGATTGTGCTCGATGATGATCATCGTGTTACCGCCCTCAACAAGTTTTTGCAGAATAGTAAGCAATCGTTTGACATCGGCGCTATGCAGACCAGTTGTTGGCTCATCCAGAATATACATCGTCCGGCCAGTGCTGCGACGCGATAGCTCACTAGCGAGCTTGATACGTTGTGCTTCGCCGCCTGAGAATGTTGTCGCCGGCTGACCAAGGCGAATATAGCCCAGACCGACTTCGACGAGTGTGTCGAGTTTACGAGCGATTGCCGGAATATTCTTGAAAAAATCAGCACCCTGCTCAACGGTCATCTCCAATACATCACTGATGGTCTTGTCGTTGTATTTGATTTCGAGCGCTTCGCGGTTGTAGCGTTTACCATGACAAACATCACAGGTGACATAAACGTCAGGCAGGAAATGCATTTCAATTTTTATCACCCCGTCACCCTGACAGTTCTCACAGCGACCACCCTTGACGTTAAAGCTAAACCGACCAGCTTTGTAGCCGCGAATGTTTGCTTCGGGCGTGCTGGCAAATAGTTCACGAATTGGTGTAAACACACCAGTGTATGTTGCCGGGTTACTTCGTGGCGTACGACCAATGGCTGATTGATCGATGACGATTGCTTTGTCGAGCTGCTTAATACCGTCGATGCTATCGTGCGTGCCAGAGACTTCCTGGCTGCGATGTAAACGAGCGGATAGTTCTTTGGCCAAAATGTCATTAACCAGTGTCGACTTGCCACTACCGCTCACACCGCTGACAACAGTCATGACACCAAGCGGGAATGATACATCGATGTTTTTGAGATTGTTTTCACGCGCACCTTTAACCACCAGCACGCGATCTTTTTCGATTGTACGACGCTTCTTTGGCACGGCAATTGATTCTGTGCCAGAAAGATACCGACCAGTAACGCTATCTTTGTTTTTGGCAACTTCACTCGGCGTACCGGCAGCCACAACTTGTCCGCCCGCAACACCCGCGCCCGGGCCGATGTCAAGCAAATAGTCAGCCTCACGAATGGTATCTTCATCGTGCTCAACAACCAGAACAGTATTGCCAAGATCTCGCAGGCGCTTGAGCGTACCGATGAGTCGATCGTTATCACGCTGATGCAAGCCAATAGATGGCTCGTCTAGTACATACAACACGCCTTGCAGGCCACTACCAATCTGTGTCGCAAGACGAATACGCTGCGCCTCGCCACCACTGAGCGTATTAGCCGCACGCGATAATTCCAAATACGTCAGACCAACGTTGCTCATAAAGCTTAGTCGTGCCACGATTTCCTTGAGTATCTGCGCAGCGATGATTTGCTCGTTTGCCGTCAACTTGAAGTGATTTGCAAAAAAGTCCAATGCTTCATCGACACCCATGCGGCAAATATCCATGATATTTTTGTCGTGCACGGTCACAGCAAGAACGACAGGCTTCAGACGGGCACCATGACAGGCATGACACTCGCGTTCACGCATAAATCGCTCGATGTCTTTGCGCATAAACTCACTGTCGGTTTCCTTATGGCGACGCTCAAGGTTCGGAATCACGCCCTCGTACGTCGAATCGTAGAAGCGTCCACTGCCAAGCTGAACAGTATATGTTTGATCATTGCCCGTACCATAAAGAACTTTTTGCAGTGCTTCTTCGGACAATTCACGCACAGGAACCTGCAAGCTAAAGCCGTGTACCTTGCCTACTTCAGCAAGTCGTTTCATGTACCATGCATCGCTGTTCACACGATTGTACGGTCGGATTGCCCCTTCGTTGATAGTCAGATTTGGATTAAATACTAAGTCCGGATCAACTTCCAAACGGCTACCAAGACCAGTACAAACAGGACACGCGCCTTGTGGTGCATTAAAGCTAAACAAGCGAGGTTCGAGCTCTGGAATTTCTTCATTGGGATGATTCAAACAAGCATAACGCTGCGAATAAACATCGGTCTCCTCGTCATCGACACGGAGGATCTCAACGATGCCGCCGCCAATATCGAGCGCCTGTTCGACAGACTGCGAAACACGACTCTTCATCTCGCCCGACATCGCAATACGATCGACAACGATTTCGATATTGTGCTTGTAGTTCTTTTGCAAATCAGGAAATTCATCCAGTGAATAGATCACCCCATCGACACGGGCACGAGCGAAACCAAGTCGACGATATTGCTCGGGAATATGGGCGAATTCGCCCTTCTTGTCTTTGACAATCGGCGCAAGGATCATCAGGCGCTTGCCTTCATCATACTGCAAAATAGTATCGATAATGTCTTGCGGTGTTCGGCGCTGTACCGGCTCACCATCAATCGGACAATGTGGCACACCAATGCGAGCAAATAGCAGACGCATATAGTCATAGATTTCAGTGACCGTTGCGACAGTTGAGCGCGGATTGCGGCTCGTGGATTTCTGATCAATGCTAATCGCCGGACTCAAGCCTTCAATCTGGTCAACATCAGGTTTGTCCATCGTTCCCAAAAATTGTCGCGCATAACTCGACAAGCTTTCGACATAGCGACGTTGGCCTTCGGCATAAATCGTATCAAACGCAAGCGAGGACTTACCGGAGCCGGAAAGACCTGTAATTACTACTAGCTTGTCGCGAGGAATCTCAACCGTAATATCTTTTAGGTTGTGTTCCCGTGCTCCCGTTACTCGTATAACCTCTGGCATAACCCGACTATTATACAGATTTTTTGCAAGTTTTTCCAGACCTTAGGAGTGGATAGAAATGAAAGCGCCACCCTTCCTTTCGGACGGATGGCGCAGCTACCAGCATTTATGGCTGGGAAAGGCAGATAAGAGAATTGTAGGGACCGATAATCCCGGGGCCTACGTCAACCACTGGTACGCCCTCACCCACGCAATTGCTGATGTCGTACAGATGATCGTTGACCACAACTTCTGTGTTCTTCATCATTGGACCCCATAGCGGATCATGTGCTATGGGTGTCGCCTGAACGGCACCTGGTATCCCAGGCAGTGTTTGGAAATTGCCATAGATATGACCTTCAAAAAGTATCCTGTCACTTGGCACAGGCGACCGGTTGCCAAATAACACGGCACATCCAACCAAGAAAAGGATGAACGTACCGATAGCTATATGCCAACGGAGGTCTATCCGGTTCGTTGCCGTGGGTAGATCGTGATGAATCACCATTTCACTGTCTCTTTCTGTTGTGCGAAAGGGCTTGTACTCGCGTACAGTGAGATTATATTTACATATAAATCAATAGAATGCAATAGTAATACGCTTATAGTTGTATAAATTTGACATATACGCTATATTAATTTGAAATAATTTCGTGAGGTGTGAGTATGCGTAAATTTATCAATGTTGCAGCACTTATTGTCTTTATCTGGCTTTTGCTTGATGCTTTTAATGTCCCTAGTCTGCTCCTGAACTTCCTTTTAGCTGGCCAACTGCCACTGACCGGTATCATCATTGACCCGGGCTTTATGCTCGTTATTATTACGATTGTGAGTGGCATGGTAGTGCTCGAACTTCTTGCTCGTCGTATCAGCATTGCTCGTCGTATTCGCTATCACTTGTTCGCAATCACCGCCAAGCACGATCGACTGCCAAAGCGCCGTTTTGGCCGAGCCTAATTAGTCTGGCGAATCAGCGTCGCTCAGGTCTGCCGGAGCAATATTTTCCAGCCATAACTGTAATTCCTGTAGGATAAACTGTTCCTGATCGGTCAGTTGACGTTTGGCAAGTCGCTCCATCGACTTCATAAATCCGGGGAGCTGCTCCTTCACGTGCTGTATGCGCCACTGTTCCCAAGTTGCCGACTCATCGGCACTCAGACTACGTGGAAAATTTCGTGCTTTGTAATGGAGGAGGAGCGGCGACAACCGCTCATCTTGAAACTCAGGATGAAAATCAGACAAATCTTTTTCGTTTGCAGCAACAACTGCTTGCACTCGTAGCCTGTCGGCATCGTTCAAAAACCCATCGTAGAGTTGCGCTTCCGGATCAGGTGATTTCTTATATTCCGGCTTATTTTCAAACAGGCCGCGCAGATTCTCGGCAAAATGCGGCGCTGCAAGTAGGAGCTTCTTGTGTTTCTCTACTGTCTCCTGATCAATACCAATCCGTTCCCAGCCATCACCCTGCGACAGTACGCCAAGTGGCGCGACAGCCGGAGTGCGGTTGTACTGCAGCTCCTTGGCCGGTAACGGCACAAAACCTTCGGCCTGTCGCTCCTCCCACGAAGCATAGAGTTTCTTTGCTAGTTGCTTGCTGTCCATTTCGATAAACGGAGTCGGATCAATCCGTAAATCATACACAACAACATTGCCATTCTTGCCAGCTGTCAGCGGAAAGGCAACTGTCGTCTTGTGATAGGTGGCATCATAACGGCCGCTGACGTAAACAAACGGCTGCTTGTCGTCGAGATTGACGAGTTTTTTGACTTCATTTTTGTCGCGCAGTTTGAGCAAATACTCATAGAGTTGAGGCTGATTTTGCTTGATCAGTTTCGTCACTTCAATAAGTGCGACAACATCACTGAGCGCATCATGCGCTTTATAGTGATCAATCCCGTTTTCTTTCGTCATGAGCTCCAAGCGATTCGTCGCCCGACCTTCTGCATCAACAGGCCACTTTATGCCGTCTGGACGCAACGCACGCGTCATACGCACAACATCCAGCAAATCCCAACGTGACCGACCATCGCGCCAGCTCCACTCATACGGATCGCGGAAATTCCGCCATAATAAATGACGAACAAATTCATCATCAAATCGAATATTGTTGAATCCAACTGCGATTGTGTCTTCGGTAAAGATCTCATCTGTCAAAATACGCGCAAACTCGGCTTCGCTGTAGCCATCAGCAGTTGTCTGCTGCGGAGTGATGCCAGTAATGAGCAGCGCCTCGGGACTAGGAAGTGTATCATCGTTCAAAGCTACTAAAATATTGACCGGCTTATCAACCGGATTCAAGTCCATATCAGTCCGCTGACCAGCGAACTGCATAACCCTATCATTCCTACCAGACAACCCACTGGTTTCCAGGTCATAAAAGAAAAATGTCTGCGCCATTCATCCTATAATACCGCATAAAAGAAAAAACCGCCCTGTTGCCTCACGCTATGCGTTGGCATCAAAGGGCGGCGTGCCCGCAGAGTATGAGTGGCTGCTTGTGAAAAACAGTTATTGTTCCTTGTGACAGTAGCTATAGGAATACAGCTATGCCCAATAATTGTTCTCACGTCCAAGATTGCTCTCGGGCGCCCGACCTCATACTCTGCGAGCCTTCCGGTGATCCATCATTGATACGCAGTGCGTAAACGGATCAGCAACGGAAGCCTATGGTGAAAGTATGTACTTTCAGGTTCTTTACAACAGATCGTGGATCCCCACTTCACTGTGATAATAATTCTATTATAGCACTATGTTACTTATAAGTCAATACTTAAACATGTCCATTATTATCTATCGAGATATCACCTAACAGGGGCAAAGAAATGGGGCGGGGAGATTTTCACTCCCCGCCCCTGATACATCTATGCAATTTGGCGAATTACCAAGAATCAGGCACACTGACCGACTAAATAACCCGCCGGAAGTCCACGAAAATCCATTTCACGAAAAGCCTTGCGCACTTGCATACGTACGACATCCGCAACCTGCGGCTCTTCGGGCTTTGCGGCCACTACTGTCAACAGATAACGACAGTAGTCCTCGGCCTGCTTACGATAGCTGGCTTTCCAGCTATGATCCTCGCCGTATCCTTGTACGCGATGAGTGAGGTCGGTCGTCAGTCTCCTGATGTGGAACTTCAGCATGCCAATTGCCTGCTTCTGAATCGACCTGCGGAGACTGATATCGTCCGTCAAATTAATAGCCACGATGCTATGTGCTCCTTTCGAGCATAGATGGAAATGTACTGCCAAACTAAAAGTCTCGTTGATTGGCGCTCAAATTATAATATATGCCTATCTATTCGTCAATGTCTTGTTCGAGTAGCGTAAATTCATCCACACCGATGCGAATTTTACTGTTACCCTCTGCGCCTTGACGAATGAGTTCGTGGCTAATACCCATCTTTTTCATGATGTCACGCAAGCGATTTACACCTTGATACTGATCAAAATTCGTACGACGAGCAAATTTCTCTATCTTGTCTCCACGTACAACAAAGATGTCGTCTTCTTTTGTCACCGACCATGCCTCTGAAAGAGCGGCAGATTCAAGTCGAATGACCGGTAGGTCGTTTTCATCAACTTCTTCCTCAACAACAGCCGAGGCTCGTGCCTCCTCTACCTTTTGTCGGAGCAAACGTAAAAGCTCTACGAGACCCTTGTGCGCGGTGGAGGAAATTGCCATGACTGGAGTATCTTTTGATATAACTTTCTGAAGTTCACTAGTCTGCATAGCGATCATATCGTCATCCAGACCATCGGTTTTTGTGAGAGCAACAACTTCTGGCCGACTCGCAAGCTCCTCGGAATATTTTGCTAGTTCGGTGCGAATGGTTTGATAGTCAGTCGCAACATCATTACTGTAAGCATCGACTAAGTGTAACAAGACCGCTGTGCGCTCAACATGACGCAGGAACTGATCACCCAAGCCCTTGCCCTCTGCGGCTCCTTCGATGAGGCCTGGGATGTCGGCGATAAGCAGGCTTCCGTCATCTACATCAGCAACACCTAGGTTTGGTGTCAGCGTCGTAAAGGCATAGTTAGCAATTTCTGGTCGGGCATTCGTGACAACACTGAGAAAGGTTGATTTACCTGCATTTGGCAGTCCGACCAAGCCGACATCAGCCAGAAGTTTCAACTCTAGCTCAGCAGTAAACGCCTCGCCTGGTTCGCCTCTTTCCGCCATACGCGGTGTCTGTCGTACCGATGATTTGAAGTGCGTATTGCCAAAACCACCATCACCACCGTGGGCAATAACCACCTGTTGACCATTCTTCGTAAGATCTGCAAGCACAATATCCCCGCGTCGTATAATTGTTCCCATAGGTACTTTTACGACGAGGTCTTTGCCTGATTTACCATGGCGTTTAGCCTTGGAGCCATTGGAACCATTTTCTGCCTTTAGCTCTGGTTGATAGCGAAAGTCGAGCAAAGTATTGAGATTTTCGGTTGCCTCAAAGATAACATCGCCACCCTTGCCACCATCACCGCCATCCGGACCGCCCTTATCAACATAAATTTCATGCCGAAAACTGACGGCACCATCGCCGCCTTTTCCTGCCTGAACTGTTACTATTGCCGTATCTACGAACATATTGACTAATTATAACATAAAATTCAGTAATTTGTAGGTTAAGCGAGTAGAGTTCATTTCAGGCAGATGCGTAGCAAGGCAAAACTGAGAAACAGAATGAGCCGTATTCAAATACGGCTCGTGAGTATCGCAAGTTTTAACGAAGCTAGGCGCTGATTGAAATGAACGACGGCCTAGTGAATATACTGATAGGCACCGGCCTGACCAGCCGTAATAGTCCGGCGGTCAACGATGCCAAATCCACCGTAGGCGTAGTTGTTCATTTCGCTGATAGTGATGTCACCGTTCGCGGCAACACTTTCGACAACTGCAACATGTCCGAAGTAACCACTGGTATCAACAAGTATGGCACCGACAGTTGGTGTGCGGTTAACGACATAGCCGTCTTGCTGTGCGTAATAACCCCAAGTCTTAGCATTACCCCAGAAGCTACCAACCGGACGACCCATCTGTACACGACGTTCATAGGCGTACCATGTACAGTTACCCCAGGCATATCGGTTACCTGCAGATGCACCAGCAATACCAGAGTTAACTCTGTAGCCAGTTCCGCCAGAATAAGAGGTCGTAGGTCCTGCAGGCGCCTGGTAGCCAGGACGAAGTGTAGCTGGCAAGACACCACCGGGGATAACAATCTTTGTTCCGGGAGTCATACCACTGATTTCAAGGTCGTTAAAGGAAATGATTCGCTCTTTGCTTGCGTTGTATGTTGTGGCAACACTTGCTGGCGTATCGCCATTTTTTACTGTATAGACGACACCGTCTACTGGTGGAAGTGTCAATTTCTGACCAGCAGAAAGTGAATCGCTGACGAGGTTATTTGCCCATTTGATGGTTTCCGACTTTAGGCCGTTATTTGTAGCGACACTTTGCACCGTATCACCTGTCTGTACAATGTATGTCGTGATATCGCGACTGCTATCTGTTGGCTGAATAATTTCTGGCTTGACGATGGCGCTATCACTGGTCTGCGCAAGAGCATCCTTAGCAGCAAGAGATAATGACATGTTGGCGACATAGGATGATACCGGCATATTTGTCTGTTCAGCGAGGTTAGCAGCAATATCATTTGCCACAAGCTCGTCAACAGATGGTTTAAGTGCGTCAGGAGTTGCAACAGGAGTTTGCGCAGCAGCATTTGCTACAGACACACCTGCAACTGAGGGTTGAGGTGGCTGATAGCCGACAGCAATAATCGAAATGACAAGCGCGAAAATACCTCCATAAGCAAGGAGTACAGTCAATTTCGGCCTGTTATTTGTTTTGCGGCGTTTTTCGTTTGGAAGCAATTGCTTTTTCAAACGTGCGATTGATGACGGATCATCACTCGACTCTGATTGATTACGAATTATCGTTCTCCTGCCGCTCGTATTGCTACAAGGGCGCTACCTTACTCTGTCTTTCTTCTCGCCATCTCGCAATTGGACGGAGGGAACGGGGTACGTGTCGACCGATTTCATCTTAATTAATATTATTTTGAAAGTGTTCTAATGGCGTACCCTTACGACATTTGTTGGTAGGCTCATTCACGCTCATTACTCCCACTCGTACGGCCGATAAAATAACTCTGTCAATCTGTTATTCCCCTCGTCCGTAAGATGATGAAAACGCAAATGTGCTAAGAACTAGTTTACGCTTTATTGCAAAATCTGTCAATATATTTTTTAGTATATAAAACTGATCAAATTTAGTTGATCAAACACTTCTTTTGACAGTGGTTAGTGACGTTTTGCTGATGCTGCGCATCGGTCTTGGCAAAGTAGGTAACGTTGTCGTCGCCACTAAGGAAGAACAGATAGTCGTTTGAGGCTGGATTTGCCACCGCAAGGAGCGCGCTCTTACCCGGAGTTGCTATCGGACCAGGAGGTAACCCGGTGTGTATACGGGTATTGTATGGCGAGTTCAGGGTGGGGTCGGGTGCTACGCCAAGCTTCTTGGCTGCATATTGATAGGTGACATCGGAGCCAAGCGACATACCTTGCTTCATGCGGTTCAGGAAAACACGCGCAACCTGAGGCTGATCATTTGGATCACCTACTTCACGTTGAACAATCGAGGCAAGCGTAATACCTTCGTACAGCGTCAATCCCTGCTGTTTGAAGGCAGCAACCAGATTGTTTTTAATAATGACATCTTCATATTCGTCAAAGAAACGATCGAGAATCTGCTCAACTGTTGCAGATGATTCAAATTCGATTGTTTCACCGTACAGATAGCCCTCCAAGTCGGCGCTAGGGGGTTTGGTTGCAAACAGTGGCCGATCATATGACTTATTCAGTGCGGCATCGATCTCGGCTGTGCTGTAAATACCAAGGTTTATCAGCGCTTTTCGGTCATTGGCGAGCATATCGCCCGGCAGGAAAGTGACGCGAAATGTATCTTGCTTACCCGCGACAAGCCTGTCAACAATCGTCGGTGTCGATAGGCTTGGTTGCAGGTTATAAGTACCGGCCTTGAGATTATTTTCGGTGCGAGTCAGCTTAGTATAAACCGTGAATGCAAAACTGCTGCGAATAACACCGGCTTGCTGCAGCTCGTCGGCAATTGCACTCGGTGCTGAGCCGGACTCAATCACGACCCGAACATGCTTGGTCGTGTCGCTCGATACAGGTGACAATTGTTGCTGGTACCAGACGAAGGCTCCAACTGCTACGGCGATACCTACCGCCAATACGAATATTCCTAGGATAAGTAGCCATTTTTTCCAACCCTTCTTGCCATTGATAGCAAGCAGTAACTTCCTAGGCTTGTGGTCTTTTGTCGGAGGCTCATTCTGCTCGATCAGTACTTGCGGCTCAGGCGCAGGCAGTTCATGATCAGGGCGATAGTCCGGTTGAAGTGTTGGTGCGGCTTTTGGACGACGGACGCCATCGATGGATGGGCGGGGTTTGTTAGGCTGCATAGTTTTGCTCCAAGTAATCTTGCAATATTATGGTTGCCGCAAAAGCATCAATATCGGCCTTGGTATAGGGTTTACCGCTCGCCTTCAAGCGATCTTCGGCCATGACACTCGTGAGTGATTCGTCCTGAAACACGACTTCCACACTATCTTTGAGCTTTTGGGCAAATTCCTCGCTAAACGCTGTTTGATCAGTCGGCTCGCCAGCCTGATTGCGCGGATAGCCAACAACAATTTTCTCGACAGAACGATCTTGCACAAGCTGATGAATCTTTTCAATCTCTGTACCGTCAACATCAAGTGTCGTGAGTGGCGACGCAACGGGCACGATGGTGTCAGCCGCCGCGACACCTATGCGTTTGGTACCGACATCGAGTGCTATGATATTAGCCATTGGTAATCAGTTTGAATTCGACAGTTATCTTCTTGGTATCGTCCGGTACACCCGAGACCCAGAATGGTGATAGTTTGACATCGACATCGCTCACGCCATCGATGGCCTTGATATTGCTGATCACTTCTCCGCTGCGTCGACCCTTGGCCTGATCCTTCACATCGTCATCGTTAATTTTTGGACCAATTTGCGCGGTTGCGGTCAGTGTCGCGGTCGCAGTACCAGCCTTGTCATCAAGTTTATAGTCATCAAACTTCACTGTACCGAGGCCGTTGTCGTAGACCCTTTGGCGTTCGCTATTGGTTAACGTCTTCTTGAATGCAGCATCGAGGTAACTACCCATCTCGGACTTCGGAACAGCCATCATCGTATACGTCACTTCACTGGTTAGCTTGGCGCTGCCAGAAGCTGTCTCTTGGCCGACAGCTGGAGATGACTGCGGGTCACCACCTGATGATGTAAAGCTAAAGTCGATCACAACGCTATCACTATCGAACTTTGCTTTGAGTTTGCGCTTGATATCGTCACTGTTCTGATCCTTCAGTTGGTCTTTCGCGCCATCGATGTCTTGCTGCGTAACGACGGTTGCCATCTTGTCAGTACCGCCTGAAGTGGCTGCTGTCAGTGACGCTGACATGCCTGTAGGACTACCGCTTACAGCGCCAGTCGCCCCATTGTAGTTTGCACCACCCTCAGCTGCTTGGACATTTACCGTTCCAGAGCCAGGGTGAAGATAGGGAGGCGTGAAGTCTACAGTTGCGCCAGGGATGACAATCGTTGCCGTGGTAACAAACACAAGTCCGCCGCTTGTCGTCAACTGTGTCCCTGAAGGTACTGTCGCACTACCTGGATCTGACTTGGTAAATTTCACCGTACCCGTTGCTTTGTCACCGACATTCTTTTTGCCCGTTGCAACAAAATCAACCGACTGAGTCTCTTTGTCAGTTTGCGTAATAACCTTTATCTTTGCCGTTTCGCTATCGGTTGTCAGGCTAGGACCAAGCGTTACTGGCACAGACAGTGCCTGGTCTGATGTCTTGGCACTGACGACAATCGTTGCATGTGGTGCAATCCATATCGCCCATACCAGAAATAGCAACACGAGAACACCACCGCCAATACCAAAGACCATCTTTTTGCGGAATGTACCAAAATCAGGAACCTTTATACGTTTTTTAGAGCCAGATTTATCTGCTTTTTTGGCTGATCCGTCAGACTTTGACGTTGCATCACTGTCGACATCGATATTATCGAGATCTTCCGGAATGATAATTTCTTCTTCGTCATCATCTGGCATAGAGGCGTGGTCACCAACGGGCAACTGCTCGCCATCGATAACATCCTCGTCATCATCACCACCAGCGGTTGGAGCGTCGGCAAGCTTTGGAGCGCTCTGTAGGTTCTTCGCCACAGGTATCTTGGCGCTGGCAGCAAGACCGGCTAATGCCGCATTACCGGTAATGAGAACAAGTCGCTTTTTTTCGTTGTCGGCAGTCCGAGCGAGTAGACGCAAATTGACGGCGCTCTGAAGTACACCGGTACGTTTCGGAGGTACAAGAGCGACAATCTTCTCTTTGGCGTCCTTGACCTTACCGATGATTGCGGTGATGTCATCTTCGACATCGATGTATATGACGTCTTTTTTCTGCATAATATCTATCTATATTCGGAGCAACCGATTAACTTTATCTTTGATCGAATCGCTATCCCCATTACCTACGATTGTATCATAGCCAACCCGTAGTAACCCCATAGCGGTTATGAATGTATGATCCGTTACAGCCTCGGTCGTATCGATAACACCAACGACTTCTGATGGCTTGATGTGATGAACGGTTGGTTTTTTGGTAAATGGTAAATCTTTATACCAGTCACGTTTAGATAGAGCATCGACGAGCTGATCTAAACTAGCGCCACCGCCACAAAGCAAAATCCGGCTCGGAAGATGATCAACGGAATCAAATTCGCTCAGTGCCAACTCGACGCCAGACAGCCAGACTTCCAGCGTCTTGTCGATTGCAGCAGTGGCCTGCTTTTTTACACTCTCTTTGATCTGCTCATGACCAAGGTGTAGTTTTAGTTTTTCGGCGTCGCTATAACTAAGATCCATGTCATTCATGATGGTTTTCGTGAAGCTGCGACCGCCAATACCAAACATGCGTGTACCCTCGACACCACCGTCATTGACGACAGCTATATCTGTTGTACCACCACCAACATCTGCCAGGATAGCTGTAAAGGTGCTGTTGCTGTCAGTGCCAAGAACACTGCGGCTTACAGCGAACGGTTCGGCCGCTACAGCAACGAGTTCGAGTGCTAAGTCTTCGGCTACATGCTCAAGCGCTCCAATATGCACCATTGGTGCAAAGGCAGTGTAAATCTGCACGGCGACATCTTTGCCTTGGAAACCAATCGGGTTGCTGACTTTGTAGCCATCGATGTGGATACTGACGAGCGCACTGTTTACCAGCTTGACTTCAACATCCTCGTTGCCCGTCTCGAGTGCAATCTGCTTCTGCGCCTTGACCTGCGCTCGCTCCTGAACCTTCTCGATAATAAATTCCATCTCGCGCACATCAAGTGGCTTGTCTGGCTGCGGGCGGCGATACTTGATGGTATTCGTTAGGCCTTTAACCAACTCACCGGCAATACCGATGACGGCCTTTTTCGCCTGAAGTCCGGCCTGATCCTCGGCTTCGGCAAGCGCTTCCTCGCAGTTATGTACCACACCGGCGATATCAGCGATTGCGCCACTATGCATGTCGCTCACATCCTGGCGTGCCCGACCGACACCAACAATTTCCAGATTCTCGCCGTTGACTTTCGCGATCAGCGCTTTGACAAATTCTGTTCCGATATCCAGGCCGACTATATAGTCCTGGTCGGATTCACGGTTGCTGCGTGCGGCGCGAAGTTTATCGAAAACCATAATTGCCCTTCATTATATACCAGTTGCGCTTATCGTGCCAAAGGTTGCAAGTTTTCACCACTGTGGTACACTGCATAGCACTATGAGTGGAGCGGAGATACCTCAGTTCGATAGTAATTTTGATCCCTCTGCTGTCATGCCAGAAAATCTGGAAAGCCCAGCTAACAAAATCCTGCGAGATACAGTACGTGACTTTAGCAACATGCTTGAGGCAACTCGTCAGCCGGATGTTATGAATTACGCATTTACCTTCCTTGGCCATAGGCTCTCAGAGCTCTATCTTCCGAAAAGTATTCATACACTTATGAAAAAGTATGGCCCTATCGATGAAATCACTATAGAGTGTTCATACCTCAAAGATACTGGTACAACTTTCGAGATCCAATTTGAGTTTTGCGATGAACTGGATAGCAATTCTTCTTACTTACGAATTCAGCGACCGTACAACTACACGCCCAACGAGCAGGAGCAGGATTACGATTTCGTCTACTGCGCAGATGAGGTAGACGATGAGCAGGAAGATATTATCGACAGTATCCATCCGCTTACCAAGCAAGAACTTAATCGTTGTTTAGCAAGTATTATTGAAGGTGATCCTGAAACAACGACATCTGCACTTGATGCGTATAATTGGGTAACTGGTGATTATGAACACTTGGTTGCAGGGCTTATGGATACAGCATCCTACCACTCAAGCAATCACGAATATATTCTGAAAGATGCAGATGGTGGACCGGCTGGTTCATATAGCTTCGAAGAAGTGAATGGCAAGATTATTCAAGAGCATATCTATCGTATCGCGACGCAAAATATCGATGTTAGTAGCGGGGGTAATTTAGGGTACTACGAAAAAGCTATCGAAACGACCATAGAAGCGACAGATTCCGGATATGCAACATTTTTCTGGGAACATGTTTTTAAAGATGATATTTATGTAAGTACAAAAATCACTCCTGATAAACCCGACTACAATACACTCCATGAATTTATTGATCTGCAGGTCGTCGCAACACACACTCAAACCGAGCTGCAGGCCGAAGGCAACTCCGGTCTAGACTAGAGCCGCTTTGATCCTGCGGATTCCAGCAGAAGATGCTTCTTCTTTGAGAATCTTGAATGTCTTGCCCTCTTCAGCAAGTTGTCCGGTGTGGTCAACATGAGGACCACCACAAATTTCAAGTGATGCCATCTGGTCGCCCTCGCCCATTTGATAAACTTTGACCTGTTCGCCATAACGTTCGCCGAATGGACCAATTGCACCCATGTTGAGTGCCTGTTCGGTTGGGTACATCGTAAAACTGACAGGCAAGTCGTTAGCAATCCAACCATTGACCAGTTCTTCAGCTCGCGCGATTTCTTCGGGTGTCATTTTACGATCGAGGTTGAAGTCAAAACGCAGACGCTCCTCAGTAATATTACTGCCATACTGTCGAAGCTCGGTACCGAAGATTTCGCGGAGCGCCGACTGCAGCAGATGCGTCGCCGTATGATACTTTTTATGTTGCAGTGTGTGACCGCCCAGACCACCCTTGAAATCGCCCTTTGCAGCAGTTTGCGAACGCTGACGTTGCTCGGCCATCAATGCATCGAGTTGACCACGAATCATACGCTCATCATCACTATTGAAAATGGCACCGTTGATTGCAAGGTATTCCCAGGTAAGTTCCTGCGGATAGCCGTTGGTGTCATGCATTGTAAAAAGAAGGTTCGCAACCGTATCAGTGACATATTTCGGCAAGTCATTTGCTTCATCACCGCGTAGGAAAATTTGCTTGAGTTTTTCGTCGCCCTGTATGTCTTTTTCGATAAATTTATGCAGAATCGACTGGCCTTTTCGTAGCGTCTGTCGAAATGCCTTTTCCTCTTTGATGAGAACTGCAAGTACTGCCTCGCGATGCTCAGCCACTTCCGGAAAATCATTATGATAAAGATCGGCAATAATTGGCACAATCTCTTGCATAAAGTTCTGCTCCACACCAAGGTCAAATGCCTTTAGCATTGCCCGACGCACAAGACGGCGCATGACATACCCCTGCTGCTTGTTGCTTGGTACGCAGCCGTCCACAGCCAGGAATGTTGCTGCACGCAAATGATCGGCAATAACACGCATGCTTTCGGTATGGCTATCGTATTTTTTGCCGCTGATTGCTTCGAGTTTTTCGATGATTGGCCACATCAGGCTGATCTTGTAGACATCGGGATCATTGTTCTTGGCAGCGGCGATACGCTCGAGACCTGAGCCATGGTCAACATTCGGATGCTCAAGCGGTTCGAACTCTCCTTCGGCAACTTTTTTATAGGCCATAAAGACATTGTTGCCGATTTCCATAAACCTACCACAGTCACAGTTAGGGTGGCAAAACTCACCGTACTCAGGATTGTGCGGCGTACCAAAATCATAGAACATTTCGCTGTCAGGACCACATGGATCACCGACTGGTGTGCTTTCAGGCGCACCGTTACGGCTCCACCAATTCTTGCTACCATCATAGAAGAATATACGCGCACCATCCTCCATACCCTTGCTATAGCCATCCTCTTCGCTACCGATATCCTGCATGCCGCTGCTGAGTCCAACGCTGGTAAACAAGCGTGCCCATATGTCAGCTGCTTCGGTATCTTTCGGGATATTGTATTGTTCGTCACCTATATAACAGGTGACGTAGAGTTTGCTCAGATCCAACTGGACAATATCCTTGTGGAATTCAAACATCCATTCGATTTGCTGCTGTTTGAAATAGTCACCGAAACTCCAGTTACCGAGCATTTCAAAAAATGTGGTATGACGATTGTCGCCAATATCGTCGATATCTTGTGCGCGCAAACACGTCTGACTATCAGCCACACGCTTACCATCTGGATGCGGTTCACCCAGCAAATACGGAATAATTGGCTGCATGCCGCTACCAGTGAATAGTGTCGTTGGGTCGTCATGTAGGACGAGCGGTGCACGACGAATCACTTTATGCCCGCGCTCCTCAAAAAACTTCAAATATTCGTTTCGGATTGTTTCGGTATTCATTACAGCCATTGTATCAATCATCTCTGTAAAGGTCTAGTCAAAATATTGCAATATGGTCTATAAAATTATATAATACTTCAAATGGGAGAACTCATCCATATAAGCAGTCCATCCGAACGGTTAGGTGACCTTGCTTATTGGCGTGAGAGTTTTCAGAAGACAACCATTCAGGATGTCGAGACATATTTAGGGCTTCAATGTTGGGATCAGCAAGATACCATCATGCGTCTGGCGCATCAATTTCACCGTGAAGAGCAGCCGCTAGCAAACACTGCCTCACTCATACCTGTTGCTGCTCATCAGGAAAGTGAACGCATCTTGCCTGCAATAGCACAGTTCGCACGACAAAAAACCGAAGAGCCGTTTAGCGTTCTCCTCTATTTAAATGCGCCGGCCGATGCTGACAGCAATGCTATAGAACAGACACAAAAGGCGGTCATACATGCCCAAAAACAATACCCCGATCTCGATCTTCGTGTCTCGGAAGTACAACGACTAAAGAACCCAACCATAGGTCGCATACGCAAGAACCTCTGGGATGCTTCCCTTTATCTCGCCTATTACGATGGCCTATTTGAAAATGATGGCGATATTGTTGGAATCAATAATGATATAGACATAGAATCAATGGGACAGGGCTATGTACGCCATGTTCAGAATCATTATGCCAAGCGTAAAAAATACAGAAAAATAGCAAACAGCCGACTCAAGCCTGCAGGAACACAAGTACGGCATGCTTATGATCCGAAGAGGCCAAACATTTCAAAAGTTGTTCGCTGGTATGATCTCGCTTGTCGAATTCACTCCCCCGAGTCAGCCTATGAGGCGGGTATCGCCATACCTCTCAGTGCCTATGCACGATCCGGTGGTATGCGCCCGAATGACACAACACATGAAACATCTTCAATTTTGCACTCTAGTGGACTATCTCCACGCATTGCACATACGTCAATGGCTGTGTCGCCACGTCGATTTGGTGAGCGACTGCATGATGTCGCGCTGGGCAATGTCTATACGGACGATTCGTTCAGTGCGGATGACCTATGCCGTACAAAAGATCTTCGCGGTGATATCAGCGAAGAGAGAGTTAAGCATTTAATTACTGATTCGTTTGAAGAGCAAATGTCGTGGTTTTTCCATAAACCAATCGCTGACTACGAAAGTCGCTACTGGCACCTTGATCTTAAGTCCGGTCTAGAAAAACGCAAGCGTCTGGCAGTAGCTGTCCTGTCGCGACTTGATCCATCTGGTGAGCTCGCAGCACATGTCCAGCATGCTTATTCTGTCGAAAAAATGCATGAAGAGCTTACAGGCGGTAGCTACCCCAGTATCCTCACAAGGCAATAGCCGTATATATCGCAATAGCTATGCTCAAAATGGTCACGGTCACAAGTCCGCTTATCTTGTAGGAATTCTGGAGTCTTTTCGAGACGACAACCGCCGCAAGAAGATTGATGAGCAGAATATTTATCATCGCTAAAATCACCGCAACGAGTACAATCGGCATACTCGCTATTAGTAGTTCATATGTCGCAGATAACAATGATAATGCACTAATAGAATATGCTGCATAAAACGGCATTGGACTATAACCTTTTTGCTGGAAAAACTCAGACAGGTGCCCCACTTGCCATGCGGTAAAAGCAAACCACATAAGCCCTACAAGAAATGCACCGAAGACACCACTGACAACACCAAGTATCAAAAAGAATGACATGTTACTGACAATCAAAACAAACAAAAGTACCGCGATAGACATGCCAATACTTGTCATGAACGGAACATATTTTGGCTGACGCGCCAGCATCCTCGCCTCTCGCCGAGCATGTTGCTCCTGGATTTCATCATATGTTTTTGGTGTGGGATACAGCGAACCAAGATCAATACGTTTTTTAGTACCGTTTTTATTTTGATTATCCATTTGCTCGTATTATACGCTACACAGTCATATTATGTCTGATATCATAAATTGACAATATATTATTTTTATGATAAATTATATTTTAGGTTCGATAGAAAGGAACTGAAATGGGAGAACCCCATAGTAGCAGTCCTCTCCTCTACACGATGCGAGAACTGCAGGATGACACGGTAGCTCTCATGGAAGCCATCAATAGCCAGAACAAGCCCGCTATCATCACAAGAATGGGTAGGCTTATCGCTCTGATACAGCCGCTCGGTAATGTCGAGAATCTCGAAGGTAAGCTCATCGCTGAGGCTATAGCAAGTGGCGAGATCAAGCTTGCGGATATCACCGGCGAGGTTCAACCCACTTCACTCGGCGACGACCCGATCGCGGTCATCACCTAGACGACGATTCCGCCCCCTAGGCATACGTTGTCACTGTACAATACTATCGACTGACCAGCCGCAACTGCACGTTGCGGCTGTTTCAATTTCAGAACATTACCGTCCAACTTTGCCTCCACAAGTGGCGCACGATGACGAACACGTATTTGATAACTGCCATCAATTGACTCACCGTTAATCCAGTGTAGTGAACTAAGTTTGACATCATGCTTCCATAGCTCTCCGTCGTTTAAATCGCGGCTAACATAGACTTCATTCTTTTCCATGTCCTTACCGACTACATAGTACGGTAGCCCGCCGCCCACATCCAGACCATGTCGCTGACCAAGTGTGTAGAAAATCGCTCCATCATGCATACCGACCTTTTGGCCAGTCTGCTTGTCGATAATTGCACCTGGTTTTTGCTCTACATATTCGCTCAAAAAATCACGAATGCCAATCTGCCCAACAAAGCAAATACCCTGGCTGTCTGGTTTTGCGGCAGTCGTGAGACCCCGCTCCTCCGCCATTTTGCGTACCTCGGGCTTTGTGTATTCACCGAGTGGGAACAGCGTTTTTTGCAACGCTTCATCTGTCACGCGGTAGAGAAAGTATGTTTGATCCTTGTTCTGGTCAGCTGCCATTTTTAGCACGCCGTCCTCAACTTTTGCATAATGGCCGGTTGCAATCATATCGGCACCATGCTCCAATGCCGCATCCAAAAATAGTCGAAACTTTACTTCTTGGTTACACATGATATCAGGGTTTGGTGTCCGGCCGGCCTTATACTCCTCAATCATGTAGTCAACAACTTTGTGTTTGTATTCTTTTTCAAAATCAAATACTTCAAAATTAATGCCGAGCTGTACCGCCACGCGTTTTGCATCGGCCAGGTCATCAGCCCACGGACATTTCAGTCCAGGTAAATCCTGTGTCCAGTTTTTCATATAGACACCAGTCACATCGTAACCTTGCTCGACCAGCAGCGCTGCCGTCAAGCTGGAATCAACACCACCGCTCATACCGACATAGACTTTTGTCATCGGCTGCCTCCCACATAAAAGGCGGCAATTTTTACCAGTTCACTCACTGCTAAATACCATCCGGTTGGTGTCATCCACCACCAGCTATTCCACTGATCATCCGACTTCACTGGATGGTTGATAATCTTCACCGTCGTACCAGCACGCTGGCCAAACTCCAAACCTGCACGACGCTGATGATAGGCGGATGTCACCAAAATAACTGAGTGGATACCGCTCCGACTAAAAAGGTCAGTCGTATTGGCAGCATTCTGCTTGGTTGTTTCACTTGTTTCATCAAGCAAAATATCGCCGGCAGGTACACCCTCATCCATCGCTTGTCTCTTCATAGCTTCAGCATTGGATGGACCAGATTTATCTGCGGCGGCACCAGAAAACACCAATAATTTTGCCCAATCATGCTTATATAGTTCGATGGCTTGTGCAGTTCTCGCTTGCGTGTCACCGCCGCTGATAGCAACAATTGCATCGACCGCTTCACAATCCTGTCGGGTTGAGGGGTATGGGTCGCAGTGGCTCAGACCATCGGGTCCCAGATAGGCTCCAAGCCCGACAATCACAATTGCTCCCATGATCATAAAGGCAATGAGTGTTGCAAGCAATTTCGTCATACCCCCAGCCTCGTTTTTTCTCGCTGCACTTCAGCAGCAATCGCTTCAAATGCTTGGTCGATAGCCACCTGATCAGTCCCTTTGCCAAGGCTCAATCGCAGACTACCATCAGCTGTTCGGTCATCAAGTCCGATTGCGACTAAGACATGTGAGCGCGTTCCTTTATTCGCTGCGCAGGCACTACCAGTCGCAACCAAGACTCCGCGTGCCTCCAATCCAAACACGAGGCGCTCAGCATCAAGACCTGGAAATGAAATATGTAGGTGTCCGCTCAGACGATGTTTGGGATGACCGGATATAGTAGCATCAGGAAAAGTATCACTTAGCTTCTTTTGTAGTTGATCGCGTAAACCAGTTAGGTGCGTCACTTCGGCATGCCGGCGTGCATCTGCCCGAGTCAATGCCGTAGCCATACCTATGACGCCAGCAACATTTTCGGTACCACTACGTAGTCCCGCTTCCTGACCGCCACCAACGATTTGCGGCTGTAATTTCACCGAACGAGCTGCATAGAGCAAACCAACTTGCTTTGGGCCGTACACTTTTGCCGCATTGAGCGTTAACATGTCGACACCTAGCCGCGTGACATGCAGATCGAGCTGCCCGGCACCCTGCGATGCGTCGCTATGCAAATAAAGTGGCGTCGTATTACCCGCGCTCAGACGTTCTGCTCGAATCTGCGAGACAATTTCGGCAATTTTGCTGAGCGGCTGAATCGTTCCGATTTCACTATTAGCAAGTCCAACACTTACGAGCCATGTATCAGGACGGATTGCTTTTTTAATTTCATTTGGACTCACCCGACCGTTATGATCGACCGGCACTCGTGTATGATCGTGACGAGCAGCGGCAGCTAGAACAGACTGGTGCTCGACTGCTGTGATAACCACATGGCCAGAGCCAGAGCCAGCGCCAAATGCTAAGTTGATCGACTCTGTTGCGCCCGCCGTCATAATAAGCTCGCCAGAACGAGCGCCGATAACGCCAGCTATTGCCGCTTTTGCCGCTTCATATTCACGACGTACCTCAACAGCTGGTGCGTAAGGACTGGACGGGTTGTAAAATTTCTCGACAAAGTAAGGCTGCATAGCAGCTAATACGTCCGGGTCGAGCGGTGTTGCCGCCGCATGGTCGAGATAGATACTCATCTTTAATAATTATAGCAGTTAAGCTGCTAGCGGTTTACCCGTCGCCGGGTCGCGGCGATAAATATCGCGCGCAACTTTTTCATAGTATAGGTGGATGGCGGACACAAGATTATTGAGCTCTTTGCCTTCGATGTAATAGTACGGTGTTTTGTCCTGTACTTTTAAAATACCGTTTTCGTGAATTTCGTAACGTGTTGTCGATGATTGCGGCTTGCCGTCATCACCCACCCACTCCTCGTACCACACCCATGTTGTAAGGTCGAGATTGAAAAATTGTCGGTGGTAACCCTCAGGAACTTGGCCAAATAACTTTCCACCGAGATCACTTTCACGCTGAATAAGCTGACGTAGTGTTGGTCGCATACGCAAGCTCAAGTGTGGTAATCGCACATCATCCGAACCCGTCAAAAGCTGAAAGGTTTTTTGTAGGAAACCAGCCATTATCGTCGCCCTTCCATGGCTTGCTCGCGCATCCACTGCAGTAGTCGATTGGTTTGCGCAACACGATCAAGCAATACTTTCATTTCTTCGGGCGTTTGTTTTTTATATTCTGGACGAGGCACAATCTCGCTCTGTGTTGAATAGTGCTGCGCATCTGCCACGAGCTGGTTCAGATTTGCATCTTGACCAGCCGTATCACCAGTTCGTGCAGAAGCCTTGCGAGCATAATGCCGAGCCTCTGGCGTACGATTGAAACGATCAATATCAAACACACCCCGATCTGTACGTTCGGGCTGAGACGTTGTAGGACTAGTCATATTGTTCGTTGGTACCATAAAACTCACTGACACTATGTTTAATCATATGTGTATAAACCTAGAGATACGCTATAGTGCAAATAACGTAGAGGCATTTGCCGTCGTTGTTGCAGCTATGATAGCAGGATCAATCCCCCTAATCATAGCGTGATGTTTTGCAACCTCACTTACAAATGCAGGCTCATTTATGGTACCACGATATGGTACAGGTGTCAAGAATGGCGCATCTGTTTCGAGCAACATTTTCTCGAGTGGAATGGCCGCATACATTTTCTGCTGAGCTGGGTCTTTCGTGAAGGTGCTAATACCATTAACACCAACATAGAGTCCTCGTTCAAAAGCCCGATCAAGATTTACCTGTGTATCAGTAAAACTATGGAGTACTCCACGAATACCATGGAAATTATCGAGGATCGGCCAAAAGTCCTGGAAAGCTTCTCGCACATGGAAAATAACCGGTAAATTATTGTCGAGAGCCGTCTGCACCTGCGCCTCAAGTGCTGCAATCTGCACTTCGCGCGGACTATGTGTGTAGTAATAATCGAGCCCGATTTCCCCGACCGCAACCGCGTTTTGCTTTGCGAGCTCAGCAATCTTTTCGTAACCCTCCTTTGTATCATGCGGATGCACACCAACCGCCGCATACAGATGTTCATGCTCAGCAGCAAACTGCACGGCATGCTCGGAGCTTTGCTCACTCGTACCAACAAGGATCATTTTGACCACGCCAGCATCGCTCGCACGATGTAGTACATCCGCAATCGGCAGTGGGTAGTCGGATTCGTGTATATGACAATGAGTGTCGATAAGCTGCATATGCTTGCTCCTTGGTTTGTTGGTACGTAGACTAGAGCTATTATGACAGAATTCTCGCCACCTGATGCATTGATCACACAAAATGAGCAAGCAACAACCCAAATGCGTATTAATGCATGGTCGCACGGGGAACATATAAAGCCCATCATGATCCGAATGTTCGCTGCTGCTGCAAAATATGCGATGGGACTTCGGGCTGAGGTCATCAATGATATTGAAGAAACCGGCATTGAAAAATTTTACTATCAATACGCAACCCTAAACGATGGTCGTTCGGTGAATCTGGCGAGCTTGCTAGAATTTCCACTACATACTCGTCAGTTATCCGTTGATCAAGCCGGCCTACCCGAAGGGCAACAACTCACTCGTGAACACTCGGTCGCACTGCGTATTGGCGGCCAACAACTTGAGTTCGGCACTGACAACAACTTAAAGTTATCTCAACTATATATGGGCAATGACGGAGCCTCCATTGGTCAACAAGCATTCAATCATGTGCTCAGGAAAGATGCTGTTCCAGAAACAGTGAAGATCATCGAACAAGTAACAACTCGACTAAAATCGGTTGATAACCCACACGACTACGGTGTATGTACCGAAACAACTGATAACTATTACTTAAAAACGCAAACATGGATACCAAATCTATCAAAACTTGGGCGGCCCGACATTGAGCTGGCAAAAATTACTGATTTCTCATTTTCTTATGACACATCGTATAGTACACAACGTGGCACAATAGACAAATACGGCTCGATGAGCGATATCGATTGCGCTCGCCGACTGGCACGATTGGTTGACATTACATGTCACACGCTTGAACCTACGACGCAGCCCGGTCAGGATGTCGAAACGCTCCGAGCTATTACTGCGCAGTATTAGTTTTCGGCGCATGCGGATCGGGAGTATGGGTGTAAATCTTTGGAAACAGCATACCGCCCTGATCAACAATCACACCAGTTTCAAATGTCTTGTGAATATAGTCGGCGGTGTGTGGTAGGAATGGCACCAAAAAGTCTGCAATTTGCAGTAACGTACCGACGGCTGTCGCCAGAATTTCACTCAAATGCTCTTCGGCTTCTTTATCTTTGTCGCGATTCTTGGCTACTTCCCATGGCTTCACGCTTTCAAGATATTGATTGAGATTGCGAACATTACCCCAAACATGATCAAGTGCTACGTTGAAGTTCAAACTCTCCATTGCATCACGATAGGGACCCATGTCATGCTCCGCCTGTGGCGCATCGCCAATGACTCCGGCCTGGTAGCGAGTGATCATCGCTGCAACGCGCTGTACCAGATTGCCTAGATCATTGCCTAGTTCAGTATTGTAAGCAGTCTCGAATTTTTCCCAGGTAAAGTCACCGTCATCTTGTGTTGGGATATGACGTGCAAAGAAGTAGCGAAATGCATCAACGCCGTAACCATCAATAACCTCAATAGGATCAACAACATTACCAACTGATTTACTCATCTTGGCACCGCCCACATTTACATGTCCATGGACAAGCAATGCTTTGGGCAATGAAATACCTAGGCCTAAAAGCATAGCTGGCCAAATACCGGCATGGAAGCGCAGAATATCTTTGCCGATCACTTGAACATCAGCTGGCCAAAAATCTTGCCATTCTGCATGATCGGGATAGCCAAGAACGGTAATGTAATTCGCTAGTGCATCCAGCCAGACATACATGACCTGCTCGGGGTCGCCCGGTACAGGCACACCCCATGTAAGATTCTTTTTAGGGCGACTAATGCTGACGTCTTTTAGCCCGTCTTTAATGAGCTCCAAAAATTCCTTTTTGCGGAATTCCGGCACAATTCTCATTTTGTTTTTTTCGATTGCTTCTCTAATCTGGTCTGTGAAAGCACTCGTTTTCAGATAATAATTCTCTTCACTCACCCGTTCGTATGGCTTTTGATGATCAGGACAAATACCGTTTGTTGCTTCGACTTCCTTGTCGGTAAAGAACGCTTCATGTCCGACACAGTACCAGCCCTCGTACTTGCCTTTATAGATATATGGGGCAAGTTTTTGCCAAATCCACTGTACTGCTGCCACATGATGGTCGTCAGTCGTTCGCACAAAATCCGTATATTCCGCACCAACTTTTTGCATGAGTGTCTGGAAATTACCAATCATTTGATCGGTGTAGGCTTTGGGATCAAGCCCTGCCTCCTGAGCTTTGGCAGCGATCTTGTTACCATGCTCATCGGTACCTACCTGAAATCGTACCTGACGGCCATTTTGCTTCTGATACCTAGTCCAGATATCAGCAATCAAATAGTCAAGAGCATTGCCAATATGGGGCTTGCCGTTGACGTACGGAATCGCAGTGGTGATATATAAGTTTTTTCCCATTGGGGATTATTATAACAGATTAACCTTCTGTAACCGTCGCCAGTCTTCGATCGCTAAATCTTCGGCGCGAGCATCGGGCGAAATAGTAGCTTGTTTCAGAAGTTGCTCAACTTCCGATTTCGACAACGCGAGGCCTCCGGACAATGAGGAGCGGAGTTTTTTGCGCTTAGCTGAGAATCCGGCTTTTACAACACGGAAAAATGCTTTTTCGTCCTCGGGTTTCACAAGCGGTTGCTCGTGTGTATGCAAAATGACAACCTGACTATCGACCTTTGGCGGAGGTGTGAAAAATTCGGCCGGTACAACATCGCCCAGACTAGCCTGAGCATAAACTTGTGCACTTATTGCCAAGATACTCATATCGCCAGGCTCTGCTGCAATACGCTCGGCGACTTCCTTTTGTACAAGCAACACGACAACAGATGGTTTATTATCTGCCGTCATGAGTTTTTGAACAATTTTGCTGGTGATATAGTACGGTACATTCGCCACCACTTTGTAGCCTGCGGGTAACTGTGAAAGATCAAAAGACAGAATATCTTCATGAATAACTGTGAGATTTTTGCCTGGGAACTGGCCAGGTAATTTGCGTGCAAGCTGCTCGTCAAATTCAACAGCTACAACGCTCCTTGCTTGGCGCAGCAATTCAGACGTCAGCGTGCCAAGCCCAGGGCCAATCTCGAGCACCGTATCATCCGGACTCAGCTCTGCCGAATCGGCAATATGAGCTAAAACATTGCGATCGTGGAGCCAGTGCTGACCGAGTGATTTATTGGGCATAGCTTACCAATTGTTATGCGCAAGCCAATATTCATAGGCTGCTTTCCAGCTGCCATAACGCCCAACCGCATATGATGATGCCCAGCGAAGCTGTGTAATCGGGTTTGTCTGCCAGTCACTACCCGCACGAGCCATTTTGTTACCGGGTGTTGCCTGAACGAGTCCGTAGCCAACCATGGCGGTACCAGCGTATGAGCAGTTGATCGCTCCACCCTGTACCTTGCATGGATTCCAACTGCCGTTTTCTCGACCCACAATATAGGAAACAAAGCCAAAATCACTCTCTGCAATACCCGCCGCAGCCATCCAGTCCTGATGAGAGCCAGGAGGTGGCGCCGCACCAACCACGACGACTTCTTCTTTCGGCGCTTGCAAAACAACACTTTGAATTGCTGTACGGCTTACTTCATGGCCATCCTTCATTAGGATCTGATATGTCACACTCTTACGACCCTTGGTACCGGTTGTTTGAACTTCCTTGTAGCCCATAGGATGATCAAGGTCTCGAATTTCCCGAGTCGTAAATGGCACATCCTCATCAACTGTCGCCGTCTGCACACCGTTACGCCATAGTGCGACAGTCATACCTGCAACTAATGGCGATCCGGCATTTACAGACAAGCTATCATTTGAACCGAGACGAATCCCCTTGTCCGCGAGCATTTGCCCCACAGTGTCTGCACGGCTATAGGCAGTCGTGACCGTTCCATAGAGACTGAGCTTGAATGATTTTGCCCGATCAATCGTCAACACTTCGCCTGCGCCGTCAGCCACAACATCCTGACTTTGCGTGAGCGTCGTACTGTCTTCATCATGCAGCATTATGCCGGCTGCCTGAGTAATACCATCGGCAGTTTGCGCAGCAGTCATAATCTTTTCACGAACCATACCGTCAACAACAATTACAGGTCGGGCACGATAAATATTCACCGTGTAATCTGTCGCGACGAGCTGTTCGTCAAGTTTTGGCTCCACGATGTCTGCACTAACCACAGAAATATCCGCGTCGCTGAGTGCATCGCGGACTGTCTGGGCATGTGTCAAAATAACTTTTGACTGACCGCGGTCATGAAAGGTAATGAGTCGACCGCTTCGCGCTGCCGGGTCGGTACTTGCAGCACCTACCTGTCCAATATATAGACAGCTAAATAGCGCAAAAATCCCACCGAAAATCAAGAGATTTCGCCGTCGGTTCAGTCGTAATAGATGAGATAAATGAGTAGCGCTATTCATGTGTAAAATATCCACCCAGGGATCCTTTCCATTGTACAGAAATAGAGGGTATCCGGCAATCTTCTATAAGTGTGGAATTTCTGTTATAGCTGCTTTTGTAACAGCGGAAAGTGGCTCTGGCAAATGATCAACCGGAAACCACTCTGCTGCGATGATTTCCAAAGGATTATACAGCTTATCAGGGAGTACCGCGCGGTCGGCAACAGCATGGAATAATGGCGCATCGAATGAGAGTGATAAATCTGCTTTTTTGAATGTCCGCACAAATCGCAACTGAGACTCAGGAATATCAATACCCGTCTCTTCGAATAGTTCGCGCCGAGCTGCGACCACCGGCTGTTCATGACGTTTGATACCACCACCCGGAAGTGACCAATCACCATGAGACACCGTGCCCTTGATAAGCAACACTTCGCCATGTTTATTCATAAGGAGTACTCGCACGCGAGCGCGGCCTGTGATTGCCGTATAGAGTCTGAGGAAAAAGATAGCAACGAGACTAAAAATCCGATGTCGCCGCCTATACTGACGGCTCACAATTTCTCCAGCCGAGCATACTCAGCATTGAGCTTCTTCACACCACCACGATCAAAACGAATCGTCACCGCAAGGCCGTCGATATCAGTAATTTCACCATCTCCAAAAGCGGCCGTACGCACACGATCACCGAGCTTGAACGGCAATTCATCGCTCACAAAATCATCATAGCCGTGATCAATCCCATAAACCGGCTGTGGTGGTGCGACAGCGATCACTTGATCACCCATGTCCGCCAAGAAACGAGACACAGGGTTGTACGTTCGCTGGCCAAACTGTAGACGTGCGCTTGCATAACTCAGATGTAGTTCCTCACGCGCTCTTGTCATGCCGACATAGCATAGTCGACGCTCTTCTTCGAGCTCCGCTGGACCTGATTCATAAATCCGGCTGTGCGGGAAAATTCCCTCTTCCATCCCTACCATGAAAACCACAGGAAATTCCAAGCCCTTGGCAGCGTGAAGCGTCATAAGTGTCACTTTGTCGTTGCCTGCCTCAGAGTCTGCGCTCGACAGTAGCGCAGCTTCTTCCAAAAATTCAGGTAAATCAGCAAATACCTTCACATCAGAGATGAGTGAGCCAATGTTTTCCTCGCGCTCTTCGGCCTGTGGTGTCCCATCGCGCAAATAATTACGATAGCCAGTCACTTTGATTAAACGCTCAATGATATCGGCCGGAGATGCTTGATCGGCCAGCATAGTTTGCAATTCACGCAGGTGACTACCAAGTGTACCGAGTGCCGTCTTTGCCTTCGGCATCAGACCATCTGCCTCATGAACCCGACTGAGTGCTTCGATAACATCCAGTCCGGTAGCTCCCTGCCATAGCAAAAATCGCTCCAGGCTCGTCGCACCAATACCACGTGTTGGGATATTCACAATACGACTGAAGCTCAACCGATCGCTTGGCTGATAGATCAGACGCAGGTAAGCTATGACGTCCTTGATTTCCTTGCGGTCGTAGAACCGAACACCACCAACAAGTTGGTAAGGAATTCGTTGTAATCGAAGTGCTCGTTCGAGTGCCGCAGACTGCGCATTCATACGATAAAGAATTGCAAAATCATGATACTTACGCGCCTTCATGCCAACTTGCGCTGCGATACGGCCGGCAATCAAACTCGCTTCTTCGGATTCGTCATACGTTGCATGAATCTCTACCGGATTTCCCTCGCCCTTGTCGGTAAATAATTTCTTGTCTGTTCGCACTTTGTTTTTGCTAATCACTGCCTGGGCTGCGTTCAGGATAGCAGCTGTCGAGCGATAATTTTGCTCCAATTTGATAACCGTTGCCTTCGGGTAATCTCGCTCGAAATTCAAAATATTTGTAAAGTCCGCCCCACGCCAACTATAGATGGACTGCCAGTCGTCACCAACCACACATATGTTCTGCTCTTTACCTACTAGGTATTTAACGATGGCATATTGCGCGGCATTTGTGTCCTGATACTCATCGATGAAAATATGCTTGAACTGTATCTGCCATTTTTTGCGATGCTCTGGATAGTCACGCAGTAACCGAACAGTTTCGATGAGCAAGTCGTCGAAATCGAGTGCCCCTGCAGCCTTGCGCAGCTTTTCATAGCGTGCATAAATTTTGGCGATATCGCGCATATGCGGATAGGTCGCCCCCGCCTCTAGGTCTGCTGGAGTTTTGAGTTCATTTTTTGCATTGCTAATGATGCTACTGACAACACGTGGCTTAACTTTGGTCGTATCGATCCCAAGCTCTTTCATGGCACTTTTGATCAGACTCTGGCGATCGTCCTCATCGTAAATCACATAGTTTGACTGAATTCCTATCGCAGAGCCATCTTGGCGTAGCAAACGTACGCAAATACCATGAAATGTTCCCATCCATGGCATGAAGCTTCGTGGCACCTCAGCGCTGCCTTGCTCGCTCAAGCTCCAAACACGTGAGCGCAGCTCTCGCGCCGCTTTATTGGTGAATGTCACTGCCAAGATTTCATTTGGCCATACAGACTCGTGATGCATCAAGTAAGCAATTCTATGGGCAACCGTTTTGGTTTTGCCACTACCTGCACCCGCTAAAATCAGCAATGGGCCGGACGTTTGACGTACAGCCGACGCTTGTGCCGGGTTTAAACCCTCGAGAATATCCATTACTCCCAGTATACAGTAATCGGGAGCACTACGGCTTCACGAAGATAAAGTATGCTGCAGCACCTGCGGCAATCGCCACAACAATGATTGCAACGATAATGACAACGACACCCCATCCTGACTTTTGCTTAGCTGGATGTGCAAGTGGTTTTGCATTTTTATCGACATCGTAGATACCCGCTGCTGAATTTGCCGCAGCATCAGTCACTTTACCTGTGTCAGCAGATTCAACTGCACGAATTGCTTCATGCGAGGTATCAGCGACATCCGCCGATTCTATAGCTTGCAGTTTTTGCTCTTCTGCGGAGGTCTCGTTATCAAAATCATTCGCATCAAGTGGTCGCTGCTCATCTCCGCTGCCATTATCGACAGCCTGTGCATCGTTATTGATAACTTCAGTCTCAACAATTTTCTCCACCGGATCATTCTGTTCAACTGGTTCACTCGCAAGCATATCGCCGCCCAGTGGTCGCTTCTCTACTTTTGCATCGGGCAGAAATGGTGATGAGACAGGAGTCGGAGGAAACGGATTTACAGCTGCAGGTGCCGGAACATCTGACTTTACAGGTTCTTCCTTTGCTACAGCAGGCACGGTCGTTGGCGCGAAAGGTCGTGACTCTGGCTCTGATGGTCGCGGAGGTACGGTCACACTGCGCATATCGGCAGACGGGTGCATAACATCAAGAAATCGTCCGCTTTTTGGATGCGGAGCAACCGGCTCTGTATGCTCTGGCTTTGTCACTTCCACCGGATCCGGTGCTACAGTCGGGAGTGCCTGCGGAATCGGAGGTAGGTTCGCTGGTGCAGCAGGAAGCGTCTCGACAACAGTGTAATCATTCGTCCCTAATGTCTCGCTCCCAATTTTCTCAGCAGCTTTGCCAAGTACATCGTATTGTGGTTTTTCGTCGGGCTTCAGTGTTGAGTTGATCGCAAGTGTCTTCTGCTTTGGTGTCGTATCGGTCGGATCATCCCCAACCTTACCCATTAATGAGTTGACGGCCTTATCAAGTTCATCAAAATCAATGTCTTTTGCCATTACGCATTGCCCTCCATATGATGCGCTGCAGCAGCAATCGTAGCGAAGCTCGCTACAGATAGACTCGCACCGCCAACAAGCAGACCATCAATGCCCTCTGTCGCAAGATATGTTGCCGCGCTGTCAGCCGTTACGCTACCGCCATAAAGTACTCGTATATCGTTCGCCGCCTTGTCACCGTATAAATGTGCTATTTGACGACGAATCGCTTTGGCTGCTTTTTTGGCATCGTCCGGCGCAGCATTATTGCCGGTACCGATCGCCCATACTGGTTCGTAAGCAATGGTGACATCACCCAACTCTTCGCTGGTGACATTGGCGAGTCCGCCTAGTAATTGATCGTGAATAACATCTAATGTTTCACCGACAGAGCGCTCATGTGCCGTTTCGCCAACGCACAAAATCGGATGTATATTGTTGCGCAGTGCTGACTGCACCTTGCTCCGTATCTCTTTGTCGTGTTCATGAAATACATGTCGCCGCTCGCTATGACCAACGAGCGCGTATTCAACCAAACCGCGTAGTTGCGTCGCCGAAACTTCACCGGTAAATGCGCCGTGATCACGCCAGTAAAAATTCTGTGCAGCCAGTTTGAACTGACGTCGGTCAACCTGCAAACTGAGTGGCTGCAATGCCAGCATCGTCGGTGCTAGAACCACCTCTACGTCTCGATGAACCGGAATTTCGTCAGCCAACTGATGCACAAATATACTGGCATCATGAACATTCATGTTCATCTTCCAGTTTGCGACAATCAGTTTCTTGGGATTACTCATTTTGCTTATGCTTTCTTCTCAATAATTTTAGCCTATTTTCTCGTGGGCGTCGAGCAAGCTTTCCACACCCGGCAGCTTCTTGCCGGCCATGAGGTCAAGCCCCGCACCGCCGCCAGTTGAAACATGCGTAAAACTACCGCCCTTCTTTGCATCCCATTTCAGTACAAAATCAGCCGTATCGCCGCCACCAACAATAGAAGTAATCTCTGGGTGTGTCGCCATAGATAGCGCCACTCTGGCAGAGCCATGGGCAAAATTGCGATATTCAGCCATACCCAAAGGACCATTCCATATCACTGTGCCAGCGCCCTCGATAACCTTGCAGAACTGCTCGATTGTTTTCGCACCTATATCAAGCGACATTTCTTTTGCTTCAACAGCATCGACTGATTTCTCTCGCCGCTCTACGGTGTCGTTTATTTCAGTCGCAACAGCAACGTCCGTAGGCAGCACGACAAAATCGTCGACAGCATCACTGGCTTTTTTAGCTGCTGATTTGTAAATACCATCGAGGGTTTCCTGCTGATCTGTCTCTACTTTGCTTGCGCCCATATTGTGACCTTTGTACGCCAGAAATGTATTCGCCATAGCACCACCGATTAGAACGGTATCGGCCATTTCTACAAATCGTTCCACAACTTGTATTTTGTCGCTGACTTTTGCTCCGCCGAGCACGGCAACAAACGGTCGCTTCGGACTTTCCATGGCATCTGAAATCGTGACGTATTCGCGCTCAAGCAACAGCCCAGACACGCTTGGCAGTTGCATAGTAATAGCATGCGTACTGGCGTGCGCCCGGTGGACAACGGCAAACCCATCCTGCACAAAATAATCTGCTTGCGCCACATGTGCGATACCCTTGGCAAATTCCTCATCGTCTTCCTCTTCGCGAGGATCAAAGCGGAGATTCTGCAGCATGACAATGCTGCCTTCCGAAGCTTTTTTGACCGCTTGGTAAGCGGCATCGCCAACAATATCGTCAACAAAGGTGACTTCTTTGCCCAGCAATTTCCCGAGTATTTCAGCTGTTGGCTCCAGACTAAACTGCATGTCGTGCCCTTCAGGGCGACCCAGGTGACTGATGAGTACCAGCGAGCAATTTCGCTCCAACAAATACTGCAGTGTCGGTAAACTTGCCTTTATACGCAGGTCATCACTAACCTTGCCATCTTTCAGCGGCACATTGTAGTCAACCCTCACAAGCACACGGTGATGTTCGCCATGCAAAAGCGGAAGGTCACGAATTGTCTGTTTGAAGAATCCCACCCTTTTATATCTCCTTTATGCTTATGATAGCACACGCACGCGAATAGTGTCGGTACCCCCGATAAGTCCTGGCTGGCGACCACTGACAATCACCACTGTAATAGTTGATTCATCACCGAAGAAGCCGCTTAATTTGAGCTCTTTTGCCAGGTCAAAGCCCGCTTTTTCGCCGTCAGGCCGAATGTATGATTTATTGGCATAGCTGAGTGCCAGCTGCTGCGCCGCGCGTGCTTCACTGGTCACGCTAATAATAGGAAGATCTGGCCGGTGTGCCGCAATGTTCGCCGCCGTACCACCGGATTTCGTCTCAGCGATGATCGCTGTTGCACCTACTTGATGAGCCAGGCCAACCGCTGCTGCGCTAATAGCATCACGCGTGGACTTCTTGCCCTTCAGTATATCTGTCAGCGGCGCCACGATCGTATGTTCCTGTGTATACATAATGACTTTTTTCATCGCCGTCACCGCTTCGACCGGATAGCGGCCATTCGCTGTCTCATCGCTGAGCATCACCGTATCGGCACCTTGTATGACAGCACTCGCCACATCACTTACCTCGGCACGCGTTGGCTCCGGCGCATCGACCATACTGGCCATCATCTGCGTCGCCACAATAGACAGCTTGCCATGCTTGCGGCAAAGCGCAATGATCTTGCGCTGCACAATAGGCACAACTTCCGCACCTGCCTCGACCGCCAAATCACCTCGGGCTACCATTACACCATCACTTGCTTTTACGATTCGCTCCAGCTCTTCGTCCTCTATAGCTGCCTTCGTCTCTATCTTTGCAACTATTTGCGCCGTCGAGTCATGGCTCAGCAGAATCTGACGTAGATTATTGATATCATCGGCCGACTGTACAAAGCTGAGTGCCACATAATCGATATCTTGGGTCGCACCGTACTCAATATCCTGCATGTCTTTGGGTGTCAGAATATCGCCGCCGAAGTCAGTCTCTGGCAAGTTAATACCCTTGCGGCTCATCAATACGCCGTCGTTTTCTACTCTGACGACGATCGTCTTCTCATCCCTTACTGCTGTCACTGTCGTCCGTACTTTTCCATCAAAGAGATACAGCGGTTCGCCTTGCTTTACCTTTTCCGCCAGATTAAACTGCACCGGCAGAAGCTTGTCGCCGTCATGCTCAGCACCATAGGCCAGCACCAACTCGTCGCCCTGTTTGACCTCGATGTTCTGCGTCAGATTACCCAAGCGGATTTTTGGCCCCTGCAAATCCTGCAAGATAGCCACCGGCTTGCGTTTTTTCTCGCTTGCCTCGCGAATCCATGGAATCTGGCGGGCACAATCCTCGTACTTTGCGTGGCTAAAGTTCAGCCGAAAGCCATTCACACCGGCATTTATCATCTGTTCGATCATCTCCGGGCTATCGATTGGCGGCCCGACAGAGGCAAGAATTTTTGTTCGTTTAAAGAGGACGCTCATATGAGATAAGTATAGCATGATGACATCTGTTATATCGAGAGCTGGGATAGTAAAAAGGCTCCACCCGCACAGCATACACTGTACGGATGGAGCCTGAGATAGCAGTTTCGTCACTCGTGAGCGAGGTACACCACTATCTTGTCGGTTCCGCTGCTACCGCCGGGGCCGGACACAACCGCAAACGGCACCTTGTGATCGACACCGATACCGAATGTCGTTTGACCTTCGAATGAGCCGGCATATTTGATGTGCCGAAGCACACCGTAGTCGTTCATCGAAGCCCGGTACTCATAGCCAGCGAACAAATCACCGTTTGCCGGAGCACGGATGGTCAGTCGCAGGTCAGCCATGCCGAACAGATTCACTGGATCACCCTTGCCCTCAGTTGTGATCCTGCCTGGCGGGTCAACATATTCGGCATCAAACTGCACATCGATGAGCGAACTGACGTTGAAGACGATCATGTCGTATCCACGTGCCGGGTCGCTGCTCGGTGAAACATCGAACACCTCACCGATTTCCTCCGGCGTCGCCGGTGGAACACCACCCGAATCGGGGTCAGTATCCCAGCAACGAGGATCAAGCTCGTTTGGCTCGCACGGGGGCGGCGTCGGAGTAGTCATCGTCTGCAGTGACTCAGTCGGCAACACCGGCTCTGTCACTGTGACCGTGGTGGTCGACGGTACTACTCTTTGCGATGTTGTCACCGGTGTCATAGAAGAACCGCTAACGACAACACCCGAAGGGGTCGGATTTGGCCTTGTGATAGCATATGCCAACCCAGCAACCAGTGCGACAACCGCGACACCAGCAAGAGCTGCTAAAAAGGACTTCCACATCGTAATGCTCCTTAGATAGAGATGTTGGAATAAGTTCAGTTATAAACTAAACGGGCAGATTTTACAATAATCTACCTCTTTAGTCGGATCATTCCTGTTTCAACGAGCGACCGAAAATGCCAGATGCCCGGATGTTCTGTTTTATACGACCAGTAGAACCACCCCGCTGCCGTATCATAGGCATCCAGCAGCAAATCAGCATGCCGTTTCGTATACTCATCTGCATCGGCTTCTGGGTATTTTTTGAGTGTTTTACTGGCTATCACCAAGCTCCACTCGCCGATGATTACCGGCTGTCGCCTCTGTAAACGCCTGATCAAACGGCTGCGTCGCTGCAATTTACGGAAATAGCTCTCTACCGACCGCAATTTATAAAACCAGTCCAGAAAATGATACCAATGGACGTCCATAACTACAGGAAACGATGCCTTTGGACGGAGTGCGCCCGTCAGTAGCCGCGGTGTAAACGCATCATGAAACACTACCCTCAGACCAGGCCGTCCTACCTCCGTTATACGACGATACGCCTGACGGTAGAAGCGTCGTAGTTTCCACTGCACAACTCCCGGCTTTGGCTCATTGAGCAGTTCAACACCCCACACCATTGACTCATCTTTGTAGTATTCAGCGATTCGAGCCAGAACCTCTATGGTTTTCTCTCTGTTTGCAGCATCTTTGTACCACAGCGCCTTGCCCGTACGACCACTATGATCCTGACCATTCTGCGAACCCGGTGCTCCGTGCAGATCAACAAGTACTTTCAGATCATACTTTTTTGCCATTTTGACCGCCCAATCCAGATACGTAATCGTCGGCGTATAAGGTTGATCCTTTTCGAAAAGCCAATAACCGACGGGGATACGAACTGCGGTAAGTCCCTGATCGGCAATCCATGCAAAATCCTTCTCTGTTATGAACGTGCGACGGTGCTTTTCTATCTTGTCGGCCGCACCTTTTGTCTGCATAAAAGTATATTCATCCACTGCATCCGTACCCTCAAAAAGCGACGGTGTCATCCATTTTTCCAGAATCAGCCAGCCACCCAGATTTACGCCGCAAAGAGGTGTTGTCATACTCCTATGTTATAGGAGTAGACCGCTGCTTGCCACCCGTCGCTTTTCCTCTTCGGCCTGTCTGCGCTGTTGTTCGGCCTCCCGTATATCCTCATCGGCGGCCTGTTGTCGTAATCTCAGAGATTCCTGCATCCGTTGGTCAGACTGCTCTTTCAAGCTCTGTGCTTCTCGTTGCTTTTGTTCAGCTTGTTTGCGTAAGTCATCCGCGTGTGCCACAATGCACCTCCTTGATTAATAGTATCTTCTGATTGTACGGATAATGGTTATTGTTATCTGTGAAATTATTCACAAAAGAAAGAGCCACCGAAGAAGCTCGAGCTAAAATGGTGTGAACCAATTCGGCGAACTCTTTCGGTGGCGATGTTCAGTTGATACCAGAAAGCAAGAACTTGCGTCCATAGATACCAACGAGTAGTGCTACGCCAGCCATGACCAGCGATTCGATTATGACTGATGCTCCTACGGTGGAGCGGACGAGTAACCAACCTCCAAGCATTGAAAGGCTGATCATGAAGCCGTAGAACCCAGGTGGGAATACGTACACCATACCGGTTCCGTATCCACCACCTTGTGTGGGTATCTGAATGAGTGCTCTGAAAAGAGCGACGCATCCGGCAATTCCAACAATTACGGAGATGACTGTAGCGACTTGAATGGACATAGGAACCTTTCTTATAGTAGAGGAAGTCCTATAAGGCTATATTAACATAAATAATGGCAATTATACGCTTGACACACCCATAACAGAGGTGTACAATTAAAGTATGGAAGATATGAACCTCATTGAACTACTAGACCGATTTCCTGACGAACAGGCTTGTCGGGATTTCATACAAGAGCGTCGTTGGCCTGACGCGATAACTTGCCCTCAATGTGGCGTTATCGGTAAGGCTTATAAGTACAGTAGCGGCAAAAACACCGGTAAGCTATTCAAATGCGCCGACTGCCGTCAGCAATTCACTGTCCGTGTTGGTAGTATCTTTGAGGATAGCAAAATCCCACTTCGCAAATGGCTACTAGCAATCTATCTATGTACGAGTATCAAAAAGGGCGTATCTTCAATCCAGCTCTCTAAGTTCATAAAGGTACGTCAGGCGACGGCTTGGTTTATGCTCCAGCGCATACGACACGTATTTGAAACTGGCAGCTTTGAGAAACTGTCCGGCGAGGTTGAAATGGACGAGGCGTATATAGGCGGCTCCGACAAATACAAGCACCACAGCAAGAAACTGAAAACCCTAACCGGCAAAGGCGCTCAAGGCTTCGGCAGCAAGAATAGCAAGACGCCGGTTGTTGGTATGGTTGAACGCGGTGGCAGACTAAAAGCGGTTGTTACAAAAGACACCGGCAGCAATACCCTCATGACCCTAGCCCGCAAAAACATTGATATTGACGCTACGGTTTACACAGACGAACACATGCCATATCGCACCCTGCCAAAGATCGGCTTTAAGCATGAGAGTGTCAATCACGGCGCGAAAGAGTTTGTAAACGGTATGGCTAGTACGAACACCGCAGAGAGTTTTTGGTCGCACCTAAAGCGCGGTATTGACGGCATTTACCACCACGTAAGCTCTAAGCATTTGCAACTCTACTGCGACGAATATAGCTTCCGTTGGAACACCCGTGACATGACAGACGGCGAACGCTTTGAGGCTTGGTTTGATAACATCGACGGCAAGCGCCTGATGTATAAAAACCTCACTCGCAAGCGTTCTTAAAAATTAGTTACCGATACCCAAGCTATAAAACTCTTTTCTATCTGTTTTTCTCTTTCTTTTTCCTCTCTTTTTATATATAAATATAAAGAAGAAAGTGATTGACGATTAGTATGACTGTAGCCAAATCCCATAGACCCTTAAACTCCGAACAATTAGCAGTATTACATTGGCTCTATAAATCTCGATTCAGTACCAGTAAACAAATAGCTAAACACCTACTTAAACCGAACCATAAAGGCATACAAAACAAGCTACAGATACTTGAAGAACAAGGCTATATTGGCAAGCACTATGACAAGACTTATAAGCTCGCAGGACGTGCCGCAGAATACTTTTTGACACCCAAAGGCGCGCGGCAGTTACCAGCCGATAGCGTCAATGAGTGGGCTATAAAAAGCCTCTACAAAAACAAAGCCGTATCGCCAGAGTTCATCGCCCACTGTCTAAACGTGGCTGACATAGCGCTACAATTACAAGCCATATATGGCGACAAGCTCCGCCTCTTTACTAAAAGTACCATGGTTGCCTACAGTTATTTTCCAACTTGGAAGCCAGACCTTTTCCTGAGCTTTAAGCCGCACGCCAAGAGCAGTACAAACAATGAACCACCTCATCGGTATTTTCTCGATGTCTGGGATAGCACTACGCCGTTCTTTGTGAGTGTACGAAAAGCTCGCAATTACATCACCTATGCCGAAGAGGGAGAGTGGCCAACTGATGAGTATGTGCTGCCAACTGTTCTTGCCGTGTGCCAGGACGCCAAGGCACAGAAGAAACTCACGGGACAGGTCAAAAGAGCGTTCGACGAAAAATATATTACTGACGAGGTAACATTTGCGACAGTGACGCAGGAGCAGCTAGATAAAGCCACTGGCACAGCTAAATTATGGCAGAAGATAGCTGATGACGATGAACTAGCATATATTAGCCTGTAAACATCTGTCCCAATCCCTCGCTGCCATGACGATATAGAGACCGTTCCTGGTGACTAGTAAATTCTATTGACAAGAGCGAGTGGACTGATTAGCATAAGAAGTATGAATAAAATTAAGATTCGACTAAGAAGTGCATCACTAGTCATAACGATGTTGCTGACACTGTTCGCTCCAATGAGCGCACATGCGACAACACTTGGTGGCAAATGGCCATACGGCGGTACGTTCACACTGTACTACTCATACGGCGGAGCTCATACTTATAACGGCAATATCTGGCAGGGCGCAGCCAACTGGTCGGCAACGCCAACGAAAGTAAATATCAGCCAATGGCCCGGTGTACCATACAGAATCGATCTAGACGTTGTTGATCAAAATAATAGCGCCACATGGTGGGGATTGACCGTTTTGAATCCATGTAATACTTGTTCGTATACGAGATCTACAATCTATATGAATACGAGAACGCTTGGCCCTGAGAGCGACTTTACTCGCACGAAAGTTGCGACACATGAATTTGGTCACTCATTCGGCTTAGCTCATCCGTCAGGAAGCGCAACAAGTGTTATGAATCAAGGCTATCTTAACTATAATAAACCACAGACGTACGATATTAATGATACGAATAGGATATATCCGTGATGATGAAAAGATTTTTCAATATTGGAACACGAGAATTACTTGTATCTGTAGTAATACTAGGAGTCGTCGCTGTAGGGATATATCAGCAACACCAATATGTTAATACAGCAGCCCAGGAATCACCAGAAGTTGTGAAGCTAGACGTAGATCATAAGCGATATAGCGACATTGGCTCGTTGCGGCATGATGCCGACATAGTAATACGAGGAACCGTATTAACCAGCGGAGAGACCACCCAGGGCACCCCTACGGTAGCTGCCGATGGCCGAAGCATTCCTGCTATTCCACAGACGAATTTCACAATAAACGTTGAGCGTGCACTAAAAGGCAAAGATGTAGCAAAGCAGATAACCATTAATCTCACTGGGGGCACTGTTAACGGTTTAAACTACCAAGTAGACGACATACCTTGGCTATCAAAAGGCCAACGCGCAATTTTCTTCCTCAAAGATGGCGGTGATGGCAAATACTACCCGCTTGCTGGCGGATCTGGAATTGCCAAACAAGGTAAGAAGTCAAACTCTTACGACTTACCTGAGGCAGCTTCAGACAGAAGCATAGTAGATATAGCTGAAAGCGCACTAACTGACCAATAGGATTGCATTATGAATAAACGAAGTCTGATAGCAATTCTCGTCATCGTTACCGTTGGTGGAACGTTGGCACTTACTATATTTCTGCTCAGTTCGTCTAAAAATCAGTCCAAGACCACTACGACAAGTGATGCGAAGAGGGTTTCATATACTGGCCAACTAGAGTCGGTTGATACGAAAGGTATGGCAACTGATGCACCTGGCATCTACAAAGTTCGAGTAGATAATAGTACCGTAATTGTCGGCCTAGATGCGGGCGAATCTGCCTGTGATCGTACTGCTATACGTATTCCGGAAGTAAAGGTCGGAGACAAGGTTTCAGTTAGCGGTGATCGAGGGACTGATGGTATCGTTCAGGTCTGTGCGACAGGCACATACATAAAAGCCGCTAATTAAGATAAAAGCGCTCGCTCTGTAATCGCGCGTGTAGTATCGATAACTATAGGCCCTAAATACATGACGGACTTCACCAGTGAAGTGCTAGTAAAAGCTACATTAAGTATTGATTCCTAATGGGGATAGATCATTTTGCTATAATCAAGATATGGCTAGAATCAAACCGACGAAAAAAGAGGCCGAGGAATTGCAGAAGCAGATTGACGAGTACGAGGCCAAGCCAGTGCGTGCAAACGAAAACCGGCTAAAGCTCAACACGACATTTGATAAAGCAATAGACAAACTCCTCAAGGCCTCAAAACCACCTAAAAAGCCTAAGAAAAAGTAGGGCTAAATAGTGGCTTTGTTAGCTATCTCCATAAAGTTGGGTGTGTTAAGCGTATAATTGCCTAAATAATAATATTATGCAAGAAAAAGATCCATCCGAAGGTGTTGTGATCTCACCGGATCCGACGCTTCGATGTTCTCGCTATTCTAGCGAGGAACATCGGCTAGATGCTGTACAAATCACAGATTTGACAGCATGCGAACCCTTCGGCGTTCGGTTCCTGCGCGAAGCGCAAAAGAAAACAGCCCAGGCATAAATGTCTGGGCTGTTTTCTTTGGTGATCTCACCGGGAATCGAACCCGGATTGCCAGGATGAAAACCTGGTGTCCTAACCGTTAGACGATGAGACCAAATTCTGAGTGAAATGAAGCGAAAATGACTTGCATTTTCGACCATTTCCGGGGAATTTGGGCGCAATTTGATCTTTAGATCAAATTGAGACCGTATTCATTCTATTAAGGTAACCCTGCCCCATTTTGGGCGAAGAGCAACAAAAACGTCCTAGTATATTTTTGCGCTCTTCTACAATTTATACGCTCCGTACACTCGAAAGTATACAGAGAGAATAGGGGTTTGTGAGAAATCTTACTCTAGAGAGTAAAACTTCTCAACTTGACCAACTATACCAGACGGAAGATGCTTTGTCCACCCCTGTTGTTTATTTGATTATAGTAAAATTATGAATTTTTATTGTACTTATGGCAATTTTGTTTCATGGATATTGACTTTTTAAGCATTTTGTGCTAAATTAGTACAGACGGTTGCGTGAGGTGGAGACTCAACGTAACAGTGGTCGCTTAACAAGTCAGATTGTTATAGTACATGGTTCTGCACATGCGGCACGTTTGGTACAAGGAAATATAGTTTGCACCCAACGTGCTGCATATGCAGCATTCCCGTACATATATACAAAGTTATTGAATCGTTCACTCTTCTGGATGAGGGTGAGCAGCTAGCTAAGTTATCCCAGCGATGATTTAGCTAGCTGCTCCCCTACCATGGGCAGTTACCGCGGATGCGGACAATCCTGCTCGCATCCGCGAGCCCATGACCCGGAAGGAAGTGATACGAAATGGTAGATAAAGAAGATCAGGATCAGGACGCCTACGAGCCTCCTGTGTACAAGGGTGCAGCTGATGAACCGCAAGATCGTAGCTGGTATTGGCCAGTTACAGCCTTCGGTATAGCAGCCCTCATCGCAATGGTCGTGCTCGTACTGGCTCTCAACAACAATGATGACAATGGCACCAGCAGCAATGCTGCGCCGGCGAAATCAATGGTGACAGCTTCAGCAACGGATTGCCCCAACGGCTATCCGCTGAATTACGATCCGAATCAGCAAGGTGATGTGGTGCAGGGAGGTGTCGACAGTGTCGATGCCGAACTTGCGGCAGCCAAACGAGACCCCCGTGTCTTGGCTGGCTACGCAAAGCAATTCCTGCCTGCACTTTACCCGGACAGCACCAACTGGCGATCGCTTGTCGATTCGTCCGGAAAGTGTCTGAACGCAGCCGGCGAGAAGGAATACATCCAACTCGAAGGCATGGTTCGACAGTCCAACACGCATGTCGGTCAAGCTGATCCCTCGTGGGTTAACACGGGAGTCAGTGACAACGGCATTGTCAGTAACGCAACCGCCGGTATTTCCGGTGACATGCGGGCAATCATTCATGAGACGCCCGACGGTCGCAAGGTTGTGATCCTGATGCGATGTGGTAACCCGGCTGAGGAACGCCCCAGCTACCCAACCACACCGCCCCCGCCAACCACACCGCCAACCACCATCACCGCGACGACCACCAGGTCATGTGAGGATGAGGGTAACTGTGTGACCACTACTACCACGACACCACCGACAACGACAACTCCGCCGCCGTGCCCTCCCGGTACGGTTCCGCCGGACTGCCTGTTGCCGAAGCCGCCGACTCACAACCCGGAGCAACCTCCAGGTGAGACGACGCACCCATCACCTCCTGGTACGCCGGAAACGACTCCACCTGTGGAGACGAATCCGATTAACCCGTCCGTTCATACTAGCGCACCTGCTCCCCCGAGCATCACTGCGCCGTCAGCAACGACACGGGCACCAGATGTCGCCACTAGTGCTCCGCCAATTCCTCAGGCGCCTGCGCCGAGCAATGCAGCGGACACTGATGTGACACCGGTGGGTTAAACCACATAACTGAATATGTACGGGGCCTCCGGAGGTCAGCAAATTGGCGCTTAATATGCGCACACAACATTAGCTGACCCCGGGGGATTACCCCTGTTTTATAACAATCTGACTTAAGAAGGCGAAACCTTAACAATTAGCATCGTAGCAAACTAATTAATCATAATTTCTGACAGGTGGGTGTCGGAGAGGAGAATGTATGAAAGCAGTTTTCGCCGCTCTTAAGCGGTCACCAAAACTCTCTGCCCTCGTGGCAGCTTTGGCTGGTGCGATCATCGTCCCTGCAGCCCTTATGGCTTGGGGTCCTGACCGTCCAACCTACACTATGGCAAGTCCTGCCAACCACGTGACGTTTAACTCGATCACTGACAACCCGGACCAAGGTGACGAACGAAATTTCGTTAACATCCGTGAAGCTGGTGTAGGCAACTACACCGACAACGTCCAGCTCCAAGCTGGCAAAGAGTACGAAGTTTCTGTGTTTTACCACAACAACGCTTCTACTACCCTGAACGATGCCGAGCATAACTATGCTGGTATCGCCCTGAACTCGCTTATGCGTGTTCAAATGCCTGCCGACGTTAAAGCCGGCGAAAAGGCTCGTGTCACTGGTTTTGTGAGCGCAGACAACGCCCAGCCTCAGCAGGTTTGGGACGAAGCCTACGGTTCAGCTTCTACTGACATGGCTCTCCGCTACGTACAAGGTTCTGCCACTATTCACACCAAGGGTGCGATTAATGGCCAGACTATGCCTGACAGCTTGCTGTCGAGCGGTGCAGCTCTTGGATTCAATGCCTTCGATGGTAAGATTCCTGGCTGTAACAACTACGAAGGCTGGGTAACTTTCCGTTTCAAGGCGGTTGCTCCTAACTTCGAAGTTACCAAAGAAGTTTCCCTTGCTGGCAAAGGCCAGTACAGTGAATCAGTCAACGTAAAACCTGGCGATAAAGTTGATTATCGCATCAAGTACAAGAACACTGGTACTGTCCAACAAGACAACGTTATCATCAAAGATAACCTGCCTCAGGGTATGACCTACGTTCCTGGTACTACTTACGTATCAAACAAGAATACGAACAACCAATGGAGCAAAGTTGACAGTGATGAAGTCGTAAAGGGCGGCATCAATGTTGGTTCTTACGCTCCTGGTGGTGCAGCATACGTGAAGTTCACAGCTGTTGCAGATGGCACTTGTGGTGTTAATACACTCGTCAATAGCGCCAGCGCAAACACTGAGAACGGATCAAAGAGTGACACGGCTAACGTCGTTGTTAACAAAGAATGTCAGCCTGGCCAGATCAGCGTGTGTGAACTCGCAACTGGCAAGGTTATCACTATCAAAGAAAGTGACTTCGATAGCAGCAAGCACTCAAAAGATTTGAAGGCTTGTACTCCTAACGAACTTCCACAAACTGGTATTGATACCGGCATCGTGACCTTCATCGGTCTTGGCGCTACCACTGCTGCTGCAGCCTACGCTGCTACCAGCACTCGTGTACGCAACTTGCTACGACGCTAAGTCCCGAGTCTGACCGCTCCCAATCGAGCCGATTGACTCGAACTCCACATAAACCCCCGCTTTACCGCGGGGGTTTATTGTTTGCTATGATAGATGTAATGAGCAGCAAGAAAAAGCGCAACAAGCAGTACAAAGGCAGCGTGTCTGTGCGGCCAACTATTACCAAGGTCAGTGCGGTGCATCGCACCCCTATTCACCAGTGGTGGATCGATCACAAACGTATGGCCAAGCCAGTAGGCATAGCAGTTGCTATTGCCATCGCTATCATTGTGATTATCATCGGTATCGTCGGAATTATTTGGTAGCAGTCGAGGCTACAGGTGCTGCCTGCTTTGTGGTATCAAGCGGTAGTCGGAATCCAAATGTGCTACCCTTGCCCTCTTTGGAGCTGAAGATAATAGAGCCTTTGTGCGCCGTCACGACTCGCCTGGCGAGATACAAGCCAACGCCCGTACCGTCTGGTCGTTGCTGACGCGCATTCTTGGCGCGGAAGAACTTATGGAACAAGCGAGCCTGCTCTTCTACCGGTACGCCGATACCGGTGTCGACAACAGTCATGGCTACATTACTGCCGGTTTTTTCGACGGTAATAACAATCGTGCTCTTAGCGTGTGAGTAGTAAATCGCGTTGTCGATCAGGTTCATAATGACCTGACGAATCTTTGACTCATCAACCATCACTGGCAGCGGCTGCTTGGGCGCATTGAGACGTAGTTTTATGCTGTGACTCGATGCAATCAATTCCAGATCCGACACCTCTTGCCGTACAATCTCACCAAGATCAAGCAGGCTCTTTTCAATAACAAACTTACCCGTCTGCAGTCGCGAAACATTCAGGAAATCGGCAATCAGACCAACCATACGCTCACTACTTTTGTATGCCTCCACCAGTAGTTTTTGCTGCTGGGTCGAGATCTTTCCTGCGTCGCCCTCAAGCACCATACTTATGTAGCCCTTCACACTAGTCAGCGGTGTACGCAGTTGATGTGATGCCATGCTCATAAATTCGTCCTTCACTTCATCCAGGTGCTTCAGCTGCGCGTTACTCGATCGCAATTCCTTGGTCGCCACATTAATACGCTGCTGCAGTGTAGCGTTGAGCTCCCGAACCTCATGCAGCGATACGGCATTTTGAATGGCAATAATCAGCTCGTTGTTAATAGTCGACAGAACGTTCAGGTCGCGCTTGGTATAATTGCCGCTCAGGTGCTCGCCCAGCAACACATAGCCAGTTAGCTTATCGTCCTGACGTAGTGGCATCACCAGTGCAATCCGGTGACTACGCAGCATCCGTCGCACCCCATGCTCTTTGTCAGGAAGCTTGTCGGTCAGAATGATCTCACCAGTCGTTGTTGCAACGTATTTGTCCAGTAGCCGGGAATCTTCCATAGGCAGTTTCGCATGACCATGCGTACCAGCAGATGTATGGTGACTCGAACCGTTGGCATAGTACAGGAAAAAAAGCGCTTGCTCGGCCTTGAGTGTCGTTGCGATCTGGGTCGAAGCACGTTCCAGTAGTCCATGCAGGTCGGTTGTCGAAGTCAGCAGGCGGCTTAAATCAGCAAAGAATTTACTCGAACTGTAGCTATCACGGTAAAAAATATCGTTAGTAACCCGATCGAAAAAGCGTTTGATGGGTTGGAATATAAATGCCAGCAGCAACGCCAAGATGATATTGATAGGACTGACACTAATGCTCTGATCGACATGACCGCCAAAGAGTAAGATCGACAAGAAATACGCCAAAATATAGTACACGCCCGAGAGCGTGAGCAATGCACCAGCATACGCAACAGTACGAACTGCTGCCAGTTTTATATCAAACAGTTTGTGTTTCACTATGGAGTAACTGACCGTTATGATGTAGAACAATGTCGATGTCGGACCGATCCATATAAGGTTATTGACGTCAAAGAACATCGGCAAAGAAAGGTTCGTTACCAGTGACACCGCTGCGGAAAGCACCGTACCGGTAAAAACAAAAATCAACTGCTGGCGACTGGCGCCACGACGACTCATGATGTGCAGGAAAAAGGTCGTAAAGGTAATCAGAAAGGCAACGGTGAAATAGGCGTTATACAGCGCGTACCAAAAATGGTCAATCGCGATAAAGTTCTGTCCGACAGTACGAAGCTCAATCGTCGGGATAAGATACGTTGGATGGACAAATAATATCAGCGAGAAGACGATCGTAACAGCGAGTAGTATATTGTTTGACCAGGTAAAGACCTGCCCTTTTTCGTTATGAAAAACAGAGGCGAAAAGCGACAGGAAAAGAATCGTATACATTGGAGCAATGGCAAACATCACCCTTCCGGCCGATGCGAGTTCCGGTGTTGTGCCGGCGATCAACAGCAATGTACCCAGCGCCCAGATAATGACAAATGAAGCTGCTGTAATGAAATAGAGATTGATCTTGTTGCGCCAACTTTGCGATGCGATAACCCAAACAATGACCGCATTAATAACGGCAACCAGAGCGAGGGTTATATTCTCTACTGACATCATGTCCTCATAAGCCTTTCCGCTTATGATTAATTAAAGCAAATGTCAGTCGATATGAACAGGCTTTGCGAATGCCTGAAATGGTGCAACACGCACACCCGCGGCATGAAATAGCTCACCTATGACACGAACGTTGTATGGCTGTACAGGTCCGGTAATCGCATCGCTATATCGTCCTGTCTGTCGTATGACCGCAGCTTCTTGTCCGCAAGCAAATTCAGAACGGTAGCCATAGAGTCCTGATTGATCACCGTAATTGTAGGGAATACCGTTGGTGTGGTATCCGTCGCGAGTAATAAATGCGGAGTCGCTCGTATCTTCACCAACGACCCATACCAACTTGCCACCCTTTGCTTCAACCTGCTTGGCGTCAAAGCAGCCTGGCTGGCTATCATCGATAATGACTTTACCCGTCAGATCAAGGTCATCGTAAGCAGGATCGTTCAAATCAATACGATCAGTAATGGCTGTGAGGATAATGTTAGTATCGCGCAGGACTTCTGCCGCACTTTCTGCAACAGAGACCTTGTCGGCCTTTTTGTTTATCGCGATCATGCCGTACAGGCGTTCCGTATTGATGTCGTAGCTCAAAATAGTGTGATCATTAATCATTTCACTCGTCGCAATCGTGCTCGACCAGCCGATAGAACCCGCACCGCCGATCACGCCGATTTTTCCATGAGTTTCGACGGCTGTTTCTTCCATAATTTTGCGAGCAGTTTCGACTATCGTATACACCGTACCGCCATGGCCAGTCGTTGTAGTCAGATTTTCCATACCTTCAAGATTCCGGAGCGCCTGTCCGAAGTAGGTCACTTTTGGCAGAGTCGCACCAAGGCCAATTACCTCAGCACCGAGCCGATGATGAGCAAACTCTGCCGTGGCCTTGAGGATATGACCACCCACCTCAAGCAAGCGAATTCTCTGAGCGATGCTATCTTTGTCAGGGCGAATATCAGCCGTCATATCGCTGTATACCGGCGAGAGCACGAGCGCACCAGTTTCATTGTCGTCATTGCTTTTTAGGTACGTATCCAGCACCGTTGGCGGCAGGCCATACATTGTTCGCATACGTATATTAGAGTCGACGCCGAACCTTACGGGATCAAGTAGTGGATAGAATGGTGTCGATTCAGTTGCGTAATCATCGTCACGACGGTTTGAACGCATCGGTACTACAAATGCGCGACCGATCTTGCGACCTAAGTCAGCTCGTCCTTCGTACATGTCAAATGATTTATCGAGGAAAAGTTGGCTTGCTTCGTATGCCGTGTCGACATCACTCACGCGTGCATTCGTTTCGGCAATAACTGCCTTATAAACATCTTCAAGTTTTTGTGCCAGAAAGCCGTGTGAAAAATTTGTATAATCTGGTGGCATCGATGTCCACTCACCGCCTTCATTTTCAAGGTATGTACTGACGGCCGCTCGTTCTTCAGCAGTTCGGACAGTAGTATCGTGATTTTCAAAGCTCATTTTTCAATTTACTCAGCTCTTGTAACTTATATTAATTTTAACATGTAATGAGTCATCTGACAACACCGAAACAAGAGAAAAACGACCTAAAAAGGTCGTTCTGTGTACTAAAGTTGTGATGGTGGAGGCGCGTACAAAACGCACCTCCACCGGAAAGTTCGGGCAACTCACTGCATCTAGAAATGTCCGACGCGAAACGTGAAGCGACGAGTCCGGGTCAGCACCTTGTTTACCGTGCCCCAGAATAGCCACGATGCGGAATCCCGCACCTTCGTGCTCGCTGACACGGCACGTTCTTGCAGTTTTTGCATCTTCTATGCCCTTTCAGGTACGTGCATTCGGCGGCGCCGAACACATAAGTGGTATCTCAGCAATCAAGTTGCTTTGATAATTTTATTATACCATTATATTGAATCTGTATCAAATACGGACTGCTCGTTGCAGTCCGTATTACTCTCATAATTTCTCAGATCACTATGCCGCTGGCATCAGATTGACCTGCGACAAATCCATCGCAAATCCTGCAACCGCAAGCTGTCCGTCTTTGTTCTTGCCGACAATTTTACCGCGATCAAAGAACGTTTTGTACTTACCGGCCTTGGTCTTCATACGGTAATCTACCTGGTATTCTTTTGTCTTTCCCAGTAGATAATCTTGCATAGCTTCCATGGCTTTCGCGCGGTCTTTAGGGTGGAGCAATTTACTAAAGGAATCGATATGGACGAACTGATCAGCGTCCTTTTCGTTATAGCCGAGCATCTTGAGTTTGTTCGGGTTAAAGAAGATGAGACCGCTTGGATATTCAAACAACCACCAGGCCATGCCGCTTGCTTCCATCGCGTCATTAAACATGGTCATTTCGTCGATTTGATCGTAAAATATCATTTCTTGTAGTCTCTCTAGGTACAACATTCTTATTGTAGCATAAAATTATACATTTTGCAATAGCGAAATTGCTTAAGGCACTATATACAGTGTATTTACAGCTAAATATCCACTAAATATCGTGTGGTAGGTGGAGTACGCCTTGGGGTGAAAGCTGGTAACGACCACTGTCGGGACCGCGTCCAAGCAGTATTTCGCGACCCGCTACGGCAGCATATGCACCTCCTGCAATTGCGGTCGAGCCTAGCTGTGCAATACCGCTCAGCGTTGTGCCGATCCTCCCCATTGCATCAAGCATCTTGGGTGATATATTCTCGCGACCGATGATTTTTATAATTAGTTCTAATTTTGCCGCTGATGGCAGGTCATTACTCTCAGCCAAAGCTAACTCCTCATCTGTTAATTTGCCCAAAAACGGCCTAACATCCTCAAGATCATACCGCTCTACATCTATAAGCGACCTGTCGCCGACATCAGTCGCCATGATCAGTGGTACTCGGAGCTGCCGGGCAATTTTACGCAGCAGAATCTTAGTAGGGAGATGATCCACGTGCTCATATATGATATCCGGGTGATGTGAGAGGATTTTTTCGACCATCTGCGGCGTTACACCATCACGCAAATGCACCTGCCTTACGTAAGGGTCAAGCTCGCTCAGATGGATACCCGCAACGTCGGTCTTGCGACTTCCCACCTCTGGCATACCAGCCGAAATCCTGTTGAGGTTCGTCGGTGATATCACATCCGGATCAGCCAAGATCATTTTATCGCCAAGCCCCATGTGCGAAGCCGGCACGAACACGTTCATACCCACGCTCAGGCCTGCATACATGATGGTCTTGCCTACGCTGATACGGCGTTGTTCTTCGACAGTCAGTAAATCCCGATGGCGAGCCGTACGTAACAGGAGATATTGTTCCTGATCAGGATATTGAACCAACTCTTTATGTTCTCGCCATGGGAAATAAAACCATTTGCCATACCGATTACCCGCTTCATCTATAGGGGTTCTAAATCGCTTCAGCGCCTCAACATCTCCTATACGATCAGGATGATGTAGTTTAAACAATTCTTCTATAGCTTCATCGTGGAGTGGCCGTGTCTCGAAGCCGTCCATCACTATGTGTGAATAAGCCGTCCGCCTGTCCGCGGCGTCCTTCAGATCATAACGCTCCGGTTCAGACCATACAGGTGTCGCAGGTTTAGGCATTTTACCCATCCAGTGGTCGAGTGCATCCGGCTTTTGGCTCACGAGCGTCTCCTTCGCCTGCTTACGAAAAGCGGCTATTTCCGTACCGAGCGCACTGTCCCTCATACCGTCCGTCATGTACACAAAGTCTGATAATTGCTTAGACGTTAGTCCGTCTTTCTGTGCTTTCAAGTGCGCATAATAATCCTCAAAAAAGTGGTCAATATCCATAACTGTAGGTACGAGTCGAACATCTTTGACATGCTGATGCTCCATCTGTTTTGGATCGCCGATTTGTCTAACCGCCAGCGACCCCCAATAGTGCACCCACGAGCCAAAAACTGTCTTTTCAACCAGCCCCATAAACCACACTTCACCCTTGCCAAACGCCCGCTGGATTTCGTTTCGCATAAATTCCTTGATGACACCATGATCAGCCGTTGTCTTACCCAGACCTTCGGGCTCCGTGAGCTCACATGTCGGATCGGCATCGACTGCACTCAAGTACTCATCCCAACCCGGCCATAAATTCTCGCGGCAGAAACGATATGTTGGTAACTTTTCAAGGGGCGCGTGATATTTTCGCCAGGCCACCATTTTATCGGTTTTTGGGTTCGTACCCACCTCGCCCTTCTCTACACCGAGACTGTATTCCATCCATATGCCATCACTAACATCTGGCTGCATGTCAAATGGCGTTGCTATATCAGATGCCAGGACTTCGGCGCCGTCCTCATGTACGATGCCCGCCTCGCTCACGAAACCACTGGCCAGATAGCTCCGTGCCTGAATTTGACGCGCCAAAAGCACGCCCTCTGGCCATGTTTCCGAGCGAAAATCACGATAATTGTATTTATTATCAACAGGCAGGCGATATGCGCCACCCCGTTCCCCATTTTCATATGTTTTCATGTTGTTCCACCCTGTATATAGCCGTATTGTCACTTCTTGCTATCCTGCCCCACAGCAATGCTTGTGTTATACTGTCCTGAGTATATGACAAAAATTGCAATTATCGAAGACGACGCCGTAATCAACCAAATGTACCGCATGAAATTCGAAGCTGACGGCTTTGAAGTGCAAGTTGCCGATAATGGTAAATCGGGTATAGCGATGGTGCAATCGTTTATGCCAGACCTAATATTGCTTGACCTGCAAATGCCAGAGATGACTGGTGATGAAGCACTCAAGCACATCCGTTCGCAGCCCTGGGGTACGCATATTCCTGTCATTATCCTCACCAATACCGGTATCGAGGAGTCACCAAAATCACTCAAAGACCTTGGTATCCAAAACTACATTGTCAAAGCAGAGCTCACACCAAGCCAAGTCGTCGACCGCGCTAAAGAAGCTTTGAATCTCTAAGATTTTAAGTTGAGTCTTCGTATTGTTCATTTGAGACACTTAAGCGAAGTGCAGCCCTTGAAATTACATCGCTAAAACGTGAATTTCAAGGCGCGTAACGGTGCCTCGAAGGAACGATACAAGACTGGCGAAACTAATTCTTTGATACCGTTGCCTGTGCAGCATTGATAACATTATCAAACAGCGCCGCAACGGTCAGCGGACCCACACCGCCTTTTTCTGGTGTCATCGTCAGGTCATCACGCTCACGTAGTTCCGGTGCTGTATCACCAACAATTTTGCCATGCTCCGATGCCGTACCGGCATCTACCACGACCGTGCCGTGCTTCACCATGCTACTTTTTATAAGACCAGGTACACCTGTAGCGGTCACTATCACGTCAAATTCCGGCAGTTGCGCTTCCATACCCTGACTATTTTCATCAAAAACCGTCACATTGTAGCCGCTTGTTTGCCACATACGCGCAAGTGGTGCACCGACGAGTCGCCCATTGCCCACCAACGCAATTTTCTTGCCCATAAGCTCGACATTATATCCGGCAAGCAACCAGTTAATAGCAAGTGGCGTCGCAGGGTCAAGCGTCGCGCCAGTGCCCAGACCATCGACATCTTTGGCAGGCAGTACTGCATCGACGGCAGCTTGCGTGCCGCTTTCATCGGCAAGCGGTAGCTGGATAATAATGCCATGTGTCGACGGATCATTATTTAACCGCACAATCACACCACCGAGCTCGGTCTGATCGATCTTATACACATCCACATCTATCAAGATATCCGTGCCATATGATTGCTTGAGTCGCACATATGAATCAATCACCGGACTATCAATAGTCTGGACAATCGCCAGCCGCGGAAACACATGGTGCGCTTGCCGCAGTGCTCGCACTTGGCGTGCCTGACGCTCTTTTATAAAGTCAGCTAAATCCCGACCGTTGAGTATTTTCATCTACATTAGAGTATCATAGGGGTGTGCTACAATAAAGATAAGCGTTTAAGAAGGATCAAAGGAGAAATATGGATTCTAGCTACTCAACTTATAATAGTATCGACTTTTCGTCGCCGTCGACATACTCGACAGCGTACCCGAATGCCGACCCACTAGCAGCTGCTGCTCTTGCCGGTACGGTTCTGTTATTCGCACTTATCTTCGTTGCTATCTCGTATGCAGTTGGTGCATTTTTGATGAGCCGCATTTTCAAAAAAGCCGGCGCGCCACAATGGGCTGCATGGGTGCCAGTTTATAACACCTGGAAGTTGCTTGAACTCGGTGGCCAGCAAGGTTTCTGGGCCGTACTGATGGTCGTTCCTTTCGTCAACATCGTTTCAGTTATATTTATGTACATCGCTATGTTCCACATCGGTAAAAAGCTCGGCAAAGAGGACTGGTTTGTCCTACTCGCCATCTTCCTGCCTATTGTTTGGATGATCTGGCTCGGTTTCGACGACTCCAAATGGAAAACCAAGAAGCCTGCTCACCGCAAAAAATCTAAGTAGCTAGATAAAGCAAAGAAAATAGACCCACGAATGGGTCTATTTTCTTGGAGGGCCAGGAGAGACTTGAACTCTCGACACCCTGCTTAAGAGGCAGGTGCTCTAACCAGCTGAGCTACTGGCCCGCAGCTTCAACAATCACAAATTATACTAAATAACAGAGGGAATTTCAATACCCTAGCGCTCTACCGACATATGTATGTGAAATAGATAACAGCACAAAGACCATAACCACCCTACTATGAAAGAGTTATCTTATAAGGAGGATTGTATGGGTTATCAGGAACTAATCGACGACATGCAGCAAAAAACAGGGTTTTCTGACGCAGAAGCAGAGGATGCGCTTGACCTGATGGTCGAAAGTATTGCAGAGCGCCTCGAGGACGAAGAGCGCAAGGACTTCGCCAGCCAGCTCCCTGTGGAGCTGCAGGAAGTAGCACTTGGCACAGAAATGGCCGATGCCTACGAACGCGAGCAAGATCTGATCCACGAGTTCATGGACAGGGAAAACATCGAGGAAGATCGTGCCAAAAAGCAAATCATCTCTGCCTGGGACACACTCAGGTCATTCATCACCGAGGTACAGATCCAGCACATTAGGGCAAAACTCCCCACGCCAGCCGCAGAGTTATTGCATTAGACATAAACTTGCTTCAAGAAAAAACAGCCACAAAGTGACTGTTTTTTCTTGGTACACCCGGAAGGACTCGAACCTACGACCCTCTGTTCCGAAGACAGATGCTCTAATCCACTGAGCTACGGGTGCACATCTGCGTACGGTGACGCGTATCTGTTATTGTACCATTTTTCCTCCCTTAAGGCTATAATTGATATAAATGAATATCCAAACAAACATCCCCCTTGCTCAGCTCACAACTATGCGCCTTGGCGGTAATGCCAGTTACGTTGCCGATGTCACGACGCGCGAGGAGTTGCAGCAGATTTATCACAATGCAAAACAAATGAACCAGCCAGTCTACATCATCGGTGGTGGCAGCAACCTGATCGCACATGATGAGGGCTTCGCGGGTGTGATTGTCCATATGAAAATCCCAGGTATCGAAGTAGTAAGCGACGATGGAGAGTCGACAACCATCCGCGCTGGCGGTGGTGAAGTATGGGACAACCTGGTTAAGTTCAGTGTGGAGCGTAACCTAACGGGGATAGAGGCTATGTCTGGCATCCCTGGCACTGTTGGTGCTGCACCGGTACAGAACATTGGCGCTTACGGACAGGAACTTGCCGACACATTCATCTCGCTAGAAGCCTACGACATCACAACCGATCAGTTTGTTACGCTATCATCCGATGAGTGTGGTTTTGCCTATCGACACAGTATTTTCCGCGGCGAAGCCCAGGGACGCTATGCTATCTATAGCGTCACGCTCAAACTCTGGAAACAAGCACCCCAGCCACCGTTTTACGACAGTTTACAGAAGCGTTTTGATGCATTGCACGTTACCGATTTTACCCCACAAATCATCCGCGAAAACGTGCTGGCCATCCGTGCTGACAAGCTACCCGACCCGGCAAAAGTAGCCAATTCGGGGTCGTTTTTCAAAAACGCCATCATCGAGGAATGGCAGCTCAATGCTATTAAGGAACAAGTCGAGGACGTCAAATACTTCGACCAGGGAGAGGGTAAATTCAAAATACCGGCTGGCTGGCTGATCGAGGCATGTGATCTACGCGGCGAAGTCCTACACGGGATGAAAGTACACGACGCAAATGCTGTGGTACTGATCAATGAATCTGCCAAAAGCTATGCTGACCTTGCGGCTGCACGCGATGAAATAGTCACCGCAGTACAGACGAAATTTCAGATAGAACTCCAGCAAGAGCCACTCGAGCTGAATTCCGCTCCTACCTCTGATCAAGCTATATAAAATATACTTGCAAAGTGCTTACGCTTATAGTAGACTACTACTATAAATAATTTAATTAAGGGGCATCAATTAAAATGAGTCTTTCTAACATCAAAAAGATGAAGGATGAGCAAGGTTTTACTATCGTAGAACTTTTGATCGTCATTGTCGTTATCGGCATCTTGGCCGCAATCGTCATCGTTGCGTATAACGGTGTGCAGAACAGCGCAAAAACTCAATCTGCAAGGGCAAGCGCAGCAGTAGTACAAAAAAAGCTTGAATCATATAACGCCTCTACGGGTAATTATCCAAGTGCGACCGCCTACACTACAGCAACTACAGGTATGACAGATGTATTGAATGCTGATACATCAGCTTCTCTAGCTGGATCTGGTCTCACCCTAGGAACTCCTACAGCGGCAAATGGCCAAAAAACTGTAGGTATTTATCGTTGCTCAGCTGGTGGTACCGGATACAGTGTCGTATGGTGGGACTACAGCGCAGGAACACCCGGTGTTGTAACTGCTGCTAACGGCATTAAAGTCAACAACAGCGGTACCTGTACTACTTGGACTGAGTTAACATAAGGTTAAAGCAATCATTAACTTCTAAGGAGGGGGCTGTGCCTCCTTTTTAGAAGTTATTAAAACCAATAACCTCGCTACAACGAGGTTATTTTGACTCTATTAGTTGAACTATTCTAGTGTAGCCGTAAGTCTACGTGTTGTGCACTATGATACACTACACTCGCATATCCTGTAGCTTTTTGTTCTTTTACCTTCAGATGTCGCCATGTTGCCTTGCCGGTCTTAAGCATACCTTTGGCTTTTAGTTTTTGCGCGGCCTTAGTGGTAATTGAAACTGCAATATTATGACGATTAGATGCAGCACCAGATCCATAATCATGCTGAGTATCGTAGTCCCATTCGGTAAAATCACTCATAAAGTTTTTAGTAGTCGCCCAATCATTATGATCGTACGGACTACCGTTCACACCCGTTGATAGATCTACCATTCCCATTTGACTTGCATAATTCATTGAACTTACATAATTAGGATAACTGTTCACGCCGATATCACCCGAATCAACACCAGCATATATACAATTAGAGTCTTGGTATGAGTATCCTTGAGTCTGCCCCAGGCACAAGCTGTGCCCCAGCTCATGAATGATTGTGCCTGCGATTGCGGTATCAAGATCTATGTATGCAAAACTGGTTTGATCTGCATCTATGTGTCCGTAGGATAGAAACATATTGTCGCTGCCTGGATACGCCGCTCCTGATGAATCTGTCTGCTCGGAGTAGTTGTAGCCAGATATCATGTACCTCCATATTCCCTGTCTGTCAGAGCTAAAGTTACTCGCTTTTAGATCAAAGAAGTCATCTGACACACCACTGTCTTTTTCGAACTTTATTGTATAAGGCATTGTGTGTGAAATTATCTGACTACCCCCGCCATAAAGTCCAGTATCTGCATGGAATATTATTCCCTGATTGGCGAACGCATCTGATACTAAACCTAATTGTGTGGCATTTGGCTGGAATGATTGACTATGCGTCGTATCATACATCCAGTCAATTTCTACATATACATCCTTAGTTGTAGGATCAGGATAGGCGCAATTTTTCGGTGTCGATGTGTCACAAAATTCAGCATCTCTATTTGTATTCCAGATAGATTCAGCATAGTCACTCAATCCATCTCCATCGGTATCTCTATTGTCATCAGAGGTGTTTTGTAGCTGTTCTTGCACCTCACTAAGTCCATCGATATCTCTATCTAAAGGTACACTCGGTATTTCTTCTCCTTCGTAACCAGATGGATAAGTTACAGGAAAAGTTGACAGGAACAATTTAAAATCCGTACCTGGATGAGTTGTACCCAAAAGAACGCTTGATCCCATTCCTTCAGTACATTTCTGAAAACCAGGATTGTTCCACAGGTCAACATGGTAGGTAGCCTCAACGCCAATTGAGTAATCACCTGATGTAGGATTATTGGACAAAAACGTAGTAGTGGCCGCTGGGTCAGTAGACCATTCGATAGTAACAACATTGACAGTACTCGTTACATGCTGCTGAACTATTGCCCATTTACCATTGGGATTAGAAATCGCTGATTTAAACAAGTCATAATAGAGAATATCACAGTTGTCATGCATGAACTGTACATATGTAGTTGTATGATCTATCGTGCCATCGCCTATCGTCAGACTTGAAGTAGTTCGAATAACGTTATCCCATGAGCTTGTAGCAAACACTTTTTCTATCGGTACTAAAGCAATTCCTAAGATGGTTATAAATCCTACAGTTGCATAATAAACCCTTTTCCAAAGTCGTGTTCTCTTGTTGAGTACTCCACCTTTTTTAATAATTTTTTTGAAAATGTCATTCATAGTTACCTCCCTTTTAATGACACTTCCAAGATAATGCTAGTTTCTGCAATAAACAATAGCTAATAGTTGCAATGTTATGAACAATTTGACCCCTGTTAAGCGCAACATATCGCCAGCCTTTTGCAAATGCTATCTGTATTTTTAACGTCGCACAATTAACATAGTTGTGTATATCACAACATTCATATCTTAAACGATTTTACGCCTACCTATAGACCGAAACTTCTTTGACAAAAAGGTAAATTATTTATCGCTTGGTAGTGGAAAATCCTGAACGAAATCCTTCACTTCTGCATGGAGTTTCGCCAAGGTTTCGTCATCATCGCGAGCGTCTATGGCTTGTTTCATCCAGTCGGCAATCTGTTGCATATGCTCCTCGCGGAGTCCGCGTGCCGTGATAGCTGGTGTACCTAGGCGGATGCCACTTGGTTTGAACGGAGGTAGCGGATCATCGGCAACGGCGTTTGCATTGAGCGTCAAACCAATTTTGTCCAACGCAATTTCGGCAACTTTGCCATCAATACCAAATGATTTATAGACATCTGCAAGTATCAAGTGATTGCTCGTACCGCCCGTTACTAATTGGAAACCACGTGCACTCAGTTCGTCTGCGAGTACAGCAGCGTTTTTGACGATCTGCGCAGCATAATCCTTGAACTCAGGTTTCAATGCCTCGCCAAATGCAACCGCCTTGGCAGCGATAACATGCATATGTGGACCGCCCTGCATACCTGGGAAAATTGCGCGATCTATGAGGGTGGGGATATTCTCGATCGTTTTTTCTGGAGCTTTGAGTGGATTGCCTACTACACCCTTACTGAGTATCAAACCTCCGCGTGGGCCACGAAGGGTCTTGTGTGTAGTTGTGGTAATGACATGGAATCCATAGTCAAATGGATTCTTTGCTACACCGCCGGCAATCAGGCCAGCAATGTGTGCCATGTCGGCCATCAACAGTGCACCAACTTCGTTGCCTATAGCAGCAAACTTTTCATAGTCCAGCTCACGAGGGTATGCGCTGAAGCCGGCTAGAATAATCTTTGGCTTATGCTCAAGCGCCAGTCGGCGTAATTCATCATAATCTATTTCACCTGTTGCTGGATCTTTCATCTTGTAGCGAACGAAATTGTATAGCTTGGCACTGCGCGTCACCGGAGCACCATGTGTCAGGTGACCGCCGTGGCTAAGTTCCATTGCCAGTACGGTATCGCCTGGCTCCAGCCATGCGCTATAGACGGCTTCGTTGGCTGGAGCACCAGAATGTGGTTGCACATTGGCGTGATCTGCACCAAACAGTTGTTTAGCGCGGTCGATTGCCAGCTGTTCCACCTGATCAGTAAACTCCTGACCACCATAGTAGCGCTTGCTAGGATAGCCCTCGGCGTACTTGTTAGTAAACACACTGCCGAGTGCAGTCAATACGTCACGAGAGACGTAATTTTCACTAGGAATTAGCTCCAGACCATCACGTTGGCGCTGTTCCTCACCCGCAATCAAATCGGCTACTTGTGTATCCTGCATGGCAGTCTCCTGTATAACTAGTGTCCATTATACCATTGCCCTGCATGATATATTGCTTTAAGTTATATGACAGTTTATGTGCTTATAATTGCTGTGTGCATTGACTATATATCATTTATGAGATAAAATCATGTCTGTGAATCCTGAAGAATACAAGGTTAAAATCGGTGCGCTCATCCAGGAAAGTCGCCAACACCGCGGCTTTACCCAGGCGCAGCTAGCCGAAGCACTCGGTACCAGCCAGAGTGCTATTAACCGTATAGAAAAGGGTGGCCAGAACATCAGTCTGGAAATGATTGCACGTATTAGCGATGTACTGAGTCATGATATTATGACACTCAACAAAACCGGCAAGCTGAACTTTCGTGTACATGGCGGTAAAAAGCTTTCCGGCAATATTGAAGTGAAAACCAGCAAAAACGCTGCTGTTGCCCTGTTGTGCGCCAGTCTGCTGAATCACGGCAAAACCGTACTGCGACGTGTCGCACGTATCGAGGAAGTAAACCGTATCATCGAAGTCCTCCAGAGCATCGGTGTAAAAGTTCGCTGGCTAAACGAAGATGGCGACCTAGAAATCATTCCACCCAAGCATTTGCAACTCGACCGTATGGATATTGATGCTGCCAAGCGGACACGTACAGTCATTATGTTCCTTGGCCCACTGATGCATCAGTACCATAATTTCCATCTGCCCTATGCTGGTGGCTGCAACCTAGGTAAACGCACGGTCGAACCACACATGACCGGCCTCCGACAATTCGGATTGGAAGTCGAAGCACGTGAAAAGACCGACTACTACGATGCAACAGCTAATCCAACAAAGGTCACTCGCCCGATCATCCTAACCGAGCGCGGCGACACGGTCACCGAAAATGTCATTATGGCTGCAGCGCTACATGAAGGCACCGTAACTATTCGCAATGCCAGCGCAAACTACGCAGTGCAAGATCTATGTGTATTCCTACAAAAACTTGGCGTCAAAATCGACGGTATCGGTACAACGACACTTACCATAACTGGTGTACACCAGATCAATAAAGACGTTGAGTACCACCCAAGTGAAGACCCGATTGAGGCTATGAGTTTCATCGCCGCCGGAGTGGTTACTGATAGTGAAATCACTATTCAGCGCGCGCCAATTGAATTCCTGGAAATCGAACTAGCCACTCTAGAAGAAATGGGACTGCAATACGAACTTTCAGAGGAATACAAAGCACTCAACGGTCATACTCGTCTAGTTGATATTCATCTGAAACATTCCAGCCTAAAGGCAGCAAAAGATAAGCTGCATGCCCTGCCATTCCCGGGTATTAACATGGACAACTTGCCATTCCTCGGCCTGATCGCAACTGCCGCCCGTGGCCGCAGTATGGTACATGACTGGTCATACGAAAACCGCGCCATTTACTTCACCGAACTGTCTAAACTCAACGCCAACATCGAGCTGCTTGATCCGCACCGCGTATACATTACTGGACCTACAAAGTGGAAACCTGCAGATGTTGTCGCACCACCAGCACTCCGTCCGTCAGTCGTTGTACTACTTGCCATGCTTGCTGCACCTGGTGATTCTATACTGCGCGATGTCTATTCGATCAACCGTGGTTATGAAGATTTTGCCAACCGCCTGAACAGCCTGGGCGCACAAATCGAAACCGTCCGTGAAATCTAGATTATCCCTGTTATTTGTGGTATAGTTAGTACCGTCGTCCTTCGGGACGTTAACACGGCGGATGTAGCTCAGTTGGTTAGAGCGCCTGATTGTGGTCCAGGAGGTCGCGGGTTCAATTCCCGTCTTTCGCCCCACGAAATTATAAAAGAACTCCATATATGGAGTTCTTTTATTTACGCAGTTACTCTACCACCAATACCCGTCCCTATCATAGTGCCACGAATAATCGTCATCGACATAGACAGTTTTGTAATTGTTGCCTTGTCGTAGATATACCCACCAACAATCGTTGTTCCATCGGTAATTGTAAGCATTCCATCCTGGATACCATTTGTTTGCCCACTGCATAGCAGTCCAGCCATTGCCATTTCGGTTCCAGTTGTTATTGTTCCAATACTGATTGTACGAATAGTTGTTACCGTTTGTATAGGTATGAGAGTATGTTTGTGGTACGTTGTAATACGACATTGTGTACCTCCTTCCCCACCCTCTAAACTTTGCATGTTCGCTCCTCGAACATACTTTTATTATGATTCAGCTGCCGCTTTGATATGGTAAGATTACTTACAAAAGTATAGCGACAAGAGGTTGGATTTAAGAAAATTTATCGTATCCACGTGATGGCGGCTCAATAAAATGTTGACGTCGTTCAACTGATTTAGTATCTATCTGATTACGATCCTGTACACCACTTTGCTGGCGGTTATTACCGTACTTCGACGCCGACTCATCGTTAAAACCACCACGGCTGGCATCATACACCCTGCCATTACCGGCTGATTGATCTGCCGTCCTGGCCTTCAGGGATGAACCCTGACGCCCCAGCCGTGAGTACTGGTATGCACCGACAACTCGTGGCTGATTGAGTAGTTTGCGACGCTGCTCCATAGATAGTCCGCCCGCACCGCCACCACCAGCGACCGCCCCATACCCGTTACTATGCGCAACGTCATCTGCAGTTAGGTCTTGGTTGAGAAATTGGTTGAGGTCTGCCATATATTAATTCTTGTGCTTATATTATTACATAATTCTGCTATAATAACGAGAGTTTGCGGGTGTCGTATAGTGGCTAATATATCTGCCTTCCAAGCAAATGACGCGAGTTCGATTCTCGCCACCCGCACCAAAGTAAAAAGCCCACGTACTACGTGGGCTTTTTACTTTAGAACTACTCCTCGTCCAACCAGCGTTGTCGATCTGTCTCGTCATCACGGATGACAAACTTGCCCGTTATCGGGCCATCAAAAGGATCATTACCGAGAATCTCGTCATCGCTAACCCCCTTTTCTGCAACCTCCTCGTCAATATCGTCCCACACCACTCCGAAATCAACGGCTGCCCTAATTGCACCTTCGAATACTTGAGGATCGACTGGTTGCGACATATTTGTATCAATATGCGTCAGCCCAAGGCTATCGAGCAGGACAGCCATACCGCCATGCTCTAGTGTGAAAGCCGCATCAAAACTACCTTCGTAACCGCCCGCACCCATAAGAAATGCAGTCGTAATTGCCTTCATCAACGATTCAGCTGTCTTGGGGAGATGCCGATAACGCTCAATAATCTCCATTGCATAGACATCATTTTGACGACTGATAGCCTCTTCGTACGTTGGTCGCTCCATACAATTACTATATAATACTTTTTACGCCCCGGTAGCTCAGCTGGATAGAGCAGAGGACTTCTAAGCCTAAGGCCGCAGGTTCAAATCCTGCCCGGGGTACCAAAATTGATTATGCTTAAACACTTCGTAATGAAGTGTTTTTTGTTTATGCTTGCCCGTCCATATAAATTGGCGGATGATAGTATCCATGACTATGATAAGCATAGAGAAAATGACTGATGTATTAGCAGAATCCGCCCGCCTAGGCGCTGATATACCTGAACAAGTTGCTTTACTAAGGAATCGTTACGACGAACCATGGCGTCACTATCATAATTTTGAGCATCCCCGTGAAATGTTTGAAACATTATTAGACCATCAAGGTTTAGTGGCGAATATGGGTACGGTTGCTTGGGCGATCATGTACCACGATGCGGTGTATGACCCCACTGCAACACATGGTAGAAATGAAGAATTGAGTGCGCGTTTAGCTGAACATGAATTACCAGCTCTAACTAGCGCGACTATCGCGAGTCGAGTTGCTCACTACACCCGAGAAACAGTCCATCACACGACAGGTCTTGAGGATTCTGACTTGGATTTCTTCATGGACATTGACCTCACAATTCTTGGTTCCGACCCAGCACGTTACAAACGCTATACAGCCGACGTTCGTAAAGAGTATGGTCACGTACCAGACAATGCGTATTGCCTAGGCAGAATTGCTATTCTGGAAAGTCTAGCAAATCGTGTCGAGAGCCAAGGGCTCTTCAAAACCCATGCTCTTGCGGAAATATACGAGGAGCAGGCACAGGAAAATATTACTAATGAAATTGATATACTAAGAAAAAAGGGGAATATTCATGGGAGTAAGCGCTGAATAATTAGCACTGCATATGAACGAGAGAATCCTAGGGTCGTTGTACCAGACCAAAATCCTGATCCAGAACGCTGTACCGAATAATAAGACCACCGGTGGTCTTATTTATTTAATTTGAGATGGCGCCTCTCTACTATTTTGTAGCAAATTCTCGTACTGCATCATCGTATGAACGCTTCATTAGTTGCTCTAAAATACTGACATCAACGTCACTAAGCTTGTTTATATACAAACATCCTTTGCTTGTTTTGTGTTTGCCTAACTTATCAAGTAAATCGCTGTAATCATTAAAGCCTGGCATGATATACAACGTTAGGCTTTGCTTCCTCGGGGAGAAAGCAGCGAGAGGCCAGTCACCTTCCTGGGTGCTTCGTTCGGATTTGTAGTGGTATTGCCCAAAACCAATCATACTTGAGCCCCACATCCTTGGCTTTTCATTCGTTACTTTTTTATATATCTCTAATATTCGAAAAGAGTCGGCTTTTTTAACATCGCCATCAATAGAGTTAATAAAATCTTCGACACTAGCGTCGCTTACTAAAGTTTTGATTGTGCTCATACTCTTATTGTATCAACAAGTAGTACTCAGTGCTCGTACTATGAGATAATTGGTTTGAGATGACCGAACAGAAACAACAACATACAATCTATCTTGATCTTGACGGTGTGATATTTCCGTATTGGCATAATCTTGAACATATTACTGGATACGACCGGCGCCGACTGGAAGCTCAGCAAGGCATGACAGCAAACTGGATCAATAGGCTTGAATTCTATTTCCCTGATATCACAAAACGACTTGGCCAGATGGTAACGAGGGGCGTAGTTATCATGCCATCTTCCTCACGCTCATATGATTTGTTTGAACCATCCTATTCGTCGATATGTGAAGAGCTTGGCGGTATTGATCGATATCTTGTGATAGATAAATTCAGCTCAGGCAACATTGAGTTTAAGGCGGAAGCCGTACTAAATAATTTCTGCGGTACAATCGATGCAAGTGACGAACATCGTGGCTGGGAACGAGGTCTTTCGGGAACACACACACCAATTATCAAACCACCTGCAAGTAAAGCTGTTTGGATCGACGATCATGCTGTCACTGAAAGACTTCATAATTCTCATTCTGCACAAGCTAAGGAGATTCTCAATCTATCATCATTGAAAATCATCCAGCCAATCGGCAATGTTGGACTTACCATGGCGCAACTTGATACAGTTGAGGCGTTTTTATTGAGCGGAAATTAACATCATCAAGTCCATCATATTCTAGTACTACTTTTACGTTACAATAAGGATATGTTTGAAGTTACCAGCTCACTTGATAGTATCGGGGTGATTGCAGCGCTGGCCGTAATTGGCTGTCTGATTTTTGCTGAGTGTGCATTTTTGATTGGTCTTTTTGTACCAGGTGGTGACTTGCTACTTCTGGCATCTGGCGTATTTGCTGCAGAGGGAAGCTTGCCATTAGCAGGAGTTTTGTTGGTTGTTTTTATCGCTGCCGCTACTGGCTATGAAGTTGGGTACTACATAGGCAAGAAAACGGGTCCTCAGGTATTTAAGCAGCAGGACGGGGTGTTTTTCCGTAAGGAATATGCTGATCGCGCTGCTGGATTTTATAAAAGTCATGGTGGCAAAACAATCTTGATTGCCCGTTTTGTAGCCTATGTCCGTACCATTGCACCACTTCTAGCGGGCATCGGTGAAATGCGACGTACCAAATTCGTCCTCTACAACATACTTGGCGCTGTCATTTGGTCAGTGTCTTTGATCATGATTGGTTTTTGGTTTGGATCGGGACTAACGGAAGAAATTAAGCAATACACATTGCCCGTTACCCTCATTGGACTCGCCGGCGTATGCCTTGTCCCGGCAATTGTTCAATTAGTTAAAGTTGGACGTGCTCGGGGTCTGCTGAAAAAGAAAGCTACTTTTGACAAAGAATCAAAATAGAGTCGCTATAGTATAATCAGAAAGTATGTTTGCTACTGTGCTCACAGGTATTTTGGCTGCTTCGCTTGCCATAACGTACCTGACTAATCCGTTTGTTCGATACTCGATTGTTCGCCTACCCTACAGAGCGAAACTACAAACAAAAATAATTGAAGCAATCGACAACAATCAGAAAATGCGCGTGCGCCAAAACATCTTTTGGCGACTCTTTGCCTACTACCAGTGCGGCATTTATATACTGACCACGCGCTATTTCAGTAGTCCTCGTGCCTCAGGCAAGACGGTTGATGAAATCATCGATGACATTCATAAACTTCGCTATGATCCAAATAAGTTGTTGCTCATATCTGGTGATCATTTTAATGGTCTGTTTGTTCGTAATTTAGGTGTTTTTTACTATCCTATGCTTGATCGTTCGATCAAAACAACCACCGAAGATTGGCAGAATCGTCAAGTTGTTTATCTGCAAACTGTTGCATTTGCTCTGGGTGTATTCCAAAAAAATCCCAAACTGACGACGACAATCGTTTCGATGGGACCGTATGCTGCAACATGCATTAACTTCTATGCGTATCCATCGGACTCACTCTTTGGTATTCTCTACGCGCTGTCGACACTAACGGGTATCGAATCGGCGACACCTCATAACTACGGTCATCATTATTTCACTCTCGACACTAAGCCAGCAGCCGCTATCCTTGTCGACAGCTACAAAGATACACTCGAAAAACTCTATGCGGACTATCGCACACATGTGTTCAATGAATCGCGAATGCTGATAAAGCAGGATGTCCATTTGTCTGGTGCAAAGGATATTACGCGTCGCTACTCAGCGTTTTACGACAACGTGATTTTTTGGAAAACAACACAACTAGCCATGAAGTTGGGACTCATTGCAAAAGATGAAGCATTTTTAGAAAAACTCAAAGCCAATATACTACAGACATTCTGGCTGGAAGATCAGGGATACTTTCTAGAAGATTTATCCAAGGAAGGTCTGCGAAATAAATACTACTCGTCAGACTGGCTAATTGCCCTTTCGACTGGCTTTCTGGATATTACCAACCCGCAGGAACGCAGCTACTACGAACGGTCAATTGACTACATACAAAAGAACAAGATCGACCAACCATTTGCACTGAAATATCACTCAGATACTAGGGCTCATCGTCAGTTTTTTGTTGTACGTATGGCCGTGGCATCATATGGCGGGGATGCTATATGGAGTTTCTGGGGTATGGAGTATATCAAAACACTCATCCTGCTAGGTCACGAAACTAGCAATAAAAAATACTTCGCTGACGCAAAGTATCATCTGGATGCTTACGAAATGAATATGGTGCGAGACAACGGCTTTCCCGAAACGTATGATGCGAAGGGTAATTTGCTCAAGACACCATTCTACCAAAGCATTCGGCAAACCGGCTGGGTAATTGGTTTTGAACAAGCACGTGCCATGTATTACATGCTCAATAAATAACACGCCGTAAAGCAAAATAATAGCGGCTAGTTTTTCGTCGCGGTATTCAATTCGTTTTCGACAATCGTCATGACATCTGATGGCCCAAGATCTGATTTGACCGCATGGCGATGCGCGCCAAGCTGCAATGCTTCCAGGACTTCCTTGCCACCAGACAGGTTACTCATTATGACGATGCGAGTTTGAGGTGACTTAGTAGCAAGCATCGCCTGCTTTAAAAAGCCCATACCATCGAGCACCGGCATCATAAGATCAAGCAAAATAAGATCATACGTATTGTGTTGGCACAGATCAAGTGCTTCCTTACCGTTAGTCGCGGTATCAACATGGTATTCATTGTTGGCATTCAACAAAATCGTGTATGCATCACGGAGAATCTTTTCGTCCTCTACCAGTAATATCTTAGACATTCTCTTATTATTATACTCGTGAGCTACCACAGGAACTAGCCTTTGGAGGATTGTGGCTTATTTTGATCTATGGATTGTATGGCACTCGCATCGGCGCTGAGCATTTGTTGAACCTGTTCAAGAGTTACCTGAATCACTGTACCAGGTGCAACGCTACCTGCGAGCATCTGCTTGGCAACGAGGTTTTCGACGGCACGCTGGACAACACGACGCATAGGGCGAGCACCGAGACGAGGATCGTAACCCTTCTCGACAAGGAATGCCTTGGCATCATCAGCGACATTCACACTCACCTTTTGCAGTGCCATCTGCTTGTTGATGCCTGCAAGAATCAGGTCGATAACCTGAATCAGTTCTGGCTTCTCGAGTGGACGGAAGACGACGATTTCGTCAAAACGGTTTAGGAATTCCGGACGGAACTGATTGGTATTAATGAGTTCATCAATAAATTTCTGTTCGAACTGCTCGAGTTTGAGGCCACGTTCGATATATTCACGAATACGGTCTGCGCCGGCATTACTTGTGGCAATCACGATAGCATCACGAAACGATACTTCACGGTTTTTAATATCGCGTAAGATACCTTCGTCAAGTAATTGCAGAAGTGTTGTCAGTACTTGCGGATGTGCTTTTTCAATCTCGTCCAGAAGCACTACGCTAAATGGCTGTTTCATGGCCTGCGCCGTGAGGCTTGTGGGGTCATCGGCGCCATCGGCGATGAGTCGTGACACATCCTCAGGGCGAACATACTCGTTGAGGTCGAGTCGTATCATACGATCTTCACCACCAAAGTACACATCAGCAAGGGCTTTGGAGAGCTCGGTTTTACCAACACCTGTCGGTCCCAGGAACAAGAACGTACCAATAGGACGATTTTCGTTACGCACACCAGCACGAGCTCGACGCAAAGCATCGCTAATAACCTGAACTGCATGAGTCTGATTAATCATACGTTCGTGAATTTTGTCCTCTAAGTTCAGTAGTGTTTCACGCTCATCCTCACCACTCGCCACGCCAACCTTGATATTCATGGTTTGCTCAATTGCTTGTTGGACAGAGTTGCCGGTAATAAAACCATTCTCGCCGTAACTTGCAGCGGTCTCCAGAAGCTTGAGCGCGCGACCTGGCATAGAAAGGTCGTGGACATACCGCTCGCTAAGTCGATAGGCCTCAGCGAGCGATTGATACATGTAGGTGATTTTGCGCTGGTACTCGGTAAATATCAGCTGATCTTGCATGACAGCAATGGTTTCTTCGCGGCTCGCAGCTGCTAGGCTGATACGGTTGAGGGCGTTGACGAGACCTGGGTTACGCTGCCCTATCTGTAGGTATCGCTGCTCGTCCATGGCCAAAATTACCCGCAGATTTCCTGCCTCGAGAATTGGCAACAAGACATTTGTCAGGTCGACAGAGCCAACACCCTCTTCGAAAAATAATTGTGCATTGTCGAGGCAGATGATCACGTTCTTGGCGCTGTACGCCTCACCGAGAACTTGCATAATGAGACCCTCTAGTTCACCACGCCCCGGTGCTGCGGCGATAAGCGATGCGGAATCCAACATGAATACCTGGCGGAATTTCAGATTAGCCGGAATTTTTGCCTTGGCATCAAGAATGCGCTCGGCAAATGCTCGCACAAGGGTTGTTTTACCCGTTCCTGCTTCACCAACTAATACGACATTTTGCCGGCCACCACTACCGAATGTATCGATGAGCTGGTCAAGAGCTTTTTGGTGTGAAGCAACTTCGATAGGTATTCGATTGCCGACAGACTCAGATAGATTCTGTCCGAAACGCTTAAGCAGCGGAATATAGCCAAATGAGAAATCACGAGCAATACCACCGGTGCGCACGGGCTCCTTGGTTTTGTTAAACATAGTACGTAGTCGTTCATACCACCTGACGCCGGCTAACATATCGTTCATATCGAGGTGCATGTGTGCGAGCAGTTTATCGTGATCAGCAAAACTTTGCAGAATAGCAACTGCCAGTACTGCGCCGCTAATGTGCTCGCTGCCTGTCTGAGTCCGCACCTCAAGGGCATGTTGCCATATAGTTTCGGTTTCCTCTGGATTATCACTAGTGATGTCATTCAAGAAGTTTTTTGTAATACCGAATCGAACAGCAAAAAATTGTCCGCCTCTGACCGATGCCGTTGCTGCTGCAATTTCTCGCGGAGTAGGATTCTGACCAAGCTGCCCCAGGATATCACCCGATAACAAGCCATCTATAGAGTTTGTCGTGACCGGTGGCAATGCCAGATCACCATGATGCCACTCATAAAGCATAAACGGTAGCGCGGCCAGTCCGATAACTAACCAGCCGAGGGTTATATGACTTACGAGCAGCAAAATACCACCGAGAACCAATAATCCAGCAAGTGCTACGAGAATTACTCTCCATAGAGAAGTAAGCCTCACACCCAAGCGGGCTTTTGCCGCTCTGGTACTGCTGTACTTGTAAAATGTTGAATTCATCAGAATGCCGGCCCTTTGATGCTCAGGATAAGACCAATAATCGGTAACAGCGGTAGTAGCGCCCAGCCAAGCAAGATGAGTAACCCAAGTAGTACCTGAATAGCAATGGTGAGTAGCCCAATGACAAGAATCAGAAGCCGTACAAAAGCGCCGATAACTCGTGAGAACAGCTTATCTACCAAAGCACGCATTTTGACTTCCAGTGATCCGTCAACCTTACCTGCAGATATTTGTCGGAATGGTGCAAAAAGGGTTTTCAGTAGTAGATCCATGGAAAAATAATCAATTGTTCCATCAAGCCGTGCAACAACACGCTTCGCACGCTGACGCAAGCCATCGGTATACCACCAGTGGAACAACTCTACTACCAAAAGCATAAACATATTGTACCATCTCGTCCTCTGCTAAAATAGAGGTAACATGACAAAACCTTACAGCGTCCTCATGGGTAAAACGGTACGATACATTGCTCGCCTGCGCGGGGGTGGTTCGGCGCTGCCCGGCTTGTTCGTCGAAAAGATTGACCGGCACTTTGTGCGCGATACTTTAGCGCAGCTTCACTATGGTGTTGTACTGGTCAGTGGTACCAATGGTAAGACCACCACAACCAAGATGGTTGTCGAATTGCTAGAAAGCCAGGGCTTGAAGGTTTTTACGAACCGCACTGGTAGCAACTTCAGTCGCGGCGTGGCAGCAGCACTACTTGGCGAAGTCGATAGGCGCGGCCGTCTGTATGCAGATATCGCCGTGCTCGAACTTGACGAAGCGCATGCCGTCCATTTTGTCGATCAGATACCTCCGAAATACAGCCTGCTGCTTAATGTCATGCGCGATCAGCTGGATCGATTTGGCGAAATAGACGCCACAGCTCGCATGCTCGCACACATAGCTACAGCAACAAAAGAAGCGGTTGTCATCAATCGCGAAGATCCGCGACTGTTGAAAATTGCTGGTGAACTGAAGGGCAAGCAAGTGAAGTTTTTTGGCCTGGATACAGGGCTCCGTGATACATTTCCGAGTGATGATGACCTGCACGGATCATCCGCTACACACGTAAAGCTCCCTCTGGCAGATGTGTTGCTTAGCAAGCTTGGCGAATCTAACCAAGAAGCAACATTTACCGTCGATGGTAAAACTGTCAAAACAACGTTAAAACTGCAAGGTATCTATAATGTTTACAATGCTGCCGCAGCCCTCGCGCTTACTCGAGCCGTCATGGACGGACAGATCCACGAGCAGAAACTTTTTGAGTGCCTATCCCTTATCACGCCAGCATTTGGCCGTGGTGAACAACTTGTTGTAGGTGGACAGCCGTGTGAACTCGTCTTGGTAAAAAACCCTGGCGGCTTTCGGCTTGGTCTGCAATCTTTTGACCCGAAAGGATATGCTACGATGATCGCCATCAATGATAACTACGCAGATGGCCGTGATATGAGTTGGTTATGGGATGTTGACTTTACGAGCTTACAAGCTGAAAGCGTTGCACGAGTCAGTGGCATACGCGCCTACGACATGGCACTTCGCCTCCAGTACGATGAAGTATCGGTCGGTAGTGTCGATACGGATCTTGTAAAAAGTCTACGCCATTTTATTGCTGATTATCCTGATATGCCGAAGCGAATTTATTGCACCTATACCGCGATGCTAGCACTTAGGCGAGAACTCGGAAAAATCACGAATGTGGAGAAAGTATCATGAGCGAAAAAATAGTAAACATTCTCCAACTCTATCCTCGTGACATGAATATTTACGGCGATCATGGCAATCTGCTTGTACTCGCCCAGCGCGCTAAGTGGCACGGCTACACCCCCAACATTATGAGTTACAATCCTGGTGATACGTTTCCGGATGATGTCGATATTATCATCGGCGGAGGTGGTCAGGACAGCGGCCAAAATAAAATCCAAGCCGACCTGCTTAAAATAGGATCTGGCCTGCACGAACTCGCTGAACAAAGTGTGCCTATGCTGATGATATGTGGCCTCTACCAACTATTCGGTAATTTCTTCAAAACTCAGGATGGCCATGTGATTGAGGGCATTAAACTACTCAACATCGAGACGGTTGCAGGATCAGAGCGCCTGATCGGTAATATTGTCACACGGAGTAATGAGTTTGACGACATCATCGGTTACGAAAATCATAGCGGTCAAACATTCCTTGGTGAAGGTGTTCAGCCTTTGGGTACTGTTATTTATGGTGCTGGTAATAATAGTAAGGATGGTCATGAGGGTGCTCGATACAAAAACGTCATTGGTAGTTACTTACACGGCTCACTTTTACCAAAAAATCCCGCTATTGCCGATTGGTTGCTCGAACAAGCTATCACCAATAAATACGGTGAATTCACTCCGACGGTCATCGATGATCATTTCGCAATGCTTGCACGCAAACATGCCAACAAACGCCCGCGCTAATTTGCTGCTTGGAGTTTCTTCAGCTCTTCGATAACTTGCTCGCCGTGACCAAGCGGTGTGACGCGTCCATAGACTTTTCGTACCATGCCCGCCGGATCGATCAGAAATGTTTTGCGCAAAATGCCAACTTTGCCAAACATTTTCGGACCCCATGCGCCATAGTCTTCAATAACCTTGCCATCGGCATCCGTCAGCAATGTAAAGTTGAGTGAATGCTTCGCCTTGAACTTTTCATGGCTGGAAGCATCGTCTTTGCTGATGCCAACAATTTCTGCACCAAGCGCCGCTATGTCATCACGCGCATCACGCAAGCTACACGCCTCCACAGTGCACCCTGGCGTATCATCCTTTGGATAAAAATACAGCACTACCCATTTGCCCGAGAATTTATCGAGACTGGTTACTGTGCCGTCTTGATCGGGCAATTGAAACATTGGTGCTTTGTAGGGAACTGTAGGCATACTCATATATTTAATTATACGGTATACCGGAAATTATCAGCTTCACAGGGTATATAATGGAGTAAATGTCTGTGTCGGAAAAGAAAAAAATCCCGAGGATTGTTACGTTTGATGTTATGCGCGGGTTTTTCCTGATTGCTATTATCAATGACCATCTCGACTTCTTTCCAAATTTCCTTGACTGGTGGGGTATGCGCGGCCTGCTACTCACCTCGACAGCCGAGGGATTCTTTCTGATATCCGGAATCGTGCTGGGAATTGTTCGAGGTGCCAAACTCGTCAGCTCACCCTTTCGCGATGTAGCAAAAATCGTGCTCAAGCGCGCGCTGATGCTCTACATTACCTATGTCGTTTTGGTCATTGCTGCAACACTGCTTGGATGGTATCTTTACCCGAATGATCCAAACGTAAAATATGGCATTATGAGTGGTCATTCTTGGCTAGAACTCATTTGGCAAACGCTCACCTTCCAATACACCTATGGATGGGCGGACTATTTGCGATTCTATGCAATCTACCTTGCTATAGCACCGTTCGCGCTGTGGTTGCTTCGCAGAGGTCAATGGTATGTTGTTTTGATCGCCAGTTTTCTCGGGTGGCTTCTCTTTCCTATGGACTACAACACAATACCCTGGGAGACACTTGAACTACTGCAGCCGATTCCGTGGCAGCTTATATTCTTTACCGGCCTGGTAATTGGTTTCCACTGGCCGGATATCACAAGCTGGTGGCATACTCATAGGAAAGTTCTGGTACGCTATGTTGCAATCCCTGTTGTCATAGTGGGTATCATCACATTTTTGATAAATGTTTTCGCAGTTTTTGCCAACGAATTTATCGTCCATAACGCATGGACTCAATTCCTGAGCGACCGTGCATGGGAACTTCGTTTGAATGATTTTCACAAGGAAACACTACCTATAGAGCGATTCCTCCTTTTCATGCTTTGGTTCTGGGCAGCGTTCCTCCTGATAAAGCGATATGAAAAAACGGTAGTCAAATATACCGGCTGGCTGCTTGTGCCTTTCGGTGCAAACTCCCTCTATGTTTACACGCTCCATGCCATCATTATGTTCTTTATACATATTTATTTAGTCCCGACAGTACCGATTCTCAACTTCTTCGTTATGGTCGCTATTGTTGCAGTGATCTACCTAGCGATACGAACAAAGTTTTTGATGAATATTATTCCACGGTAAAGCGAACTGCCTGGAAAAGTGGCTGCTTGCTCAAGTCGTCATTGATGGTTATAGTCTGAGCCACATGCCAGTTGTCGCGAAGGGCTTCCGGCTTACTGTCGCGCAAATTACTAATCATCCAGAATACCCTATGGTCACGTGTAAATGCGTTAAGATCTTTGATTTTGTGCTGGTCATTCTCGGCCAACATCGTCAGTGAGCCATATTTATACTCCGTCGTTTCATCGATAAAAAAGACTGGCAATGTGGGTCGATCATATACAACGGCTTCGTAAAAAATCCATGGTGTCTTGCTAAGAATTGGCGTACCCGGTGCAGATTGTTCCTGAATTTTCTCGAGCAGTTGTCTAGTATTATTTGACTGTCCGCTTGAGCGATTGTAATTGCCAATTACCGACTGGTTGAAGAGCCCGACTACCATCAATGTAATGGTGACAAGGCTTACAAATACACGGAACTTTTTGCCGAGGAATGTGTGCGAGCGTGTCATATTGATTGCAAAAAGAACAGCCATGAAAACAGCAACTGCGAGCAGGTAACGATCGACAAATGCCGATCTGAGCGGCGGCATAGAGATAGTGAACAAAACGACAACTGGCACGGCGACCATACACAGAATAAATAGATAATTCTTGCGATCATCGTCTTTGAATTGTCGTAATAATCGATACGTCGTGTACGCCATGACACCGACCACCAGATAGAATCCTGCCGCGAGCCACGACTGGACACCAGTGAAATCGCTAAACAACAGAACATCAGTCAGGAAGTCTGGCAGTGTTGCACTGGTAACGGGCGGTATCCAAAAACCATTGCCTTGTATGATCAGGAATTGTATAGCGAGGAACGGTAACCATGGCAAAAAGAGTAGTACTGCCACACCATAAGCCAGCCACCATTCCTTTGTGAGCATGCGCCGCACAGTTGCTTTAAATGACTCACCCTTCACTCGAACGGTAATGTATCGCCAGACCCAGTGAGCAATCCAAATCAACGCCGTGAAATACTGTGTCAGCATACCGGCAGCTATCAGAACACCATACACGATCCACGGCCATCGCTTTTTATTATGCAACGCGTAAATCAACATATACGTGGCCGCCATCACGATGGCAGTAAGAACCGTGTACATACGACCCTCCTGACTATAGCGAACAAAGAGCGGTGTCAAAATGAGAAACAGTACCGATACCTGTGCGGCGCGACGGCCAAAAAGTCTGAGCACAACGAGGAATGTAAAAATGATAGTAACCGCACCAAAGAATATACTCATTGAACGAATACCGAGCTCAGTATTGCCAAAGAATGTTGTCCATATCTTCAACAGCCAGTAGTACAGCGGTGGATGAACATCGTGCGCAGTATAGTTAGCAATCTGCAAAAAATCAAATCGAACCAGGTACGAGCCGAAAGCTTCATCAAACCATATCGAAAACTTATCGACCGTGCTAGCAGCTATAGCAACAAAGACGGTGATGCCACCAAAAAGTACCAGAAAATCCCGCCATGCAAATCGCGGAAAGAATTCATAATTACGAAAAAGGCGAAACATTCGACTCTATTTTATCACTTTAGGCTTGTATTTGCCTTACGAAAAACAACCCGACTATACCATAAATAGTTCCAAGTCAGACTAAATAAAGTTGCAATGACTTTTGCGATAAGCAATGTAGCTCCAGCAGATAGCATCAACCACATACCAGCTACGTTGGTCACGCTCCAAATGACAAGCCCTTGCAAAATCCATAGACCACTCAATGTCACAATAACGAACAGGAGCATCTGACGCGGATTATGTGCATCAGTATCGCCAAAGACTGCTTTCTTATTGAGTAAATAACTAACAACAAGAGCCGTGCTAGTGGACACTACATTTGCAACCAATGAGGATATGTTGAGTAGTGTCACGAGGCTAAAAAGGACAATAAAATCAACGACCGTATTTAGTCCGCCGACAGCGGCGAAACGAATCTTTTCATACTGTAGTACACGAGAGATTATTTTGTTTGGCATAACTGGTTTTACTGTAACATACATGACCGGCTATACCTGTCCACTAGCAATCCATACGGTTCGTCCAAAGAACTGTATAATGAGTTTATGTTTACACTTGTTACCCCCGTATTTATACAAAGCATTCTATTACTCCTCGTGAGATTTGTACTAGCAGTGACTTTCTTGCGAGAGGCAAGGCTAAAGTTTCGTGACATCAAAGGATTTTCAAAAAATGATGGTGTACCTGTTCCCGCAGCCTATTTTGTAGCAACTGCCGAACTATGTGCAGCTCTCGGTATGCTCAGCGGCGTTCTGGCACAGTGGGCCGGCATTGGACTTGTGCTCTTGATGTGCATCACCATAAGTCTGCATGTTTTCAAATGGCATAGTCCATACCGAGCCAATAAAGGTGGCTGGGAGTACGATCTATTGATGCTGACACTGGCAGGAATAATCGCTGTTTTTGGTGCTGGACAATTTGTTCTGATCTAACCCAACAAAAGCAAAAACGACTGCCGTAAGGAAGTCGTTTTTGTATGGTCGGGGTGAAAGGACTCAAACCTTCGACCTCTCGGTCCCAAACCGAGCGCGCTATCAACTGCGCCACACCCCGGAATTCACTTGAGGTATTATACCGCAAAACGGTACATATGAAAAGGAGCGATTCTATATTTTTGCTGGCTTTATTTTTCTATTTCTCTCATGCTTGCTCCCCTGAAATCCTTGAGGTACACTTGAGGCCACATGGAGCGCCTAACATTCTCACATGTCTCAGGGGAGAATCAACAACCAGAAACCTGCCCGTTTACAGGCAGTGCTGCAGAGCGCGATGTAGTGCTCTCGACCAATGACGCCTACCTAAAGGAAATGCGGATCAATCCCCTAGCGCCTGCTGCAAACATGCGACGAATAACACCGCCGCACGAAAAACCTGCCGAAGGTGAACGATTTGTATCATGGTTTGCGCCTGACAACGAACTGGCAGATGCTGTAACTCTCCGTAAAGAAATATTTCTTGCCGATCAAGAACGTATACTTTACGTCGGCAAAAAGAAAAATAGAGCAAAGATTCGTGCTGCATCACAGCAGCTTTTGGAGCTACAGGCTACCTATTTGGTTGAACACTTCCCCGAACAATACGGCTTTGAAGATGATCCGGAATTTGGTCGGCTGATTATCAACAAAACCACTGGTGATACATTTTGCGTTCACCCCACTAAAGACGACTGGCATCCTCTGGCTATCTGCGGCTTGCTTGGTCAGGAAGATATTTGTGTTGTAGAGCAACAGGACGACGGCCGCCAGGTACTGGTTGCCGGATTCCTTGCGACCCCAACCAATTGGAATTTGTCGAATTTTGTAAACGAGGACATGGATAAAATTCATCACCATGTTGCCGGGTATGATAAACCTGTTGATGGTAGCAGAGTCAGACTGAAAGACACGATTGATCGTACACTGATAAGCCTACCCGAATACCCGATACGTCAAACAGAGCGTAATAATATATTCACCGATAATGAGCCCGCCCTGGCGCATGATCCCGCAACATTCATACCACAGCCGCGAACTATTAACGATCCAGGCAGCCAGATTTTTATGCGCAGCGAACGCGAAACACTGACTCGTCTACCGTCAACCGATGCATATCCATTAGGTAACCGGTTCATAATTTTCACCATCAAGCCGCATGTTTTTCCGTTGTCAGAAGTTGCCAATGAGCGACACGATGAACTTACTGCAGCGTTGCAGACAAACAAAGTTTTACAGGAGCGCAAAAAGCTCGCAAAAAAAGCACTTAGGTATCTCCAACAATCATAGGTTTACCTTTATCTATGAGTGATGATGGTGATGGTGATGCCCATGCATGACGGCATGCCCTTTGCCGCGTGCAATCAACCAACGATTCACTGGCACAGTCACGACAAAGGCAACAACTAGGGATATCATGAGCGTGCCCCAAAATAATGGATCCGCAAGATGCGTATCCATAGCGCCTGGCACGAGAACTATGACAGCGTTATCGACAATCTCCATAGTTGTGATTGATAGGGTGTCAGCGAGTAGTACTATACGCACTGCTTTTTTCAGTGGGACGCCGTTTTTTAAAACTGAGCGTAGTGATAGCGCATAACCGAAAAGAAATGCCAGCGCGACTGATAACACAACTGTAACAAGATTCGATAAATTCCATGTCGTGCCAAGTACCATACCCAGCACTTCACCAATGGCACAGCCAGTTAAACAATGCAGTGTTGCCTGAACTGCCATTTTTGTCAGATTTTCACTATGCATCCTCTCATTATACGTCAGTGCTATGATGAATATATGACAAAAACTCAGCGGCTCGTTATCCTGATCAGTATATTTGCATCTTTTCTGCCATTTCTTGATAGCTCGGTCGTGAATGTCGCCTTGCCCGCTATTGTTGATGAACTAGGTGGAGGACTTAGTACGCAGCAGTGGGTAAGTAGCGCCTATCTGATTACACTCGGATCACTCATACTGGTTGCAGGATCATTATCTGATATCTTCGGTCGTAAACGCATATTACTATGGGGTGTCATCGGGTTTGGTGTATCATCGATTCTTTGTGCAGTTGCCATAACAGCACCGATGCTCATCCTAATGCGAGGTCTTCAGGGAATTTTTGGTGCGCTTTTAGTGCCCAGCTCACTCGCCCTCATAATATCGACATTCAGCGGCTCGGCACAGGCCAAAGCTATCGGCACCTGGACAGCTTGGACAGGTGTGGCATTTGTGGTTGGACCACTTGTTGGTGGCCTACTCGTTGATGCCCTATGGTGGCGTGGAATTTTTGTTATCAATATCATTCCAACTCTCGCGACACTATGGCTACTGAGGAGTCTCCCTGAGGATAAACATCATGAAAAAACACCGGTTGATGTCATTGGTGCCCTGCTATGTACCGTCGGTCTTGCCGGAGCCGTCTATGCCCTGATTGAGCAACCCATTTACGGCTGGCAAAGTCCTATGATTTCCCTACCGCTGATTGCCAGCGTTGCACTCTTCGGAATTTTTATTCTATATGAGCGTTCGACAAAGCACCCAATGCTGCCACTCTCACTTTTTGCTGTACGCAATTTCAGTGTCGGCAATATTGCGACAACTGCAATCTATGCCGGCTTATCAGTTGCAACATTTTTGATTACGATTTTCATTCAGCAAGTCGGTCATTACTCTGCTTTTGAAGCAGGACTCAGCCTGCTTCCAATCACGATTATTATGTTCTTTCTGTCGTCACGTTTTGGTGCGCTTGCAGGTAAGTACGGACCCCGTTTTTTCATGGCGACCGGTCCCCTTGTTGCTGCTATCGGATTTGCACTCTTGCTGGGTCTGGATCAGCATGTTAATTACTGGACTGAACTGTTTCCTGCAATCGCAACTTTTGGCCTGGGACTATCTATGACTGTCGCACCTCTCACTGCTGCTGTACTTGGTACTATTGATAGTCGAAACGCTGGTATCGCATCGGCCATAAACAATGCCGTCGCTCGTATTGCAGGTCTTGTCGCCGTTGCAGCAATCGGACTCGTTACTGGAAGTGTTCTCGATGTCGATGGTTTTCATCGAGGCGTCTGGCTGATGGTTATCCTCCTTACAATCGGTGGCATTATCTCGGCAATTGGCATCAAAAACCCGGCCAAAGACCGGGCTTCCGAATAGAGAATACGTACTCTACTTAGCAAATTCTATTGCACGTGTCTCGCGAATAACATTCACCTTAATCGTACCTGGATACTGCATAGTTGATTCAATCTTGGTTGCAATATCGCGAGCTAGTTTAATCGCACTGAGGTCATCGATATTTTCAGGCCTTACCATGACACGAACTTCACGTCCGGCACTTATGGCGTATGCTTTGTCGATGCCCTTGAAACTATTCGCGATGTTTTCGAGGTCTTTCATGCGTTCGACAAAATTCTCGGCACTAATATTACGTGCACCTGGGCGAGCAGCCGACAGTGCATCACAAACACGGACAACGAGTGCTTCCGGCGTGGTCGCATCGATATCATCATGATGGGCTTCGATTGCGTGAACAATGTCATCCTTCATGCCATACTTGCGCGCCATCTCGGCACCGATATGGTGGTGCTTACCCTCTACTTTGTGCGTGACAGCTTTGCCTACATCATGGAGTAGGGTAGCGATCTTGACCGTACGAACATTCGCGCCAATTTCTTCAGCAATGATACCAGATAGATGCGCCATTTCGGTACTATGCATCAATACGTTTTGGCCGTATGATGTACGGAATTTCAACTCACCCAGCAATTGCAACATTTCACGCGGGATACCAGTCACACCAACTTCGCGTGCCGCATCTTCACCTGCTTGTTTGACTTCTTTTTCGATCTGCTTCTCTGCTTTTGCGACAACTTCTTCGATACGACCCGGGTGGATACGGCCGTCTTTCATGAGCATCTCCAGGCTTATGCGAGCAACCTGGCGACGTACTGGATCAAAGCTGCTGAGCACGATCATACCCGGTGTGTCATCGACAAGAATATCAACACCAGTTGCGCGCTGCAGCGCCTGAATGTTGCGGCCTTCTTTACCGATAATGCGACCCTTCATTTCTTCATCAGCAAGTTTGATTGCAGTCACCGTACGTTCAGCGGTCACCTCGGAGCTCATACGCTCCATAGCGGTGAGGATGATCGTCTGCGCACGTTCTTCGGCGTCGTCCATGGCATCTTTTTGTAGCTTAGACACTAAGCCGGTGAGGTCATTTTTGATGTCGCGCTCAGTCATTTCGAGGAGTTTTTCAGATGCCTCTTTTTTGGTCAGCTTGGCGATCTTCTCAAGCTTTTCCTGCTGCTTTGAACGTAAGTCACGAATCTCATCTTTCAGCTTCTCAACTTCATCTTCCTGACCGCGAAGTTTCTCGCCACGCTTGTCGAGTTCATCAAGTTTCTTATCGAGCGTCGATTCACGATCAGCCAGACGATTCTCGATCTTCTTCATTTCTTTGCGTCGCTCACTCTCGAGTTCAATCGCTTCATCCTTGGCCTTCAGGACGATCTGACTCGCCTTTTCCTGAGCCTTGGCGAGCGCCTGCTCCGCTTTGTTCTTGCTTGCCTCTGTCCGACTACGGCCATATACAACCGTGCCAGTCACACCACAGAGAGCACCTACCACAACGGCAATAATGCTTTCTATCATCATGTATCCTTCCTGGGTCCGCTCGCCGGCTTTCTCTGGATTTCAGTCGTAGGATCGGGGGGCGAACGCCATGTTTTCAGTAATTATCAGAGCTTGCTCTATCACAAACTATACATATTGTAGCGCCTCGCCACAGACCGAGCAAGGCTATTTCCTGGGAGTTGTAATGTTTGCATCGGAACCATAAAAGGGTAGGGCAATGCGATCATTTTCACCCTGCTCTAACCTACTTAGTGCAACAGTTTGCCAGTCGTCTCCTGTCGTTGCAACTATTGGTATAGATAAACTATCAGCAAGTGTATTGAGCACTGTCAGCCCGATCCGAAGACCGGTAAAACTACCCGGACCCTGAAAGGCACCAATGGCCGTAATATCCTGCCATGTTTTGCCCTGCTCTGCCAGCCGTTCGTTCAGCCAACCAAGCAGACCTTTCGCAAGCTCGCGATCTGCCTGCCATTCGTAGTCAGCACGCGTATCACCATCGATAAAGTTTAATCGGCACAATGGCGTCGAAGTATCGAGCAGTAAGATCATGTTAGTAGCCCCACTATCTTTGAGCTGACCGCACCACCGGCTCTTATATCTAGGCGACGCGTGTCTTCACCCGTGCTAGTAATGGTAAGGGTTAGCCTGTCCTGCGGTAATGTCTGCCCTACTGTATCCGCCCATTCGATAACAACAACTGTCTTGCTGTCGTTCATCGTCTCGGCAAGCTCGTTGCGCATGATACCGGGCTCGCTCAGACGATAAAAATCATAGTGCACCAACTGTCGGCCGTTACCTGCATCGTACACGCGGTTGATGGTAAAGCTGGGGCTTTGGACAGTTTCATCGACACCCATACCTCTCGCAATGCCGCGCACGAGCGTTGTTTTGCCCGCACCAACATCACCAACGAGTTCTATAACTTCGCCACCAGCAAAAATGCGCCCGAGGCGCTCACCAAACTCTTGCATCTTTATATCACTGGTTATTTCTACCACTGTTGCCATTATAGCCTACTCCAGCCCCTGTTATAACCCACCTTGCAAAATTTCGCACTTAGGCTGGTATTTTACTACCCTCTCCTTTACAATAAGGACGAGCATTATGCATATATCGGATGGGACATTGGAAAAGTTGCTCACAGAGAGCAATCGCTTTACCAAAAGTGATATTGCAGCCCTCAAGGATGAGAGCACTCGTTTGCGTAAGCCTATGTATCAGGTTGCGCTCGACAAAAAAATGGTCGAAGATACCGACCTAACAAAACTTTTCGCCGAATATACCGGTATTCCTTACATCGAAATCGATCCCAAAGAAATTCCCTCAGATATCCTGAACAAAATCCCTGAGCGTATCGCTCGCCAGTACAATGCCGTACTGTTCAAGATTGATCCGGATGGCATGCAGCATCTCGCTATGGAAGACCCGGACGATGTCCAGGCTGTTGACTTTATCCAGAAGCAAATTGGCGAAAATGTTCACACCTATATAGCGCCTCACGCAAATATCCAGGCAGCACTGGAAAACTATCGTGGTAATGTCGACAAGGAACTATCTGAAGTTATAGACATTCAACGCGAAGAGGACGAAGCGCCCGAAGAAAAAGTCAGCGAAGAGGATGTCAGCGAAAACTCCCCTATTGCACAAACGATTAACCTCCTCCTTGAATATGCCATCCGTAGCAATGCCAGTGACATCCATATCGAACCGCGCGAAGATTATGTCCAGATCCGCTATCGTATAGACGGTATCTTGAAGGAAGTAAATCGTCTACCGCGCAATGTACACGCAGCACTCGTCAGTCGTATCAAGATTCTTTCTAATCTCAAGATCGACGAACGCCGCGTACCGCAAGACGGCCGTTTCAAGGTAAACGTTGCTGGTAAGCAATATGCACTTCGTGTTAGCACCCTCCCTATCACCGATGGCGAAAAGGTCGTCATGCGTATCCTCGATGAGTCTAACCAAGCAGTGAGCTTGGATGAGCTCGGCTACTGGGGATATTCTATGGAGTCAATCACCGAAGCCATTAGCGAGCCGCATGGTATGATTCTGGTAACTGGTCCAACTGGTAGCGGTAAGTCAACCAGTCTCTTTAGCTCGCTATCGCAGCTGAACCACCCAGACGTGAACATCAGCACCATCGAAGATCCTGTTGAGTATCGTATACTAGGGGTCAATCAAACCCAGACAAATGAGGCCGCAGGCATGACATTTGCCGGCGGACTTCGAGCTCTGCTACGTCAAGACCCGAATATCATCATGGTTGGTGAGATCCGTGACGCCGAAACTGCCAATCTGGCAGTACAGGCAGCCCTGACCGGTCACTTGGTCTTTAGTACGCTCCACACAAATAACGCCGCAACAGCTTTGCCTCGTCTGCTCGATATGGACATTGAGCCTTTCCTTATTGCAAGCACTGTCCGTTCTATCGTTGGTCAGCGCTTGGTGCGTCGCCTCGACAAGGAAACACGCCGGCCATACCAGCCAACCGACGAAGAGAAAGATGCGATCATCCACATGTTTAATCTACGGTCAGACCAAGACTTTAGCTATATTCACGAACTCGAAAAACAAGCAGCCGCAGCCGGTATTGGCGGCAATGTACCGCTGAGCACCGATCCAAATGGTATCAATGTCCTCTATAAACCGGGCGAGTTTGAGGATGAAAGTGGCAAACACGACGGTTTCAAGGGCCGAATAGGCATCTATGAGGTGCTTAATAACAGTCCAGCTGTTCAGAAATTAATTACCGCAAATGCAACGAGCGCTCAGCTACAAGCTCAGGCCATTGCCGAGGGTATGATAACTATGCAAGCAGACGGCCTAATCAAGGCACTACGCGGCGAGACAACCATCGAAGAAGTATTGAGAGTCACCAAGGAGTAGTCCATGCCGACATTTGACTACGTTGCGACATCTGATAGCACCAGCAAGATTACCAAGGGTACCCTGGAGGCCGGTGACGAAGCTGCTGTCATGGCGGCGCTTAAGAAGCAAAACCTCCGTCCCTTGAGTGTGACTAATGGTAAAAAATCGTCATCGTCTTTTGGCAAACTTTTTAGTTCTAACAAGGTGAAATCTGACGACTTGGTGATTTTTACGCGCCAGCTAAGCGCCATGGTTGGCGCAGGAGTACCGCTCCTCAGATCACTCAGCTCGCTGGAGCAGCATAGCGAAAGTCCTGCACTCAAAAACGTGCTCGTTAATGTCATCAAGGATGTCGAAGGTGGTATGTCGCTCGGGGATGCGCTTGCCAAACATCCGCGGGTATTTAGCGATGTCTACATCAATATGGTTCGCGCCGGTGAAGCAGCAGGTATTTTGGATGAAATCTTGAAACGTCTGGCAATACAGCAGGAGAAAAACGCCTCAATTCGCAAGAAGGTGAAGGGTGCTATGGCCTATCCCTCAGTGCTGCTTGTTATTACTGTACTTGCTTTTTTTGGCTTGATGCTGTTTGTCATCCCGCAAATCGGTAATATCATTAAATCACTTGCAGGTCCCGATGCAGAACTCCCCCCCCTCACACAAGCAATGCTCGGAATCAGTTCATTCATGCTTGCATATGGTGTCTTCGTCATTATTGGGCTAATTGGACTGACATATGGCCTTATCCGCTATCTCAGAACACCTCCAGGCCGCAAGTTATTCCACACTATTGCTCTTCGCACACCTGCCGTTAACGGTGTTATTCGTAAGGTTATTGTTGCTCGATTCGCCCGTACATTCTCTGCGCTTTCCGGTGCAGGTGTCTCGATCATAGAAACCATGACTGTCACCGCGCATGCGCTGGGTAATGTCGTGTACGAAGAATCACTCCTCAATGCAGTCGATAAGGTCAAAAACGGCCAACAACTCTCGCACGTGCTCGAGGATGATGGCCTGTATCCAGCTATTGTCTCTCAAATGCTTGCCGTCGGTGAAGAGACAGGACAAACTGATACCGTACTCGTGAAGGTAGCAGAATTCTACGAGGAAGAAGTCGATACAGCGATCAACAGCCTCAGCTCAATTATCGAGCCCGTTATGATCGTCATCATGGGTAGTATCGTTGGTCTGATCGCTGCAAGTGTCATGGGACCAATTGCCGGACTGGCGAATCAGATTAAATAGATAGCATAAACATAAGCAACATGATACAATTAACAGCGTAAACCATGTGTGGGCATCATGACAAAACTGTTTTATAAAGACAAACCTCTTATCGGTCTCGATATCAGTAGTACGGACATGAAAATAATGTCTATTGATATTGAACGTCAGTATGTCACCGGCTATGGTGTGACCGACCTTGACCCGCTACAGATCAAAAAAGCCCTCGATGGCGAGGGTAACTATCTGTTAAGCAGCCTGCAAACGCTTATCCAGAAAAAACTTGTCGGTAACCTTGTCAGCGATCAGGTTGTATTGGGTATACCAACAGCTCGTACCTTTTCGCGCACCTTTACTGTTCCGGTTTCGGCAGAGCGTACACTCAAGGAAGCTGTTGCCATAGAAGTTGGCCAATATATCCCCCTACCTCTCTCGCTCCTCTATGTGGATTACGACATTATAGAACGAAATAACGAAGTCATCACCGTCATCATGAGTGCCGTACCCCGTAAACTGGTCGACACCGCCCTTGTGGCATGTGAATCAGTCGGACTCACTGTTGCGATGATTGAGCCGGCTATCAATGCCGTTGCCCGCGTCCTAAAATCTACCGAGGAAGGCTATCTACCAACAGTCATTGTCGATATCGGCGCTGCCAACACTGACATCGCCGTTCTCGATGGCTCTGTCCGTATTACCGGTGGTATTGCGACCGGTGGCAATACATTTACCCTCGATATCGCCAAAAAGCTCGGTGTCACACTCGAAAATGCTCACCAATTAAAGGTGTTAAACGGTCTTGCATCGGGACCCAAACAAGCCAAACTGGCAGGCGCTCTCAGACCCTCACTCCGTGCCATTGTCACTGAGACACGCAAGGTTATTCGCTACTACAACGAACGTTTGAGTAATGATCGACGACTTGAGCAAGTGCTTGTTGTGGGTAGCGGTAGCAATGTTCCTGGCATCGGTGAGTTCTTTACTAACGAACTCGTCATGCCCGCCAGAACAGCCAATCTGTGGCAAGAGCTGGACTTCGGCGAGCTACCACAGCCTGCCAAGCAGTTCCGCTCACGCTACATCAGCGTTGCCGGCCTGGCCAATGTACATAAAGGAGCGATGTGGGAATGATCAATCTCCTCCCTGACGAGACAAAGCGTGATATTCGGGCAGCTCGTATGAATGTCATACTTCTCCGCTATAATCTGCTCGCCGCAGGTGCTGCGGCTCTTATGGTGCTTGTGTGTCTGATATTTTATGTCATCCTACAAGATAATCAGTCACAAGCGCTCAACACGACCAATGATAATAATGCCAAGGCGGCGAGTTTTGCGAGCGTGCGTAAGGAAGCAAATGAGTATCGTGATAATCTCACACTTGCAAGCAAGATTATCGATAACGGCGTTAGCTATACGAATGTCATCATTGCCATCACAAAACTTATACCAAGTGGTGTCATCTTAGACAATCTGACCCTCAGTGCGCAAACATTTAGCCAGCAAACAACCTTTGCTGGTCATGCAAAGTCATACGAGGCCGCAGCAAAATTAAAAGAAAGCTTCCAAAACTCCAAGATTTTTAGCGATGTTTATTTCCAAAGTCTCACTACGAGCGGACCTTCAACCAACGGTGGTGGCAGTAATAATGCCTATCCTATCGTCCTATCTCTGAGTGCAAAACTGAGCAAGGCGGCAGCACAATGATCGAAAAGCAACTCCATAGCTTGACCCCAACTAAATTGAGACTCGTTCTCATTGCTTCAATGGTCGTCATCCTTATTGCTTGCGGGTTTAGCTTCTGGCTTTTCCGCGGACAAATGGTTACTTATGCTAATCGTATCAGTACCGACAACGCAACTGCATCAGCCAGTAGTGACGACATAGCCAATCTACAAAAACTACAAGCGCAACTTGCAGAGAATCAAGTCGCAGTGACCCGCGCAAAGAACATTGTTGCCGACAGTAAGTTTTATCAATACCAAACTCAGATTGTTGATGATCTGGAGCGTTACGCTGCACAAGCAGGTGTTAGTCTCTCTGGCTTTACCTTCAACAATGAAAATGCTCCAAAAGCTACCAGCACACCGCAGTCGACCCCAGCAACACCAAGCACTGCCACACCAACAACAGTTCCCGGTCTCAAGACAACGTCTGTAGCAATCAATATTGCCAATCCTGTAAAGTATCAATCTGTTATGCTCTTCCTACGTGCTATCGAGCTTAACCTGACAAAAATGGAAATTAGTGGTGTTACACTGACGCAAGCAGTAGGCACTAACGATCTGACAGTTGGTCCTATCAATATAGAGGTATATACGCGATGACCCCACAAATTTACTCACTAGTCGCTAGTGTCCGCCGATTTTTCGGACGTCATCACGCAATCATCTTTATCGTGATAGTCAGCCTTTTATTTGCCGTTGCAATCTTTACGCTCTATCAAATATTCATCATTGCCGCCACGCCAACCACTAATGGAAATAGTACAATTGGTGGTTTTAACCAGAAAACTATCGATCAGATCAAAGAACTACACGATAGCAGTAATGCCAATACCACGATCACTCTCCCGTCGCCGCGACCTAATCCATTTGTTGAATAACACTACCACTGTATACTTAAGATATGTTAGTAAGCGGATCTGAACTGATTAACACACCTGTTATGAGCCTCCAGACCGGTAAGGAGCTGGCAACTGCAAGTGTGGCTATTGTCAATCCGCACAATCTAACGGTTATTGCCTACCGCATAGCCGGCCAGCATCTTGATCATGACCCGTCGTATTTGCGCACTGTCGACATCCGTGAGATGGGTAGCCTTGGCATGATTGTCGACAGTAGTGATGAATTTTTGGAACCCGATGACATCATCTCCGACAAGCCAATCTACGAACTGGCGTATGAACTCGAAGGTAAACAAGTAATTGATGACCACAAGAAAAAAGTGGGCAAAGTCAGCGACTATGTCGTCGATATTGATAGTTTTGTCATACAACAATTGGTCGTTAAAAAACCACTCCTGAAAAGCTTCAACGACGATGAACTACTTGTGCACCGCAGCCAAATCGTCGAAGTGAATGACACGACTATTATCATAAAGTCAGGCCACGAGGAAGACAAGGTCAAAGCAACCGCTAGCCGGCATTACGTCAATCCATTTCGCCAGACCACACCGCAACCTGAGGCGGCGCGTATCAACTCTGACGATAACTAATCATCGGTGAGCGCGCGCTTGATATCATCATAGGTAAAACCCTGACGAGCCAGATACTGCATAAATTTTTGCTCATCTGGATACCGCGCACGTTTCTTTGCAATAATTTTTTGTAGCTCATCACTATCTGAACGGTCACTATTACTTAGCTGTTGCTCAACAATGGCATTGTCGACACCTTTTGCCGCTAACTCAGCGCGTAGCTTACGCAAACTCGTACCCTTGGTTCGATTGCGATTCTCAACCCAAAATCTCGTGAACTTCTCGTCGTCGACATAGCCCTTATCCACTAGTCGCTCCAATACTCGATCGGTGACCACCTTGCTCACTCCCGGCCGTTCCATCAGCTCACCAGTTCGTTTGCTTTTATACTTTTTGCTAAAAGTTTTGCGATACAAATAATCCCGAACTTCACGCTGCGAATGTGGCCGCATCAAACAATATTCCAGTGTGCGGGCATACAATTTACCGAACTGGCTCTCGGTCTCTAGCTCGGTGAGTTCCTGTTCAGTATATTCCCTACCGACTTTGACCCCAAGCTCGCCCACCTGAAAAACATCGAGGCTAAACCAGAACTTGCCATCCACTATGACATTGACTCGATTTGAGTCTCGCTGCTGGATGGTGAGTGCGGTTACCTTCATGGATCGCGTCGGATGTTACGCTTCTTCCTCTTCTACCTTTGCGCGGACTTTCTTTTCGATTTCAGCGAGGACTTTTGCATTTTCTTTTAGATATACCTTGGTTGCTTCACGGCCTTGGCCGATCTTGGCGTCCGCATAGTCAAACCACGCACCTGATTTACCGACAATCTCATGCTGAACAGCAAGATCAAGTACATCTCCAGTGTTTGAAATACCTTCGTTGTACATAATATCAAATTCAGCAACGCGGAATGGAGGCGCGATTTTATTCTTCACAATCTTTACTTTAGTGCGATTACCAATAATCTCTTCACCATTCTTGATCTGGCCTATACGACGAATATCGATGCGCACTGAAGCATAGAACTTCAGCGCATTTCCACCAGTTGTCGTCTCAGGATTGCCAAACATCACACCAATCTTCATACGAATTTGGTTAATAAAGATGACTGTCGTCTTTGACTTATTGATAATACCTGTCAGCTTACGGAGTGCCTGACTCATCAAACGCGCTTGCAGACCCATGTGGCTGTCACCCATATCGCCATCGATTTCTGCTTGCGGTACAAGTGCAGCTACGGAGTCAACGACCACAAGGTCGACAGCACTACTACGAACTAGTGTCTCGGCTATTTCAAGCGCTTGCTCACCGTTATCTGGCTGGCTCACAAGCAGATTATCGGTATCAACGCCAAGTTTCTTGGCATATGCCGGGTCAAGGGCGTGCTCGGCATCGATGAATGCTGCTGTACCACCAGCACGTTGCACTTCTGCAATTGCATGCAAGGTCAACGTCGTCTTGCCAGAACTCTCAGGTCCGTAGATTTCAATAATACGACCCTTCGGGTAGCCGCCGCCAAGTGCCAAATCAAGACTGAGCGCACCAGATGGAATCAGTTCAATATCAACCTTATGCGCCTCGCCGAGTTTCATGATTGATCCATCACCAAATTGCTTTGTGATCTGATCCATTGCCAGGCCAAGCGCTTTCAGCTTGGCATCGTTTGATGCGCCGGTATTATCAGCAACGGCCGCTTTTTCTGCCTTTTTAGCCACTTTCTATCTCCCTCCGGATTAATAACTATTACTATTATACCCTAAAGCGCTTGGTACTATTATTTATAAAGGTTATTTTTGCTATAATATTCTTCATGAATGTTACGCAAAATCAACGCAATCGCGGCTTCACGGTTATCGAACTTATTGTCGTTATTGTGGTACTGGCATTTGCGAGTATCTTGGTCTTCGTGCAAATCAACAACTTGCGAGCCGCAAATCACGATGCGCAGCGCAAAACCGCAATAAACGCGCTGTACTACGCACTCGAAGAAGTCTACTTCAAAGAACATAAATCTTATCCGGCAACACTTACAACCACAACACTCCCCTCAGTCGATCCCGCACTATTCACTGATCCCGACGGCTTTACTCTTGGCAAGGAAGTGCTCAGTGAAGATGAATTACAAAAACTGATCGATAGCGGTGACACAAGCGCAGATGTAGAGAATCGTTTGGCCGCACTTGCATCAGGCAAAAGCCAAAACTATCACTATGACGCAACCGGCTGCGATGTGAACGGCAACTGCAAAGGCTACACACTTCGCGCCGATCTTCAAAGCGAAGCTCAGTACGTCAAAAAGAACCGATAATAATACTATTAGTGACTAGTCGTTCTCAACTGGTCGGCCGTTTTTGAAGGCCTCGACAGCATTGTTGAGGAGTGCAATCTGATGCTTGGGATTCGATACATACTGGAACCGATAGGTTGTTTCATCACCTTCGGTACTGAGTCGTATGGAACCATAATTGAATAGTAATTGGACGATGCCCGTTTGCGTATAGCTGGCGTCTTCTATATTCAGCAAACTCACTGTCTGCTCATTGTGTGCAAATAAGCTGGTTTGGATTTCTTGTATAACACTTTCGTTAGTAAGGTAGAAGCGATTATTCAAATACACCCAGACAACGATGTAAACACCTAGGCCAATAAGCACGAGGAGCAGGATTGCCGGTAGAAGCAACGAATCAAATGATGGATTACCGTTTGGAACAAGTACGGGGTAACTCGCCAGTCCTGCCATAACAAGCAGTGCTAACGCACCGCCAAGAAGAATAGGTGCCATCAAGCCTAGCCAATGACGGCGTACGGCACTAATAATATATTCACCATCACTCAGATTAAGCGTTGGGTATTTTGCTACTGACTCCTCATGGAGACGCCGTGTCTCTTCTGACACATGTGGCTTTGCGGGATCAATCGGACGAGCTACATGAACAATCTGCGATTTTGCTGCCTGTTTCGGATCTTTTGGCGGATGCGCATATAATGGCCGGCCGTCTTTATCATAAGCGACGGGCTCGTTGTAGTCGGTTGTATCTGATGAACTCATGACTTAATTATATACTACGCGGTTACTTAGCAAGATGCTTTGCAGCCTTAGCGGTCACTCGTCGGCCTCGCGGTGTGCGTTCGACTAAACCAATCTGCATGAGATATGGCTCATGGAAATCTTCAATTGTACTTGCTTCATCGCCAGTCAGTGCTGCAATTGTACTCAGTCCCACAGGGTCGTGACCGTAGTGCTCAAGCATGCTACTAATCAATCGCCGATCAGCCGGATCAAGTCCTAATTCATCAATTTCAAGCAATTTCAGTGCATCAGTTGTGATAACTGTATCGATAATGCCGTCACCGTTTATATCTGCATAATCCCGTACACGCCGTAGCAAACGGTTGGCGATACGCGGTGTCAGACGCGAACGACCAGCAAGTATTGCTGCCGCCTTCGGATCGATCTTGCTTCCAAGTAGTCCGGCTGCACGTGTAATGATTTTTTCAATTTCTTCAGGTGTGTAGAACTCCAGTCGGTGATTCATGCCGAATCTATCACGAAGGGGTGCCGCAAGTGCACCCGCTCGAGTCGTTGCACCAATAACCGTAAATTTCGGTAGATCAAGTCGTACGCTGCGAGCCGCCGGACCTTTGCCTATGACGATATCCAGCTTGTAATCTTCCATAGCCGAGTAGAGCACTTCCTCAACCGTTCGGCTCAGGCGATGAATTTCGTCGATGAATAATATATCACCGTCTGCAAGATTCGTCAGAATGCTCGCCAGGTCACCCGCGCGTTCAATCGCTGGACCCGCTGTCACACGAAGACCCGCACCCATTTCATTAGCAATCACGGTCGCCATTGTTGTCTTGCCGAGTCCCGGAGGGCCGTAGAGTAATACGTGATCAACTGGCTCTCCGCGTTTTTTGGCAGCAGCAATAGCAAGCTGCAAATTCTTTTTCAGATGCTCCTGCCCGACATAGTCAGCAAACGTCTGCGGACGCAGGGTGATTTCAATCACCTGCTCATCATTGTCGTCATCATGTGTCGACGTATCGACGATTCGTTCTATAGCCATTACCCCAAGTATAGCATTACCGTGGTGTTATACTGGTTGCAATGGGTACACGCAAGCGAACCGGATGGTTAGTCGTTGGTGCAATCGGCATCGTTTTTGGCGATATTGGCACAAGTCCACTCTATGCATTGCAGTCAATTTTTCATGTCTCTGACTTGACGTTAACAATCCAAGACATCCAGGGAATCATATCATTAATCCTCTGGTCGATCACTCTCATTGTCACAATCAAATATGTCACCCTCCTCATGCGTGTGAATAACCATGGTGAAGGTGGCATCATGGCGCTCGTCGGACTCGTGCGACAAACACGTTCGAGCAAGAAAAGTCTGGCGCTGTTCACACTAATAGGACTTGTTGGTGTCTCGCTTTTTTGCGGAGACGGCATCATCACTCCGGCGATTTCTGTACTCTCAGCTGTTGAAGGTATGAAGCTTGTCTCTCCGGATGCTGCGCCATTTGTCATACCGGTCGCACTCGTTGTATTAGCCGGCTTGTTCCTCATACAAGCTCGCGGTACAGGTGCGCTTGGCCAGCTGTTTGGACCCGTTATGGTTCTATGGTTCCTTACATCAGCCATCGGCGGCCTGCTGCAAATCATTCAACACCCTGACATACTTATCAGTCTGCTGCCTACGACCGCACTCGGATTCATCGTCGATCATCCGCTGCAGTCATTCCTTGCCATGGGTGCCGTCATCTTGGCGATCACTGGCGCAGAAGCACTGTATGCCGACATGGGTCATTTCGGTCAGCGGCCAATTCGTATCGCCTGGCTCTTGATCATTTTTCCTGCGCTCGCACTTACCTACTTGGGACAAGGTGCACTCATCAGTGCCAATCCAGATGCAATCACCAGCGCCTACTACCTGATGTTCCCCACCTGGCTGCATGTACCGATCATCATACTGGCGACCGTCGCAACACTCATCGCATCACAGGCTGTTATCGCAGGTGTATTCTCACTCACATGGCAAGCTGTTCGTTTGGGCTTTTTGCCGCGACTCAATATCCAACACACGTCACGCTATGAGTTCGGTCAAATCTATATTCCAATTCTCAACTGGACGATGTTTGTTATTGTCGTTGCGATCGTACTAGGCTTCGAAAGCTCCCGAAACCTAGCTGCTATGTTCGGCCTTGCCGTGAGCGGTACATTACTCGTCGACACGATATTTCTGCTCATCATCATGCGCAAATTATGGCGCTCGCCTATCCTATTCATGGCTGCCGTTGCCGTAGCAATCATGGGCATCGAAATACTGTTTGTTGCAGCAGGCCTGTCGAAATTGCTCTACGGCGCATGGGCAGCTCTGCTCATGGCGATCGTCTGTTTCACCATACTCAGTACCTGGTACAAGGGTCACGAGATCATCCGCCGTGAACGACATAAAGAAGAGGGAACGCTGGCAGAATTTGTGGCACAATTGCACCGCAGCAAAATTCAACGTATCAAAGGTAATGCAGTTTACCTGGGTCATCATGTCGGTAATGCACCGATGGCGCTCCATGCGACGCTCGATCAACTGCACGAACTGCACGAGCATGTCGTCGTCGTAACAGTCACAACCAGCAACGCGGCGCATGTCCCGGAATATGAGCGCATCTCTTTTGACGAACTCGGACACCCAGACGATGGCATCAGCCACTTGACGCTGAAGTTTGGATACAAAGACATACCGAACGTACCGCGTACGCTTGAGCTAGCACGGGATCAAAGTTCTGAAGTTGATTTCAATCCCTACACGGCAACCTATTTCACATCCGTCACCCAGCCAACAATTGTGCACAATCGTCGTATGGCGAAGTGGCGCAAACAACTTTATCTGTTCCTTGATCGCAATGCCGATAATCACTCTGAGTATTTCAAACTCCCCATCGATCACACGGTTGAAATGCGTGCATTTTTGGAATTATAGTTCATTAATCGGCTGACAAGTAACCGCTAACCACTTTTGCGAAAATTCTTCGTTGGTTGTCATTTCCAGAACTTTATAACCACATTTTTGTACCGCATTCTTTAGCGGTGCCTCACGCCAATAGTGAAAGAATCGTGGTGCTTCCATCTTGGCGCTGCTCCACTCCTCGCCATCGCCCTCTTTTACCGTAAACGCAAGAAGTCCCTTTGCACCAAGGTGATTATGTATATTGCTGAGCGCTAATTCGAATTCCTGCTCAGTAAAGTGTAGAAAAACAGCTGATGCGAAAATAAGCCCATATTCACCATAGGGCTCATCGGTCAGTATGTTAAGTTTTTGTGCGTTTGTAAAACCGCGTTCTTTCAATGAATCAATTGCAGCATCAAATGCATCAGTGACCGTTACATTCATATAGCCGGCCTGTTGCATATAATGAGCATCTCGTCCAAATGCAGAACCGATTTCCAAAATTGATGTTTTTGCATCAACTCGTTGGAGTAATTGATCTATCCAGGCTTTTTGTGTACCACTTACTCCGTGCGGTGTACCAACAATATAATTATTGAACTTCTCTTGGTAGGTAGTGAGCGTAGTACGATTTGTTTCCATCGCTACCTTTTTAATGCCTGCGTTACACGGTCAGCAGTCGAAAGATCAGTCGGAACGCCCTCTAGTGCCTTGGTTGCATCCGCCAAGCTATAACCAAGTGCCATCAATGCTTCAAGTGCCTCGTCTGAATGAGCGATTGTTTGTGACACGCCAGTATTCGTATTATCATATCGAAGCGCCAAACCAACCTTGTCTGACAGATCAACGACAACGCGTTCGGCGATACGCTTACCCACACCGGATGCTTTAGCAATATATGCACTATCGCTATTTGCAATCGCATTACGAACAACTTCGCTATCAGCAAGCGACAAGATGGACTGTGCAGCTTTTGGACCGACACCCTGAACAGTAATGAGGAGTTCGAACATTTTTTTTGCAGCCAACGTACTGAACCCGAACAATTCCTGTGACTGTTCGCGAATGTGGTGATACGTATACAACTTTATCGTTTCGTGCAGTGATGCACGTTCATAATCACCCGCTGCAACATTGACTTCATAGCCAACACCATGAACATCCACAATAACTGATGTCAGTAACTTCTCTGTAACCGTTCCCTCAACATGCGCAATCATATGAAGGTAGTATGACATAGTTGTCGCACTAAGTGAATCTGTGCTATAACCAAAAGAGACATAATTGGAGATACATCATGCCAAGCAAACCACGTACCAGCAATAAGAAAACCGTCGAAACAAAACATGAATCAAATGCAAACGGTCTCGCTATTACCGCACTCACCGTCGGTGTCTTTGGCTTCTTGTTTGGTTGGATGCCAATCTTTGGTCTTATCCTCGGCGCTATTGCACTGATTTTTGGTATTGTTGCTCTCGTAAATCACCAGCATAAAGGTATGGCGATCACTGGCCTCGTGCTTGGTGCGCTTGCTGTGCTTGCATCAATCTTCTTTGCTGCGATCGGCCTTGTGCTGATTACAACCAGTCCGTATAACGTACCGTTTGTTGATCACGGTACTCGTCACTTCCATTACAATGCTGAGGATCTTTAGCCGCGACTAAAGAAACTGCGTCTGTTACCACTACTCTCGGTCGTGCTCGTACCACTACCATTGGTGATGGTATAGGTTATTGAATCCGTCACTTTTTTGAATTCATTGTGATTGTCGTCTGGCGTAAATGAGGCGGTAATTGTATGCTGGCCTGCTGATAAGAACGGCGTGATCATGGATGCGCTACCACCAAAAACCTGACTGGTGCCAAGCGTCTGGCTACCATCTTTGAACACCACAGAGCCAGTTGCTGTATTGTCAGAAAGCGTGGCCGTGAAGGTAACGGGTATACCGCGTGGTGCGCTACCACTTGGGCTTGCTGACAAAGTCACCGAAAAACCATCTTGCGTTTCGTCTGGTGTCGATGAAGGTGTAGGAGTAGGTGTTGGCGATGGCGTGCTGGCTGCGCACCGGATGCTCGGCAAAGCTGAATTCAAGAAGTATTCAGTATATGTCTGACCCTTCACTGCGTTGTCTGCTAAGCCATGATTGCTATTACAGACGTTGCGCTGTGTCACGCCGGATGGCGGAGTAAATTTAGTATCGACACCTGCCAGAATTGCCCCCATTGCTTTGGTAAAGATAGGCCCCGCCATAATCGAGCCACCATTCGCCATAGGCTGGTTGTCGTTGTTGCCAACCCAAACGCCCATCGCAAGTTGCGGCGTATAGCCCATTGTCCATGCATCACGAGAGTCATTCGTCGTACCGGTTTTGACAGCTACTGTTTTCACTGCCCGTGTCTTTGCATCATAGACATTAAGTGAACTGCCAAAGATTCCCGCACGAGAAGCATTGTCAGATAAAATATTTGAAATCAGAAATGCGCCTGGCTCGCTCAGAACTTGCTTTGACTTCTCGTCTGATTTGTAAATCTGATCATTGTACTTGTTCTTAATATTCTTGATGATCGTCGTATTGAACTGCTTGCCACCATTAGCGAACGCAGCGTAGGCATTAGTCATAGCAAGTGGTGTCACTTCAGCAGAACCAAGTGCCAAACTCAGACCATAGTTATTCTTTGCATCGATGGATGTCAGACCCATTTCCTGTGCTGCTTCTACGCTTTTGTCGATGCCATATTTCTGCATGATTTTCACTGATGGAATATTGAGTGACCAGTTGAGTGCCGTACGGGTTGTCACGTCACCGTGTTCTTTTTTGTCGGCGTTCAGCGGTTTGTATCCCCCGCCAAAGTCTGTCACCTTATCTTCAAAAACCGTCGCAGGTGTGATAATGCCGTCGGCAAGCGCGTGCGAGTAGTAAATCGGTTTAAAGCTCGAGCCTGGTTGGCGCAACGATGTGATGATGTTTACCTTGCCATAATCAGCATTGCTCCAGTCATAACTACCCAGCAGACCACGCACCTCTCCGTTCGTCGGATCTATCGCAACCGCTGCTGCGTTGTGACCGCCATTGCGATTGATCGTTCCCATATTGGCATCTAGTGCGGTCTTCATTTGCGCCTGGATATTTGCATCGAGCGTCGTCGTTACCTGATAGCCGCTACGAGTGACCGTTTCTTCGCCGTACTTCTTATACAATTCATCGAGTACCATTTGCGCAAAATGCGGCGCAGTACTGTCATTGATTGGTGCTTGCGGCGGTTGGTATGTCAGTTGCTCAGCAAGGGCATCCTTCTTCTGCTGATCATTGATGTATCCGTTTGCGACCATTCGGCTAAGTACTGTTGTCTGACGCTCTTTGGCATATTCCGCATTACCGCTCACCGGTGAGTAAGCGCTTGGTGCTGGCAATACACCGACAAGCATGGCAGACTGCGCCAGATCTAATTTATCAGGAGTCGTACCAAAGTATATCTTTGCAGCATCCTGTATACCAAAGGCGTTTTCGCCAAAGTAGACCGAGTTCAGATACATAGCCAGGATCTGATCTTTGGTGTAGGTATTCTCTATTGCGACTGCTATCGAAAAGGCTTGGTATTGTCGCAGGAAGCTACGATTACTGCTCAGCACAGTAATCTTAGCGAGCTGCTGTGTAATCGTCGACCCACCAAAGCTACCACCACCATTCACGACATAGCCATACACTGCCCGCAGCGTACTCAGGATCGAAAAGCCATTGTGCTTATAGAAATCCTTATCCTCACTAGCGATTAGTGCGTTTTTCATCGCTGGTGATATCTTGTCTAGTGGTATAAGTTCCCGGTGTGCCGCCCGGCCGCTGCTATAAATCTCTGTTTTTCCGTCATTGGCATAAAAGACCACACCGGTATTATTTCGGTTCATCAACCGATCCATGTCAGAAATATCACTCGCAAAGTAGAAATAGGTCAAAAGCGGCGTTAGGATCATAAACGCCAAAAGTGCTCCACCAATCAATAAACCTCGTTTTTTCCAGCTAAGCTGGCGCCACCAGCGGAATCGTCGTCGATACTGGCGCTTCACCTTCTGGCTCGGCGTGACACGTCTTGTATATTTTCCTTGACGTTGCATGTGCACCTATTATACCTCAATCTTGCAAAATATATGCCGAAGTGAAAGAATAATAACGATACCAAGGAGGGTCCTATGACCACTATTATTGAGACAAAAAACCTAACGAAACGCTATGGCGACAAGGCTGCGCTCGACAAGCTCACGCTATCTGTCGAAAAAGGCGAAGTCCTGGGCTATCTCGGCCCAAATGGGGCTGGTAAAACCACAACTATCCGCCTGTTACTCGGACTAATCAAGCCAACCGATGGCAATGTCACTATCTTTGGCGAAGATAGTATGAAAAAGGCAGCAGCAATTCACTGCCGCGTCGCCTATGTACCTGGTGAGACCAGCTACTGGCCATCTATGTCGGGTGCTGAAACACTGCGACTACTTGCACGACTTCATGGTGGTAGCGATGAGAAATATCAAGCAGAGCTCATCAAGAAATTTCAGTTCGATCCAAATAAGAAAGTTCGTACCTACTCGAAGGGTAATCGTCAAAAGATCGCTCTTATTGCCGCCTTTGCTACTCGTGCTGATTTGCTCATTTTTGACGAACCAACCAGCGGACTCGACCCAGTGATGGCGAAAGTTTTCCGCGACGAAGTCTTGGCTGCCAAAAAGAACGGTCAGACAGTATTTCTGTCTTCTCATATTATGGAAGAAGTAGAGGAGCTTTGTGACCGCGTGGCCGTACTGCGCGAAGGCAAGCTTATCGAAGTCGGCACTCTCGACCAGTTGCGGCATTTGTCTGCCGTGACCGTCGAGGCAACATTTGCCGGCACGCCGCCATCTGTCAAAGGCATCAAAAATGTTTCAGGTGTTGAAGTACATGGCCATTTCCTCCGCTGCAATGTTCAAGGTTCTATCACCGAGCTGATGACTGTTGTCGCAAAAGCAAAGCCAATTAGTTTCCTGAGTCGTAAGCCCTCGCTCGAAGAATTGTTCCTGGCTCTCTATGATGGCAACCACGACGGCAAAGAGGCAAAGTAATGGCGCGAAAAACTTACTCACCCGCCCGCACTTTGCGGCGACTTGGCTTTCGCCAGACGCTTCGCGGCGCATTAATTGTCGGTATTCTTGGCGGCCTTATGATGGGAGCCCAAGGCGCTGCCTATGCCGCTGCCTATCCTGACCAGCACTCCCGTGATATGATCGTCGCCTCGCTGAAGAGTGCTCCAGGTCTTGGCTTTATGGCTGGCGAAATTGAAAATGCCGGTACGCCTGCCAGCTACGCGATATATAAATCTATTGCAGTAATGACACTCATCACTGGTGTTTGGGGTCTCATGGTAACCACCCGTCTGTTACGAGGCCAGGAGGAAGACGGTCAACTAGAGCAAATCGTAAGTAAACGAACCACAAAACTAGCTGCCAGTTCTCAACTGCTCATTGGCTTTGGCTATTCGTTTATTTTGGCATTTGTCATGTCATGGTTATTCACGACCGCACTCGGTCTCGATCCACAAGTGAAGTTATCTGCTAGCGGTGCTTTCTATATGACAGCTGCGGCATTCCTACCTGCACTTTTCTTTGGAGCACTTGGCGTCCTCACTAGCCAACTGGCTGTTACACGTGGACGTGCAATGGCATACGCGTTAGTACCGCTCCTTATTCTGTTTGCTATCCGCGGTGCGGCAAACAGTATTGCAGAATGGAACTGGCTCAAACAGTGGACACCGTTTGGCTGGTCTGACCTCCTTAATGCCGTGCTCAATCCACATCCAATATGGATACTTCCGGTAGTTGTTTTTGCCGTTCTCTTTATTGCTGCTGGTTTGTATTTTGCTCGCCTGCGTGATCTTGGCACCAGCATCCTCCCACAATCAGATACCGCCCGATCACATTTCTATCTGCTTGGTTCAGCCAGTCGCCTGGCAGTACGTCAAAGTCTTGGCTCGTTCGTATGGTGGCTTGTTGGTACACTTGCCTTCACTGGCATGCTAGCCGCAATTGCAGAAACGGGTACAAAGATTTTGGAAAGTTCACCCGCTGCAGCGGAAGTCTTTAGCAAAATCGGCAACGCGCATTCCAGCATTGTCATTACTTTCCTGAGTCTTGGCGGCATATTTACGGTAATCATTCTGCTCGTCATGGTGACAATATATCTCGGAGGTATTCGCCGTGATGAAGCAAAGGGTTATGTCGACAACCTTCTTATCCAACCAATATCTCGCACTAGTTGGTTAGCATGGCGGCTCCTCGTTATTGTCGCGATGGTTCTTATCACTGCATTCCTCGCCGGCTATTTGACATGGCAGCTTACAGCTAACCAAGGCATTTCGCTCGACTTCTGGATCGTCACACAAAACTTACTCGCACTGACAGGTCCGGTTATTCTACTGCTCGGTATTGGAGCACTACTCTATGGTTTTGCGCCACGTATCGCAGCTGCTGTTATGTATGCGATCATCGTTTGGACATTCATCGTCGATATTCTCAAAGCAATCTTTTCGCTCGACACATCTATCGAAAAGACATCACTGCTACACTACGTATCTTTTACGCTTGATAAGGCGCCGAACTGGTCTGATTTTGTCTGGCTTGTAAGTATTGGTGTCGTGCTCTCACTGCTTGGTATTTGGCGATTTAGCCATCGTGATATCGTCAACGAATAGTTTACATACGACTCATCATCGCGTAGGTAATTGCCGCTGCCAGCGCATCGGCGCAGTCATCAGGCTTCGGTGCTTCAGTAAGTCCTAATTGTAATCGCACCATTTCCTGTACCTGTTTTTTGTCAGCCCTACCATAGCCGGTCAATGTCTGCTTGATTTCGTTCGGTGTGTATTCATGAATGGGTAGGCGCGCTCGTCGACCAGTTAACATTGCTACACCTCGTGCTTGTGCAACACTAATTGCCGTCGTGACATTACGTGAAAAAAAAAGTTTTTCTATCGACATCATATCCGGTTTTGTTTCTTTGATAATTTCAGTTAAACCATCGAAAATTTCTTCAAGTCGTTCATCGACAGGCGTATGTGCCGGCGTAGTTATGACACCGGCAGTAACAAGCTTGGTTTTGCTACCATCAGCGTCAATGACGCCGAAGCCCAAAATACCCGTTCCCGGATCAATTCCGATTATTCGCATATACTCAGTATAACTTAATAGCCGGCAAAGTGATCTGTGTGCACATGAATCGCACCCGCATCGAGCGCCATCTGCTTTGTAGCCGTCACCATGGGAGGAGGGCCAGAAACATACACATGTGTCGAAGGCTCTACGTAGCGACTGAGTATTTCTTTTGTCAGTAGACCAGTTTCGTTTTTCCAGTCAGCATCTGGCAACTTGCTCTTTTCGGGCGTCACCACAACAACGTTCACATTGTAGTGGCGGAGTTCATCAATAAACATCAAATCATCGATACTTCGTACTGCATAGAGAATAGTGATCTCGCGCTTGCCAGCTGATTGCAAAAAGCTAATATACGGTGTAATGCCGATACCACCTGCAATACAAACTATCGGCAGCGATGTATCTTCCGGCAATACAAAGTCGCCAGCGATACGCGTACCGTATATAAACTTACCCGGCTTCACCGCCAGTAGAGCTCGCTTGAATGTGCTTGGTCGTTCCGGAATACGTGTCGCAATACTCAGCTGATGATCGTGCGGTTGGCCGATCACACTAAACACCCTCCTCATACCGCGGCTATCAGCATGAGCATGCGGCAGTGACAATTCTATATATTGTCCCGGCAGAAAGTGTAGCGGTGGCACATCGAAGGTCAGCTCTACTCCATCGCGACCTTGCTTCTTCGTCGTAATCAGTCGTAGTTTTATGCTTCGCCTCAGGCCAAACCAGAAACTCACCGCATTACCGATCACGAGCGCCAGCGCGGGCGTCATCGATAAACTGCCATAGCGAATTGATTGCGCCATGAGCACTGCAACGATCACTGCGACTATAAGTTGCTGCTTTCGGCGTGGAGGTAATGTCAGCGGTTCGCAAAGCATTACACCAGCTAGGAATACAAGCGGCCATGATGTCAGCGCAGTGCCAATATCTTGCGGAGATATGCCACCCCGCAGTGCCGCAACCAGCAAAATCATGACGACGGCTGTTGCTATGAATGTTAGCCCCATTTGTAGTTTTTGCGTCTTATATAGAATCAGTCCGGCAACAACGACAGTAACCGGCAGCAGTGCCGGAGTCGCAATCCACCACGATGCATAGGCTAGTCCGCTCACACTCGCAATGACAATCGCAATAGCCGAAGGGTTAAAAATATGCCTGCCGCGAATGGTCAAAAGATATTTCGACAGGTTGGCGATGACAACAACCAGCATCAATGCAAGACCAGCTACAAAAGTTTCTGGCGGCGAAAAAAGCAGTGCTAAAATCAAACCGGTGATAATCGCCGATTCGCTATGCGGGTGGATGCCAAATAACCAGCCAAGCAAACGGTTAGTGCCGTACGAGACACCAACGCACAGAACGATACTGAGCAAAAATGCCAACGGTGAATAGGTCAAATACCCCGTTGTCATCAACGGTAATGCGGCGATTGCAATTGCCAGGAGTCCATATACCACCAAGCGGTACATGGTTACGCGCCCTAGTATATTATCTGCCCAGATACGTAGGTCGTTCATATAAACAATTCTCCCACAAAGTGCGTCGAATGTTCAATACGTCCGTCCCCTAGCAGCCGTACAAATTGAAAATCTCCCAGTGTTGTCAGTTGCTCCGCCGGTATAAAAAATAGCACCGTTGCCAAACCATCAGCAACCATCGTTGAGTCCGCTACCACCCATGTAGCCACTATGTCGTTTGTCGGCTGCCCCGTCCTGCCATCCAGCACATGATGCAAATCATTGCCCCATCGTCGGCGGTTACTCGCCGAAGCGCAGAGGCTCGTATTCTGCACGTTCGCCACACCAATCACTGACGTCGGATCATACGGATTTTCCAAACCAATTTTTTGCGACTCGTCTCCCCGCTGGCGTATGTCGCCGCTGGCATCTATGACGTATTCCGACACTCCGGCTTTTTCTAAAATTTCTGCAACCTCGTCGACCAGACATCCTTTGCCCGCAGCACCAAAATCAAGCGTCACCGGACGAGTCGTTGTGACTGTCGTGCCGTTCCAGTGCATGACATCGTCCCACGCCGGAACCGACACTGTGGCGCCCTGTTTCAATGTATAGGCCTTGTCGTAGCCAAGTGCGCTGAGCGTATCACCAAGCAGCGGCGTCACCGCGCCGTTCGTTGCTGTATATAATTTCTGGTACACATCCACCAGTTCAACGCTGCTACTTGGAAATGTATATGTACCAGCAGTATTCGCAATTTTTGCTACTAGCGAGTCATCGCGAAAACGCGAGTACACCGCATCAAATGCATCGATGACGTGCATCACTTCAGTTTTGACACTATCGTCCAGAACAGTCGACGTTTCGATCGCCCACTGTGTACCAATTGCCTCGAACTGCCAACTAGGCTGCGGCTTCGGATTTGATTTGGTCGAGGGCACTGTTAAATCCGATCGATGTCAGTGACGATCCAGCAACACGACTGAGTGAAATTTCATTAATTTTTTTGCCGACAACTTGCGACTTGTAGCCAGACACAAACTTACTCTGATACTCTGCCGCTTCAGCGACATTTGAGTGTGGTACTACCGATACGTCAGAAACGGTATTATCCTTCAACGTCAGCTTCACATCTATCGACTCTTCGCCACCGGGTGAATTATAAACACCCGTTGCATCATACGTTCCATCCTTGAAGCTCGATGCCGTGGAACTATTCGAAGTTGTTGCAGCCGATGCTGTTGATGATGTCGATGCAACTGGCTTTTTACTACCATCATTATTCATCATCACGACAGCTGTCGTCGCCGCAATAACCAGCAACACCACTACGATCAATCCCACTATAGCTTTCGTCGATGATTTTGATTGTTCTTCCAAGGGATTCTCCTTATTACTGTACTTATTATATCCAACAAGTAGAGAATTAGCTTGGAATTATAGCTTCAATCCTGCAATGAATTGATGCATGAAACTGGTTATCTCGCGACGCCATTCCCATACCCCATAACCAAGTGCTAACAAACCAACTCCACCAAGTGCCCACCAACCAACGAACACAGTACTATCGCTTTTTACCGGTTGTACTGCAAAAGCAACATCGGGTACGCTAGCAGCTGGCAAGTTTCGACAACGACCAGTTTCTTCACTGCGGTATTGATTATCTTTGCAAGGCTTACGAAGACTCGCTGTCACAACGTTACGGCAACGATGCGTCTCTTCGCTTCTATATTGATCGTCACGACAAGGTGTTTGAGTAACAACTTCAATTTTCTTACATCGTCCCGTCTCGGGGTTACGATACTGATCCGCTGTACATACTATTAATGGCGCATCAGCAGCAATAAGGTTACATCGCCCAGTCGTCAAGTTACGATAATAGCCTTCGCTACATGGAAGATATGGCTGATCAACATTTTCAGATCCTGCAGTTAGCGTATAAGTCTGTCGCCAACCATCAACGAATCGCGACCAGGATGTGTCTTCAATCAAATTACTATAACTCACGGCGTCGTCTTCAGTTTGCCCGTCTGATGATAGTAAATAAACTGTACCAGTTGTTGTTTTTGTCAGCGTCAGGCCACTGTCTGCAATCGAAATTGCCCTATACTCACCAGCAGCTAATTCTTCTATCGTTATACCGTAGGTTTTACTACTACGATTTGTCTGTAACTTACAGCCAGCGAGTTGGATGGGTGTATCAGTAACGTTATATAACTCAATGAACTGATTAGCGATATTGGCGCCTATTTCATTAATAACAATCCCTTTACAATCGATAACATTCATCGGCGGCGGTAGAGCAATACAATTCATACCACTAAATGGAGTCGGCAAATCGTTATCATATATCAAGAATTCCATTCTAGTGCTTCTAGGATTCGTAACACTTACGACATTATTCACAAAGCATCGCTGTAATGATTTACCTTTTGGCGGTGTCAAGGCCGGTTCTCCATCATAAACATAGCCACTCGCAGAGAGAACATTACCCCACGACACTTTATCAATAATGTTTTCCGTTGATGCTGTGCTACCAATAAATATTTCGCCCAAACTATCATTCAGTGAGAGCGATGCTTTTACAAAACCTGATGTTATTGTTGCTCCAGTGATATGGCCAAATACTGCAAATTCTTTAGGGGGCAAAACGATCGTATTAAGATTTACAAGTTGAGTAATAACCGTACCACTACCACGGTACCAAAGTGACAGACCCGTCAGTAGCATCGGACTCTCGGTTGGATTGTAGAGCTCGACAAACTCATCATCACCAGAAACCTGTATTTCCGTGATAATTGGTTTTACTGTTTCAGACAATTGTCCGGCTACAGGCTGCATATTAGTGCCACTTTCGGCATTCACTAAGCGCGCATCACCAATAAGCGATCCCGCAATCACAATTGTTGATAAGACAAAATAAAAAACCCTCGCAGATCTCATATATCTTAAAATATATGGTCAACTAGCTGTTAAGCAAGCATGGGCTTAATGAATATCTGCTGTAATATCAACATTCGTGTGAACATTCACGACATCGTCCAGATCATCGAGTGCATCAAGAACTTTTAGCACCTTCTCGGCCGTTTCGGTATCCGCTACTTCAATCGTATTCTTCGCAACGTATTGTAGTTCAGCATCGGTAACACTAAGTCCAGCATCGACGATTGCCTGGCGTACTTTTGCCAGATCTTTCTGGTCAGTATAGACAGTCAATTCACCGTCTTCTTCTACTGCATCTTCAGCTCCCGCATCGAGGACCGTCAGTAAGGCGTCTTCACCAGTCGCAGTCACACGTATCACACCCTTGCGGTCAAACTGAAACATCACACTACCAGCATCTGCTACACGGCCACCATTTTTTACCAATGCGTTACGAACTTCTGGGAATGTTCGGTTTTTGTTGTCAGTTGCTGTTTCGATAATGATACCAACGCCGCCAGGACCCATGCCCTCGTATGTAATTTCTTCCAACTGCGCCGCATTTTTATCATTCACACGGTCAATCGCACGTTGAATATTAGCATTCGGCATGTTTGCCTGTTTTGCCTTTTCAATTGCCATCGCCAATGCAGAGTTCATCGTTGCATCAGTACCGCTACGTGCAGCAATGGCAATTTGATTGCCAATTTTTGTAAAAACAGCACCACGCTTCGCGTCCTTTGCGCCTTTCTCACGTTTGATGGTTGACCATTTACTATGTCCTGACATATCGCCTCACAAGATGATTATATTGCCTACAAGTATACACGACATCTGTTATTTAATCCAGCTATTGAGATCTATTCCACAATATTAGAATCGTTGAGGTCATAGTGCGTCGCACGCCATAGATAAATACAAACAATGACTATGATGCTATACGCAAACCACGTATGCCACGGTTGAATCTCGATAACCGTCTGAGCCCACGATAGTTCTGCAAAATATTGCACAACCCCTGTCATGTACGTCAACAGCCATTGCGCCGGTGTTGCAATAATAGCTGCTAATCCCGGAACAATAATGCCGCCTAATCCAGCAATAAATGTTAGGAGCATCGCAAGTGGCACGAGTGGAAGTACTAAAAGATTCGTGATAATTGCTACATTGCTAAACTGCCCGAAAGCCAGCACAAGAATTGGAAGAGTGAGGATGGATGCGCTCATTGTCTCGCCTAGAATTTGCCGTACTATACCCGGCTCCTTCTTTCCAAAGAAGTATCTTTGTAAAAGCGGCGCCAGAATCATCACGCCGCCAAAAGCTGCAAAGCTTAACTGCCAACCCAAATCATTCCATGCATAAGTCGGATCAATGAGTACCGTAATCGCTGCAGCAAATGGCAATAGCACCAATGGATGGAAACGACGACCATAATACCACGCTGCTAAACTTAACCCAGATACAAGACCGGCTCGTGACATACTCGGACTAGCTCCGGTCACAGCCATAAATCCAATAATCATCACACTCGCAGAAAGTGTTGCTAAGTACTTCGATACACGCACGAATAATCGTCTGGCAAGGCGCACCAAAATTGTCAGATTATAACCACTTGCCACAACAACATGTGTCAGGCCAGTCACTACCAGCGCCTGCTGTAAATCCTCGGGTAGTGCGCGGCGTTGGCCCAATAAATAGCCCAAGCCTAAGCTTGCCTGTGGTTCATTAATTCCTAGTCGTACCTTATCTGCAAACCAATCACGCAACTGACGAGCAATGTCACCCGGCTGCGGACGTTGCCATGCCGTCACTTCTGCTCGATACATCGTTGCAGCAAACCCGCCAAACCCAACACCCAGCTTACCCTTTACTACTACATGGTCACCGCGTTTTATATCACCAGCTTTCACCACGCTCGCCCATACTTTTCCTGAAACATCATGACTGTCGATTTTTATGTGTGTCAGACGTAGTAAAACTTCTCCATGATTACCGCTATCCGGATCATCGCTAACAACTCCGTTAACAGTTGCTATATGTCCTATAATTTTCCGATAGATGATCAGCTCTGACTGTAATCCCGATCCACGCCATAGTCCGATCAAAAGTCCTGCAACGATAATCACTGGCAACAAATATACCGACCGTCGCCAAAGCACCAAACCCATAGCAGCCATGCTGGCTATTAGCCACATTATCGAACTAAAGGCGGCCTGATTCATTGCAGGAACCAGAGCCGTGCCAACAACAATCCCAACACTCATAAAAGCAATGAGCCACGATGTATGAATTTTTCGTGTAAACTGCCACAACTGCATAAAACTCCTTCAAGCATACACGATGTGTCATACTAGCTACATTATGAGTAGTATCAAAACATTTGATAATTTAACTCAGCTTGCTGAAGCAGTGGCAAAAGAAACTGTCGAGCTACTTAGACGTGCAATCGATACAAACAACAATGCTACTTGGGTATTATCCGGCGGATCAAGTCCTTTACTGGCGTATAAGATTATTGCGACAAACTACACTGATGCGATCGACTGGTCAAAAGTAATAGTTATTATAGGTGATGAGCGCATTGGCCCCCTAGACGGACCAGATAACAATTGGCATCCTATCGATAGGATTCTCAGTAATCTGCCTACCCGTAAACTTCAACCGCATACAGATCAAACCGCTGAAGATGCTGCAGCTGACTACGAAATGCAGCTTAATTCCCTACCCAAAAACGATATGAATCTCCCTCGCTTTGATGTAGTGTGGCTCGGTATTGGCGAGGATGGTCACACACTGTCACTCTTTCCGCATCACGACAGCCTGATACCTACAGGTAACCTAGTTATCGCTGTTCACGATGCACCCAAACCACCTCGTGATCGTATAAGCCTGTCGCTACGCGCACTCAGCGGCACACACACCGCCATTGTGCTCGCAAGTGGTGCAAGCAAAAAAGACGCAGTCGATCAAGCACTTGCTGGAAATGCTAACTTGCCAATTGCCCTCGCAGAAAAAGTGATTACTACCTACGATGGTGTTGTACAGTGGCATGTCGCTTAGGAAATCGCCTATAGACTGGTTGAGTTCGAGTGATTAATATCATCTTCTAATACTCCAAAGTTATTACAGCTATCAGGCTTACCGACTTTCTCCTGTGCGGACAAAACATCATACTCCATGACGGGTCTAATATCACTATTATATAAGTACATGTGTTTCCACGAATAGTCCTTCGACTCCCCAGGACCACCATCATCTACAATATCCGCAACCTGGCATTCTTTTATGTAGCCAACTATCTGGTCAACTGTATCAGGAACATGGTTTTCTTCATGATTCTTTTGCTGATTTTCAGCGATAATTGCAGAAAGTCCGTACCAAGCAAGCGCCATGATGATTACTGTCAATAAACTCCATTCGAATATTAACCATTTCCGACGAGCTCGTTTCCTTTCCTGATCAAAAACACCAGATATATGTCTCTCTCCTTTTATCGCTGCGATGTGCTCAGCAATCACTCCTGGCATATTATTTATTTCATTTTTTTGTCTCATGTCTTTATTTTTATCGAGTGCAAGGAACGCCAAGAGTAATAAGCCTGCTCCTATTGTCAGAGCAAAGCTCCATATGCAGATGGCCCCACTAACATCATTGTTAATCTCTAGATTTGTCACTTTACTCAATACTGAAAAATAGTCCTCATCGCCGCCATCTACTAAACTAATTTCGAAAATAATGCCAGCTACAAGATAGGTTAACAAGATAAGGGATGTCCGCATCGATAATAACTTCAGTTTCTTGCTTTCGATATTACCCGCTACGAAGATAATATATAGGATGTGAAATACGATAAGAACGGGTGCATACCAAAGCACAGTCCCTATATATCCCCAACCACCAATTCCCCAAAATCCCCTCCCAATACCTATCCAAATCGGTACAATACATGCCGAGATAAAGATAAATCTATACATTGCTCTTCTAAAATGAAAAAATTTCTTTCGTCGTGCCTCTTCCACATTGGCAAGCATAATCTTCTCGTAGACCCCTTCTTTATCTATCGCGTCGGCAATCAGACTTATCACAAGGCCTGGAATAATCACAAATATTGCCATTAGCAAAATACCAAAAATACTATCCTCTGTAAGAACCCTATACCAAAATAAAAATTCAATAAAGTATAGAACCAATACAAGCCATGCTGAACGTAGTGAGAGAAGTGCCGTTCGACGCACTTGTCTACCAAATAGTACGAAGAAAGCTACAATACCATGAATAACCAACGCAGGAACTACAAGGTTAGTGGTTAACGCAGCGACAGCCTCAGGCGTCATAGTACCCCATATATGTAGAGTGACAAGAAATAGAATGGGATCCATAAGTGAGACTATCGCAAGAATAAACATAACTCGTCTAAATACAAAAAATTTCACTTTCTCCCCAGACCTATCCGTATTCATAGCATAAGTATAATAGAAAACTTATACAAAATTATTTTTATCTTAACCTATCGCTAAAGAGACCCTTTTGCTTGACATAACAGTAGTCGTATATTACAATTCTGAGTAACAAATTAATACGAGAGACGTGATGAATAAGAGGTGGCGAAAAGTACTAATATATGTATTTCTTCCGATAATCATTATTATCGGACTTTTTTGTTTCGGATTTTGGCTGAATACACAAGCAATCATAGCAGTTGCCAATCAATTTAAACCAGATAGTTCATGGAAGTTTGAGGGTGAACATCTGACGCCGTCGCAACCATGTATTGCGGGGAGTGGGCCATGCCCTTCAATCTCTCGTGCGTGGGCAACGGGTACGTTTGTGGGCAGTGAGGCACTGCAAAAGATTGCCGCCAAAAATGGATGGAATAATATGAGACTTGAAGATCAAAACTGTGATGAAGGAAGAAAAGATGGAGATGGTAATAATGTTGCCATCTGCTCAGTCCATGGAATAATCAAAGGATATGATGTTTCCATCTCTTCTTTTTCTTATGAAAATATCCGCCACATACCAATAGTAAGCATATATATTACGCAAGCCGATGATTAACCCCCTCCACAAAGTGTGGGTGGGTACTTTTATCTCGACACTAGTGGTGTTGGCAGTAGTTAGTATTAGCAAAAATGCGAATGCCTTGGCCACACAGAATTCATGTGCCAAAGTTGAGGTCATCTTCGCTCGTGGATCGGGACGAGATCTTGCTGAAGGTGATAAAAATCGCGAAAGTAAGACTTTTCATGAGCAACTTTCAAAACGCATAAGTCGCGCTCTATATATGAACTACTACGAACTCGGCACCGACCCATACGGTGGCTATCAATACGGTGCCGTTGATATTACAAGCGTCTCTCATGCTTTCGATGCTCTGGGCACTCTGATTTCAGCCGGTAATGACAGTGTCTATCAACATAGCGTTATCGGTGGCATCCTCGAACTGCAGTCCTACATAAGTCAGCGGTATAAAAAGTGTCAGTCGGTCAGTCCTTATTTTATCATTGGTGGCTATTCCCAAGGTGCACAAGTTATTGGTGAAGCACTCCTTGGTATACCAAAGGAGATTCGCAATCGCATTGTATTTACTGGTCTTTTTGGCGATCCAAAGCTTTACTTTCCTGAAGGCAAAGGCAATAACCCACCCGCCTGCCAAGGTAAAGGTCAAAACATATCAAAGTATCGAAAAGGGTTTAATCAGAACTACTGCCACTTATGGCAAGGCCGTCTCCAGGCACGGACAAACTATTTATATAATGATATGGTAGGAAAAACAGGAGTTTGGTGTAACAATGATGATTTCATCTGTGGCACCTCTAACTATCTTTTCGCTCCAGGTCATGATAAGTATCCCGATACGAACGGTCCCATCGACGCAGCCGCCCAAGAAGCAGCAAAAAAATTGCAAACAGCCATCGCCAATGAACCCCATTCCTCTCCTACTCCAACATCTTCACCTTCCCCGTCGCCCACTCCTTCCTCCAGTCCCACCCCTACGCCAGAACCTCATCAGGATCAGCTCATTGACACGAGTTATCACCTAGGACAGGGAACGAGTGGGCAGAATATTGAGTTCCTGATAGATATGCAGGGTTCAATGCAACCAAAATTTGCATCTATTGCAGCGAGTATCCGGCGCAGTATCAACCATCTCGATATCTCGCCAGATGCATTATATTGGAAAGACTATAGAGACCTTGCAGGTATCAATTTTTATGCGGGACAAGGTACGGGTCCTATCATCAATGGGACCTATCAACCATCCTGGGGAGGCCTGGACTTCACTCAACTCATTAGCTATAAACACCAATATCTGGATATTCTCCCGTACACATCCTTCCATCCACTCATTGGCTCGCCACTCTATGCCATCGAGCGAAGCTTGCAGGCAGAGCCATGGCGAACGGGTGCAACAAAATCTATCATTCTTTTTACGGATAAATTAACCTATCCTAGTCCCGACTATTACGGTCTGACCACCGAGTCTATCGCTAAACATGCTCTCGAAATCGACCCCGTCAATATCTATCCGGTTGTTCCCATAGAGGCTGCTGGTGCATTTGCCGAACTAGCACAGAAAACATCGGGGCAGGTGGTGACCTATGACGGTGATAATCTTGAAGCTGCTGCTGACCTTGCCTTTGCCAAAATTCAGCAGCGTCCCGTTCCCTTCCTTAAGCTATCCCAATATATTGCTAATCCCGGACAAGAAATTACCTTTGATGCTTCCGACTCCTATGTCATCAATAGCACTATCACTAAATATGACTGGGACTTCGATGGTGATGGATCCTTCGATGCCACCACGCCAACACCAAGCATAAACCACACCTATGGCAGCCAATTTGATGGCACGATGCAAGTTCGTGTCACAGCTGCAAATGGCCTCATTGCCAATGCATCAGCGATAATAAAAGTAGGTACCTACACACCACCGACTCTACCAAAGACACCAAGGAACCTGAAGGTAACTATTCTCACAACAGAGAATAATATCAGCACCGTCCGCCTCACCTGGGATCCAGTGGATGATCCTCTAACTAGTCAGCTGGTACTGAGTGTGAACGGAGTGATGCTTGGTACTATGACACCTGATCGAACTTCTATCGACATTACGGATGTTGATCGTTCAATTGATACAGATTTTAGTATTGCCGGTATGATGGATGATAATACTATTGGTGAAGCTGGGATCGTGACACTTGCCGCACCAGTTACACCGACAACATCAGTTCAAGCAAATATAGATACTGCAGCTAGCAAGTCTATAGCAAATAGTACCCTCATTGAAGGTGATACACCTGTATTGTCTCGTGAGGTTAACCCCTATATGCAGCTTGATACCCTTAGGCGAACGTTTAGCACATCCCCGGAGCACACATCGAGCAGTAATAGCAGCTCATTACTTACTAACATGTACGTTTGGGCTGGCATAGTTGTCTTATTGCTTAGTGGTGGTTGGGTGTTGGTAAGGCGGATGCGGGGTGTCCACTAATTGACAAAGACCCCTGTAAAATGCTAATCTAGTCAAAGTTCCGTAATTGCGGGTCCATAGCTCAGCTGGTTAGAGCACCTGCCTTTTAAGCAGGGTGTCGTGGGTTCAAGCCCCACTGGACCCTCCATAGAAAGACCACCCACAAGGGTGGTTTTTCTATGGATATTGTATATTTATTATGTTTATGATATAATAGCGCCATATTTGGGAGATTTACGTGGAAGTACTGAAAAATAAATCAGACAAATTAAAAGCAGCTCTGGCGATTGGTCTAGCAAGCGTAGCGCTGACGGCGTGTGGCTCTACTGCCGAAGCAAAAGACCAGCCTGATGCTGCTCCCGTAACTGTCGTATCTGTAGAAGCAACCCCTGTTGCAACGCCAGAAGTGCGAAAACCTGACACTGTGGAACTGCTACAAAATGCGTGGGAAGCTGCTATGGCAGATCAGCCAGGTGAAGTTGATATTGCCGTGTACGATATGGCAACTGGCGAGACCGCTCACTGGAATACTCCCGGCGCAACAACATTTAATACGGCAAGCATTGTTAAATACTCGATACTGGCAGAAACTATGTTGCAACGCCAAGCAAATGAACAGCCCCTCAGCGGCTACGACCTCTCCGAAGCTGCAACCATGATCGGCAACAGCGACAATAGTGCTGCGTCATATTTGTGGAACAAAGCCGGCGGTAGCTCGGCAATGCAAGAATTCTTTCGTGGTGTCGGTGCCGAGTCTACCACTACATCGGGCAGCTGGGGTCTGACTCAGACAACTGCACTCGACCAGTTACAAGTTCTGAAACTACTTGCCCTACCAAACAGCCCGCTCACACCAGAATCAATTGCAACAATGAATGGCCTGATGGAAAAAGTTGAACCCTATCAACATTGGGGCGTAAGCGGCGGTGTACCTGAGGGTACCCAAGTCTGGCTAAAAAACGGCTGGCTGAACGATAGCGCCACCAACGACAAATACTCAAACACGAGCAGTTGGACGGTTAATAGTATCGGTAACGTTGGTGGTAGGTATCTGATCGCTGTATTATCTGATGGCAATCCTGTCGGTAACAATCGTGCAGAGCAAAACGGTATCAATCGCATCGAAACGTTGTCGCAAATTACCTGGAATATTCTCAACGAAATAAATAACTAAAGATCCGAGGCAATACATGTCATACTCTGAAGAATCACCGGCAATCGATCACATCCGCGACCACGTACGATATACGCTTGCGACCAAGGGTATATCGGCTACAGAAAGAATTGTTGCCAATTTGACCGTTGAAGCTGCTGCAGCCCAAGAATTTGCCGGTATCGCCGCAAAGGTAGAGAAAGAAGATATTAGCCTGTCTCCTTCTGACTGGGATGAATTGTTAGATGTTGCAGACTTTTTAGACGGACTAACTGCTGATAGCAAGCTTGCGAACGAACGCCTAAGGGTTGCTTGGCATCTACTCGAAGCCGCTAAAAAAGCCCGCTAAATGCAGGGCTATTTTTCTTTTTTGGGTGTTTTGAGAGTCAGAATATCAAACAGCGCATAGGCTATTGCCACCGTGATAATAATTGACTTGTTATCGGCAAGTAGATTCAGATAGAACGTACCCATTTCGTCGAGCTCCATACTGCCAGCAAGTGGTTTGAGCAAAAATGCTGTCGCGAGTAAGGTAAATGCTACGGCACCAACAATGCGAGGCAATCGCTTTTTGTAGACGGGACCGTTGAAGAGCAACAAGATGGCGGGCAGCAATACGAGCGCAGCCTCGACAACACTCGTTAGTGGCGGCGATACAAGCTTGAAACCAGCTCGCTCGATATACGGTGTCACTTGCTCTGCCCACATAGTGGCAAGCAACGCTCCGGCTGATAGCGCGAGACCAAGTACACCAAATCGGCGGCGAGTATAATACGCCAGTATAAACAGTGCGATGATGACAAAGATGACAGCATAAACTATGTTCATGATAGGTTTTATCCTTTAGTACTTTTCGTTATGAAAAGTCTATCCTGATAGTACCAGATGATTGTTTTCGTGACAAAACGTATACGTTTATACGTTTTGGAGCGAAACAAGCAGATGGTGCAGCAGGAAGACTTTGTAATAGAAAAGGTACTGAGGGATAAAACCTCAGATTATATACCTAATTTATATACTAGAGGGTAAACCAACAGGATCACCGTTTTTGATACCGGTGCGCTCTATGGTACCGCTTGGAAATTCAATCACATAGCGAGCTAGTTGATCTGGCTTGAATGTATTGGGGTAGCTCGATGGCTGTGCGTCCCTGACGGTATAAATAACCTGCTTTTGCGCGTTCAACCAGATGATATCTATCGGATATTTCATGTCTTTCATCCATATAGACCAGCGGTTGGAGTATGGAAAGGCGAAAAGCATAGCATTGCCCTCAGGCAAGCTACTTGTTCCAGATAGACCCTTTTGCAGTTCGGCATCCGTTCGCATAATACTAACGTGATAGCGGTGACCGTCGAGCCGGAGTGAAGATTCATCATAACTCATTTGCCACCACAAAATAGTCGCACCAACAATCACCACCAAGACGATTGCGACTGCTTTCGCCCATCGGGGCATTGTTTAAGCGCCAACCTTGTCTTTTTTGTTGCGACGCTTGGCGTTCATTTCAACGTATTCGATGATAGCTGTTGCAACATCACGGCCAGTTACCTTCTCGACACCGAAACCAGGACTGGCATTTACCTCGAGAACAAGTGGCCCGTGTTCGCTACGCATCAGGTCGACACCGGCGATATGCAGGCCAACAGCACGCGCGGCACGAATGGCAGTTTTGCGCTCTTCGTCGGTTAATTTAACTGATGTGCCCTCACCACCCTTGTGGAGGTTTGATCGAAAATCATCGTCGAGACTTTGGCGTTTCATGCTGGCAACCACGCGGCCACCCACAACAAACGCACGGATGTCGGTACCTGCTGATTCTGCGATGAATTCTTGTAATAGCACGTTCGTACCATCTTCATTGGTAAGATACAGCGCCTGCAATACAGACTTTGCCGCTTTTTTGCTCTCGGCTAAAACAACGCCATTGCCATGTGTACCTCGAGCAAGCTTGATAATAACCGGCGTGCCGCCGATCTTGTCGATAAGGTCGTCGATATCAGTCGAGTTACGTGAAACAACGGTCTTAGGGATACCTACGCCAGCCTTTGCAAGCAATTGCAAGCTGCGTAATTTGTCGCGTGAGCGAACTATGGCAATCGAACTGGACACACTATAGACACCTTGCATTTCCAGTTGACGGACAATCGCAGAACCATAACGGGTCATACTGGCAGAAATACGTGGAATAACAGCATCGAAACGCTCTAAATCCTCACCTTGGTAACTAACCGTTGGGTTATTCTTTTCGATTGAGGCATAACAGTCGCGATACTTGATAACTTTTACTTCATGGCCGCGCGCGCGAGCAACCTCAACCAATCGCTTGGTTGAATAGTTACCGTTACCGTTGGAAAGAATAGCAATTTTCATATAGTTGTTCCGTTATCTTTATCAAGCTCCTCATTTACGCGCACATCTACTATGATACCGTGTTCGCGCAAAAATCGGCGGCCAATTAATATTTCGTACTGCATATCACGACGATCAGACAAGCCAATCTTCACTGAATAACGTTCACCTCGAATGATAATCTCGGTAGTAATGAGATAGCGCACTACTCGGTGACCGGTCGAGCTACGAACATGTTTGCGACTATAGCGCTTAGCGATCTGGCTCTTTTCTGAAGTAAGCGGCCTAAACTGCAATACTTTTTTGCCATCGCGGATGACTTCCTTGAGCTCTGAACAGTGAATAGCACCAGAGAATGCACCGGTGTCGACCTTGGCAATGAATGGCTCGTTCGAAAATGCCGGTAATATCACCGACTCGAATGATCCATATACGATTTGCTCACTACTGTTTTTCATGTTCGAATTATACTACTTATGGTTTTATCAATCAATTTATAACTCCGGCGGAACCATATCATCAGGAATCTGCTGAGCAGGCGGATCAGTTATATCGTCAGGTGTATCATATGCGTGCAGAGCACCATTTGGCTTCACACCAAGCAGTCCCTTTGCACGAGCAATAATGAATGGCTTCATCTCTTCCTTGATGTTTGCCCAAGCAGATGGTGACTTCATGATACCAACAGCAGCGCGACGTGAGATTGCCCAGTTACCGTCATCACCACGCGACATGAGGGCTTGCTTTTGCGATGAAGCTTTTTGCGTTGCAAATTGATTAGCATCCATATTCTTCCATGTGTTTACGTCGGCACTCACCGCATGCATACTACGGTAGCCGCCCTCGAAGTCACGGCTGTAATCGCCGATGTCCTTGGCAGAAGTATTGATTGTGCCATTACCACTCAGGAAGTGCATAAATGTCTCGTGCATGTCAGAGGCTTTGATAGCATTGTGATGAGCACTCAATGCCTTTCGCAATTCATCAATACCTGGGTTGCTCGAGCTACCCAGCATATCGGCATACGCGCGGAGTGAGTCAACGTCATTTGCAATGACTGCCTTATCAAACTCGACACGCATCGATTTGATGTCACCAGGCTTAATAGGAGATGCAATCTTGATAGCCTCGACGTTTTTCTGTCCGGCTTGAATCACTTCATTGAGCGCATTGGCATTGACCTTCACGGCACCAAGGCGATCAATACCACCTGCTCGTTGCTGCATTTCTATAGAATCACTCAGTGCTTTAGCGTAGTTGATACTTTGCTCACTCTTAGCAATCGACAAGGCACTTTCAGATAGTTTTTGTGCAGTGTAGTTCTGAGAAGCTGCGCCAGCAAAGGCATTGAACCGAGCATCATGTTTGTTCTGCACGCCTGCCTCAGCAACTGCCCACGCCTCTTCCTCCTCAGCATGCATTGTCCTGACGCGAGCCTGTTCAAGTCGCTGAGTACCAGCCAGATTTTGCATATACGGTGACGAGTGTTTCCTTTGTTCAAACTTGCGTTCTGCGATAGCATCACCAGTTGCTTTGCGGAAATCTGCTGCCTTTGTATCAGCAAAGATGCCTTGAAGCTGACCATCGTTGGCGTATGCAGCCTCCAACTGTGACTCGTATTTCTTCTTCCTGCGATCCTTCATTTGCCTATTGCGTGAACGACGATATGCCAAACCACCTGCGGTATATCCAGGTCGCTGTTCACCCAGTGCCATCTTGCGCTTGGATAAAGTATCTGCACGGTCTTTCGCCCAGTTACGCGAACGATCCACCAAGCCTCTTTGCGGATTGTTGACCATACCTGCCAAACGACCCAACAGCGAGCCGCTGAATTTCACGAGGAATGGCGTAAGTGCCAATGGTGCGGCCTGGACAAAGAGTGCCAGAATCACCACACTCACCTGATCAGTGTTCTGAATAATAATATATGACGCCAACTGCGAGCCGCCGAAAAGCAGTGAAAACATCGGGAAGACCATCAACATCGTTGTAAATAGACCACGCCATTTTTCGAACTGCTTTTCAGTATTTGGCAGCAGGAATGCCACGAATGCTAGCGGCGAAAGAATCACCAGTATAGTGATGAGTGCCTGACGAGCAGCCAGTACCAAAAGTGCAACAAGCACACTGAGAATCGCCATAATCAAGACAGGGAACATCAGGGTTGCAAGCGCAGCAATAGAGCCACCAGCTGTTGCACCTGTCAGACCAATCGCACCGATAGTACCACCACTCAGGATAAAGCCAGTCACTGTCGCCCAAATAGCACCTTGTCCGCCAGTATTAAACAGATTGCCTTGTGGCGTTGGTGACGGTAGTGCATTGCGAATATCGGCAAGTGCTTTGGCAACACTGTCGCCCATGATGTTTGACAGGTCGACTGCTGCCGCACAAATAAAGTACGATACGTTCACCAAAATTGCCGCGATGATGAGGCGCGGAACCATCTTCTTGATTTCATAGTTACTAATGCCGTAACTGGTGATTTGCGAATAAATAATGATTAGGAATGCCGCGATGAAACAAGCGTTCGCAAGACCACGGACAATCGCCCATGTCTGATAAAGCGGACTGTCTGTTGCGGTCGATAGCGGCTTGACGGTCAAAAAGTCACTGATCCAACCATAGACACGATCCATGCTGTCAGCCATAAAGCGTGAGGTTGAACAAACAATCCAACCAACACCTTGCACTGCACAGGAAGTCTGATCTTTTTTATCATCTCCTCCATCGCTACTCGCGCCTGACTTGGCGGCAATCGAAATTGTCTTGGTTGCACCTGGATTCGTGTAATTGTTGTTACAGTCGACGGTATAGTCAATCTCTTTGGCATTAGCAATCTCTTTGGTTGTATCTGCACCACTAGGTACAACGATCACCTTGGCTGGTCGCGGACAGGTGGTTGACTGTGCCGTCGAAACATATGCGGCAGAGCCGCTATCCGTGCCTGGTAATGTCAGGTCTTTTTTGGCATAGGTATCGCTGCCATAAGTAATAGAATCACCATTCCAGCTGGCATCTGCAGCAAAAGTAGTGGTGCTATACGCAGTTGCCATAAAAAGAGCCGACATAGTGACGGCCATGAAAAGGAGGGCAATTCTGCGAAAAGAAAAACTGCCGACTGCGGACAATCGGAATGAATCCCACATGACATCTGTTATTATACTATTTTGTCGTTAATATTTCAAGTATATTGTTCGGCTATAAAGCGTAAGTTGTATCTCAGAAATAACAGGGGTAATCGTCAGACCACGGAGGGCTTAATGCCCGCCGTGATCTGACAGAGGAAGGTTGATGACTTCATCTCGTTGCTTGAGGACTGCTCTATTCAGCTGATCGTTATAGCGTTTGTCTACCCATGCCTCGTAGAAAGGCTTGGTGATAATCAATCCCCACAGTAGACCAACGAGCACAAAACAAATCAAGCTGAGGAAGAAATAAGGTGCCATGGCACCCAGTCCACCACCAATGATCGCAATAGCAATCAATGTGCCGATTGAAACTTCGCTCACTCGAGCTCCCTACTCTCGTACCAAACACGTTGTTTGGATATTTTTACTTTAACCATAAATTTAAAAAGTGTCAAATGCTAGAAGAGGCTGCGTTTTTTGCTACCGCCGAATTGTTGCAGCAAATCTTTTTGCTGTTTCGTCAGCTTGGTTGGCGTATTCACGACGATGGTAACGATGTGCGAACCCCGAGATTCTGCACGAAGATGCGGCACGCCATGACCAGAGAGTTTGAAGTCGGTGCCGCTCTGCGTACCAGCCGGAACTTTCATGCGTACTGTACCGTCAACTGTATCAACATCAATCTCAGTACCGAGCGCAGCGTCAACCATATTAATGTGCTCTTCGGACAGAATAATGTCTGCTTCGCGCGTAAACTTTTTATGTGCTTTGACGCGAACATTCACGTATAAGTCACCGCGTCCGCCGCCACCGATTGCTTCGCCGCGTTCGCGTAGTCGTATTGTCGCACCGTCATCAATACCTGCCGGAATTTTGACTTGCAATGACTGCTTGCGGCGCTGGGTACCCTTGCCATGACAGACAGTACAAACCTTCTCGGGAACTTTGCCGCGTCCCTTACACTCGGGGCATGTTGTGGCCTGCTGAATCTGACCAAAGATAGTATTAACCACCTGTGTTTTCTGACCAGAACCGCCGCAAGTAGGACAGGTTTTCATGTCGTGACCCGGCTCTACCGTTGTACCATGACAGTGCTCACACTCGTCATCCATGTCGAGCTCGAGTTCACGCTCCACACCAAACACCGCTTCTTCAAATGTCAGCGTGACATTTGTCTCTATATCGCGACCGCGACGCGGACCAGCCGATTGCTGCGCACCACCGCCAAAAAACTGACTAAAGATATCGCCAAATGCTTCACCGCCGCCAAAGTCAAAATGAACATTCTGGCCACCAAACCCGCCGCCAAAAGGATTACCACCGGCTCCGCCGCCTGCACCACCGACACCTGCATGACCAAACTGGTCATAGCGCTGCCGCTTTTGCTGATCTTTGAGTACTTCGTAGGCTTCATTGATTTCTTTGAATTTTGTCTCATCACCACCTTCTTTGTCAGGGTGATGCTGGACTGCCTGTTTGCGAAAGGCCTTTTTAATTTCGTCAGCTGAGGCGCCTTTATCGACACCAAGAACTTCGTAGTAATCACGTTTCGTCATCTGTAACCAGTATAGTAAACTAGCACTCAATATTCAAGAGTGCTAGTTACAGAATCTGAAATTAGGCGACAGCTGTTCGATACACTGCCCAGCGGCGAATGATCCAGAAGATACCCGATGCACCGACAATCGTGAAACCAGTGATCATCATGACGAGTGAGAACGGATCTTCATGCGGGCTTGTGCCAGCTTGGAGAATTGGTTGCGTGTTGCGACTTGCCTGCATGGCCGATACCAATCCCGCCATATCACCACCTGAAGACGAACCTCCTCCACCAACCGCAGAGAGTGCCGAACTTGTACGGGTTGCCGGGCGGAAGCCAAAGTGAAGATTTGGTGCACCCGCCACACCAGCTGACGCAGCAATCGCATCGCCACTAAGTGGTGTAATAGTACCAGCTGCAGTATCAATACCGAAGCTACCAATCCAACTACCAAAGACATTTATATAGAGCACTCCAAACCAGTCACTCAGGTTGAACTGACTGGTACTAATGTTGGCGATATTCGCACTTGCGGTTGCGTTGCCAGTCACCGCGTCACCGCCCTTTGTGTTACCGGCAACGGTTGCATTACCCGAAGCCGAGCTCAGATCAAGGTTATTCGTGATGCCGACATTGTTATTCAGATTTGCCGTACTGCTGAGTGTTGTATTGTCAGTGATCACACCGCTACCAAGTGCAGCAGATGTGGCACCGGGCGCGTCGACAATCATACCTACCCATTTGCCCAGAACATTTACAAACACGAGCAAGCTTTTACTCGCATCGACTTGATGCCCTGTAAGATTCAGAATCGTCAGGTTTGTTTGCGCCGTACCCGTCTGCGCATTACCGGCAGTTGTATTATTCTTGACTGCAGCGGTGCCAGTCGTGGCATTCAACTTTACGTTATTGACGATGGACTGATCATCATTGGTCGTCATAGAAAGTGGCATATTATAGTTACCGACAACCTGTGCATTACTTGCAAGTAGTTGCGGAATGAAGTCTGGCGACACCAGAATGTCACCGTTCAAATTACCATAGATATTTATCGTACCCACAAATGATTTGTTTGCAGCGATAATCGTATTAATAAGATTCAGCACATTTGCAACCGTGTTGGCATTGCCACTTACCGCACTGCCACCGGTTGTATTACCGCGCACCGATGCATCACCTGAAGTCGCCTGTAATGTTTGGTTATTCACCAGTTGATCGTTATTATTCACATTTGTTGTACTGGAAAGATTCGTATTTTTATCAATTCGGGCATTGTCGATATTGGGGCCAATCGTGATATCACCAACAATGTCACCATAAAGATTTGTCGTGAAATGCGCGACACCACTATTTTCACCATCGCCGACCGTGGAGTGCACACTATTAATAATCGTCGTATCGGCCGAAGCATTACCAGTGCGGGCGTCACCAGCAGCTGTATTGCGGTGCACGTCTGCACTTCCTGTTGATGCATTTGAATCAAGATTATTTGTAACACTGGCATTAGTATTATCATTTATGGTTGTCGATCCATTTGTATTTTGTGTCACTGTTGCATCAGAGCCCGTCGGAGATGCATTCTGCGCGGCATTTGCAGATGTGCCTTCTGGCGCACTGCTATTTTTTGGTGCGAGAGAGGCAGAAGGAGACGGCGATGGTGAACTGGTGGCAACTATCCGTACATATTTATTCTGGGCAGGATCCCAGCGCCAGGTTTTGCTATCCCAATGCTGCGTGTCAGGATTATATGTATAATTACCTGATTTTACCGGCGTAGTATCGGCGGCAACAACTTGCGCAAGAGGTGCACCACCAGCAAGAACAACCACCGCCACATATACTATGGTTTTTCGTAAGATACGGCTGACTGTTTGCATGGCGCCTCCTTATAGGTTTTGAAATAATGTCATGGTGGGAGGGAATACTATCCCTCCCGATAGCAGTATTTTCGCTAGTTAGAAACGCTAAGGTTTACTGTTTGCGAGTTGCTATTTGAAGCGTTACCGGTGATTGCAGAACCACCTGTCGTATTACCGCTCACACGTGCACTACCAGAATGCGCGTTTTGTGTATTGGTACTGACGACATTTAGGTTATTGTTATTCGTGACAAGCAAATTGCTATTGTCATTGAACAATACCTGATTGTTAGAGCGCGGGCCAGTTGTGTTGATATTTGCGGAGTTAGATCCGCTTCCACCAAACCAACCTGCAAGTCCCGCACTGCTGCTGCCATTATTAATATTGGCAGATACATTTGCACTATTTGTATTTAGTGCAGAACCAGTCTGTGCACCACCACCAGTCGTGTTAAATGAAACACGTGCATTACCTGACGTAGCGTTTTGCGAGTTAGCGCTTGTCGCCGATAGATTGTTGTTATTGAGCAGCGTCGCATTACGTGAACTATTCGACGTAATCTGGTTGTTTGAACCCGGACCGGTATTACCGATGGTTCCCGATGTCGCGCCGGCGAACCCCGCGAGTCCTACCACCAAACCGAGTGACGTCACTGCGGCCCCTGCTGACTTTGCTATTTTCATTTTGTCCTCCTTATATTATTAATGGATTGACTTCGGGTGTTCGCCCGAGCCCGATCGCAGCCGGACGGCTGCAACCGGACTCGGCTGACCACATGCTATGGCGTACGAAATTCTGAACGTTGATCGACAGTAACGTTGTCGCTCATCACTTGCAGGTTGGTCGATATGCTTGATGTATTGGAGTTGGTCGAATCACCGTTTACAGTGACATTCATACTTGTCGTGCCGTTTTCGGTCTTGATTGTCTTATGGAATGAGCCATTTTGAGGAACTGCTATATGCTGGCCATTGACGGAAATATTCGTCTTTGCTCGGCCATCTGGAGAAACGGTATTGATGACTTGCTGAGATGTATGGATACCATCTGCCGACTGGTCGGGTGCAGTCACATTGATTGACCCGGTATGTGTAGTCTCTGACGTACTATTTTGTTTTGCATCAGCTATCATAATGTGTCGGGCAAACAACAGTGTGGATGTTACAATTATCAAAAGCCCGGCAACGGTCATGTAGGTAAACGCTCTGTGCTCCGTCATAAATGCTTTCATGGCTGACGGGTGCGGCACTACTTTTGTCAGGTATTTCAGAGCCGGCTCTAGATAATCACGCATCTTTTCTCCCTTTGCATTTGCCTTTTGCGTTCGTTTGAATATTCTCAGTGTAGTCAGTTTATTCAAACTTTTTTGTTAAAAAAATCACAGCCATTTCATATTTCCTCTGTAATTTCAATATGCTTATGAATATAATAAATTTTGATTGTTGTCATATTTATTTTCCTATGCATAGAATGGATGTATACCCAAATTAAATCCACAGGGAGGTTTCCATGAAACAAATCATACGGGTTATGACAGCAATCCTGATTGCCACAACTAGTTTTGGCGGACTCGCAAACGCCCAAACTGCAAGCTGTACAGACACGGGACCGGGATCCACTTGCGGCATCACTATTAATGATGAGCAAAGTGTCACACTGACCTGTACAAATAATATTTACCAAGCAACATACAACGATCAAAATGCAAACAGCGGAGGCGCTAGTTCTGGTGGTAATACAACCGGAGGCAGCGTCTCCAGCGGTACGGCAGTCAATGTTAATGGCACGACTATCACGATAGGTGAAACAGGATGTGCGACATCGGTAACGCCCAGCTCGACGACACCCGAAACACCTGGCGGTGGAGCTGGTGCATTTATGCCCGACACACTTCCGTATACTGGCAACTCATCTCTCCTGACTATCATCGCGGCAAGTGTTGCCATTGCTGCCGGTATTGCTATAGCTTCACGACTCGCGCTGCTTGCCCTCCACCATTACAAGTCATGGTAAGGTGCGAATGCGACGAAAAGTCACACTCATTGGTAACATAGCCCTCGCCTATTGTTTGGTGGTTGGGTTTATAGGGAGCCTCCTCTACTTATCCTACGTATCGGAGCAGGCAGCTTGGGCGGCAAGACCGCAGATCATCCATACACCGCCAAAAGCAAAACCAGCGAAAACTATTTCCGGTTATCCTGCTCGTATCACAATTCCATCAGCAGGCATTGACCTTCCCGTTGATACGGGTGGCTACGACAAAGCAAGTGGCACATGGACGCTCAGTCCGACTAATGCCGAATTTGCTGTGCAAACAATGATCGCTAATAATACGGCCGGCATGACATTTATATATGGTCACGGCACGGCTGCCGTCTTTGGAAAGATTGGAGAGAGCCCGCCGCCAGTCGGAACAATAGCGAAGCTATATACTTCTAATGGCAGGGTCTTTACCTACGTACTCCAAGATGTTCATAATTTCCAATCAACCGACACATCGATATTCCGCAAAGTAAACGAAGGTGCGCCGCGTTTGGTTATTCAAACATGCACAGGCACCTTCGACGAATGGCGTACGATGTTTACTTTTTCGTTGAAGGACGCTTTGTAATTTTGCGACTAGCCGCAGTAACAAACGCAGCAAAAAGTGGTTTCCATTCAGAATCAGGAATACTGACCAGAGCTTCAGGATGAGGCTGCACGCCAATCACAAAATCATCATCGGTGCTCTCGATGCCTTCAATCATGCCATCTTCCGCACGAGCACTAACCAGCAATTTGTCACCGACTTCATGGACGGCCTGATGATGGTGGCTGTTTGCTTTAATTTTGGTTCTGTCCAGGATTCCAGCCAGTTTTGATTCTGGAGCAATAGTGAGTTCATGTGCCGAATAGAGAAAATCTTCCACAATAAGCCTGCCGAGGTGATTGTTCGCTTCTGGAACTTGCTTTGCAATATCCTGATATAGAGTACCGCCGTGCACGACATTCAGCAGTTGCATACCTCGGCAAATTGCGAGTATCGGAACGTGTTCTTTTAGCGCATGCTTCATCAGCGCAACTTCAAATGCATCACGCGGATCATCGGAACCTCGCTCTTCAATATATTGCGCTTTTTGACCGTATAGCTTGGGTGCTATATCATTACCGCCTGCGAACAGAATACCATCCAGTCGCGCCAAAATCTCCGGAGTGCTATCGACGGTACCTATTGGTAGAATCACGGGTGTACCACCTGCCGCGGTCACTGCTTCGGCATAGGTATGCATTTGTCCATAAGTGAAAGGATAGTAAGGGAACTTATGATTATAAACAGTGCCAGCGGTTATTCCGATCAACGGTTTCATGTCGTCAGTATAGCATCTAGACTCGTGGCTGCGGGAAGCGTGATAAGTAGACCAACGCGCGGCCGTACTTCTCGATATTTTTAATCTGCTTCGGTGATGGGTTTTCTATATTCGTAAGATCCATATTGTCCATCAGGTCGTCACGTTTGACTGCACGAGAGCGAGGATGCGTCGCGATACGAGGAATATAAATATGCTCATAGTAGTACTCGTCCCGACCCTTTTCTTTTGTCATAAGTGCCAGCGGATATATAACTTCACTATCAAATCCGCCCTCATTTTGTATTCTTTCAAGCGGCCACTCTTCGCAGTCCTCGGCGACATCGTGCAGTACACCAACTATTTGCGTCGCTTCCGAATAGCCTTGTACGGCCAGCATACTCATGACTCGCTTCGGATGATCAATATAAAGTGTTCCATCCATACGCATCACGCCATTATGGGCATCTTCAGCAATCTCTATAGCTCTTTTGAGATCCTGCTCTGTATATACCTTTAACATGTGCTCGTCCCCTTCCTGTTGTGTTGTGGAGATATAAAAAACACGGCTCTTCACTGCACAACAAATGCTTAATTGTTGATTGGTGAAGCAACCGCACTGGACGGGACTTTTCTCTGTCCCCGCTGAACCTACTTCTGACTTCTTTATAGCACTACTATTCCGTTTATGCAAGCATAACCTTTCTATGCTATACTGCACCTCAATGGAAAAGATCATTCGAGGCCTCGGTGGCATACTAGGAACAATCCATGCCGAGACCCGGCAAATCATGAACCGCTACCTGCCATCGACTGATTTATATTTCGAGGGTGATGCTCGCAAAATATGTGAGCAAATCGTTGACCAACTGTTTGAAGGAGACTTTTTTCGAACCAGTCTGGGGCATTTCAATTTCTTTTGGATGCGGGATTTTGGTACGGTCTGTCAGTCACTAGTGAAACTTGGTTACGGCGAGCAAGTACATCACACGCTTTCATGGGCACTGTTTCACTACCAACGTGCCGGAGATGTAACAACCTGTATCGATAAGGCCGGAAATACTTTTAATGCACCGGCAAAGCAAGGTGTCGATAGTCTGCCTTGGTTGCTGCACTGTATTGTCGTAAGCAACTATCCGCTTAATAGAATGGAACGACACTTCCTTGAGCATATGCTACGTCGTTATGTCGACACATTTTTGCATGTCGAACACGGCGATCTGAAGACGATGAAATTTGCAGAAATGCGAGATGCCGTCTACTACGACCGCAGCGCTTATGCATGGTCACTCATCGGCCGCATGGCACAATGTGCCCAGGATCTTGATCTCAAAGGTTTTCCCTACAAACCTGAATATTATCGCCAAGTACTCCTCGATCATTACTGGAACGGTGAATTTTTCAAAGCAGATTTTGTGACGAATGTGTGGAGCTCAGAGTGCGGACTCATGCCGTTTTTCCTTGGCGTCATTGATGACAAAGAGTTAGCTAATAAAACCTTTGACTATATTAACAAAGCCGGCCTGAATGAGCTTTATCCGCTACAATACTGCCAAAAGCCCTATGTGTTCAAATACCGCCTGGGTATGGGGAAGTTCTTTATGAACAACTATACCGGTACTTCTATTTGGACATGGCACGGCACGTTTTACCTCCACACTCTCAAGAAATATAAACGACCCGAGTATGAGCAGCAGTACAAAAACTTCGCTGCACTCATAGAACGACATGGTACCTATCCTGAGCTTGTGAACCCAGATGGTTCATGGTTCCATACGCCAATTTATCGTAGCGACCCAGGCATGGTCTGGGCTGCACTTTTCTGGGAACTACCACAAAAATAGAGAGGCCTTGGCCTCTCTATTTCGTCATGCAGTTTTTACTTTTATTTTGTCGATTCGTCGTCTTTCTTTTCTTCTTCGACAACTTCACCTTCTACCGGACCGTCGTCTTTGCTATCGCCGTCTTCAGATTCAGACGCTTCTTCTTTTGATGCAGCTTCGTACATCTTGGCACCGATAGGCATGATCTTTTCGTTCAATGCTTTGACGGCTGCTTCGAGTTCGTCTTTGCTTGCATCAGCATTGTCTTTAACTTTTTTCGCCTCTTCAACAGCTTCTTCAATCACCTTTTTGTCATCGTCAGAGATCTTGTCTTTGTACTCGTCAGGCATTTTTTCTGCCTGGTAAATACCGTTTTCTAGCTGATTACGAGCATCGACAGCTTCGCGCTTTTTCTTGTCTTCTTCGGCGTGCATCTCAGCTTCTTTTTGAGCCTTTTCGATATCGTCCTTACTCATGTTACCAGAGTCCTGGATGGTGATCGATTGTTCTTTGCCAGTACCTTTGTCCTTTGCGGTGACGTTCAAAATACCGTTCGCATCGAGATTAAAGGTAACTTCAATTTGTGGGATACCCCGAGGTGCAGGAGCAATACCATCGAGAATAAAGCGGCCAAGTGATTTGTTGTCCGCAGCCATTTCACGCTCACCTTGCAGTACATGAATTTCAACTTGTGGCTGATTGTCGCTGGCAGTTGAGAATGTTTCAGACTTGCTGGTTGGAATAGTCGTGTTGCGCTCAATGAGTTTAGTGCTGACGCTACCCATGGTTTCGATACCGAGTGATAACGGAGTGACATCGAGTAGCAACACGTCCTTGACATCACCTTGCAGTACACCACCCTGAATAGCAGCACCAACAGCAACAACTTCGTCAGGATTCACACCCTTGAGCGGGTCTTTACCAAAGATAGATTTTACCTTTTCAACGACAGCAGGCATACGAGTCATACCGCCGACCAGAACAATCTCGTCGATTTCATTTGCTTTCACGCCAGCATCTTTGAGTGCCTTCTCGACAGGCTCCGCCAAACGATCAATCAGATCTTTGACAAGCTCCTCGAGCTTTGCGCGGGTTAGCTTGTACTCGAAATGTTTCGGACCATCAGCATCTGCCGTAATAAATGGCAGATTCACTTCGTATTCAGTCGTGCTGGAAAGTTCCTTCTTGGCTTTTTCAGCTTCGTCTTTCAGACGTTGCATTGCAGCCTTGTCAGACTTCAGGTCAACACCTTCTTCGTTTTTGAATACATCAATGAAGTGGTTAACAATGCGGTTGTCAAAGTCTTCACCACCAAGGTGTGTATCACCATTAGTTGAACGGACTTCAAATACACCATCGCCAAGTTCCAGAATAGAGACGTCGAATGTACCACCACCAAGGTCGAAGACAGCGATTTTTTCGTCCTTCTTGCTCTCAAGACCATACGCCAGTGCGGCAGCAGTTGGCTCATTGATGATACGTTTTACTTCGAGACCGGCAATCTTACCAGCATCTTTTGTCGCCTGACGCTGCGAGTCATCAAAGTATGCAGGTACCGTAATGATAGCTTCGGTAACTGGCTCGCCGAGGAATGCTTCAGCATCAGCTTTGATTTTACTCAAAATCATCGCCGAAACTTCTTCTGGCGTGTATTCCTTGTCGCCCATAGCGACAGCAACACCGGTACCCTTTTTGACGATCTTAAACGGCATAATGTCGATGTCTTTTTTGACTTCGTCATCAGTAAACTTACGTCCGATCAGACGCTTTACTCCATAAATAGTGTTTTCAGCATTGGTGACACGCTGACGTTGTGCAACCTGCCCAACCAAGCGGTCGCCTTTTTTATTGATAGCAACAACAGATGGTGTAGTGCGGTTACCCTCAGCATTTGCAATAACTTCCGGTTTGCCAGCGACCATGTATGCTACAGCGCTGTTTGTTGTACCGAGGTCAATTCCGATAATTTTACCCATAATTTATAGTTCCCTTCCTTTAAGTACAGTATATTGTTTTCTTATCCTATTCTAGCACTCTAATGCATAGATTGCCAATATTTTTAGTGTATAAAATTAGCACTCTCATGTCAAGAGTGCTAATATAGATATAATTACCTCTGTTAGAGATTATCGGCCGTATGTACTCGTGCCAAAACCATGAGCAGATGATGTTTTGCCGGTAGTATTCGCTGAGCCGGACGACGAACCCTGATTACGCAAAATATACGAAATAAAGTTATTGATGCCGAAGAGCCCGAGCAGCGCCAAGGCAAATAAGCGCAAAAATTCCTTGCGACTCATAGGTTTTGACAGCAAGTCTTTTATCGGTAACATCTGCTCTCATTATAGAGGAAAAAAGCATAGCGGCAATGCCGTTTACAGAAAAAGTGCAATCAGAATGAGCAATATGCCAATCACTCGGGCGATGCGACCGATACGACGCATACGCCCAGAGGAAGAGATCGCGGGAAAAGCATGGACGAAGATGGGTAGCGAGCTTATCCATTGCAAAAATGTTGGCGCAAGTCCAACGACGAGGAGATACATACCTATTGTCATAGTGATAGCCTTACCTATCGACAAGCTACTGACATTTTCGATTTGACTTCCGGTATCGATATTGAGCCATGCGGCAAATTCACGAATTGGTCTAATCATTTGATCAAGCAGGCTGAGACCACCTGTTGATTGGTGCGCATCACCATCGCTACCAACCGGTGATACGCCCTCAACAGTTGTTGGCGTACCAGTACCGGTTGATGGCGTTTGCGGAGGTGGTGTATACGTAACGACTGCAGAGGCCGTACCGTTAGGACCGGCGCATACATTGAGAGCTGTCGCTTCTATCGTATGAGTACCCGAAGCAATCTGCACCGAACCCGAGAATGTTGTCTGGCCGATGGCAAGCGGTATCACACTATCAAAAACACCATCAATCCGTATCTCAATTTGGCTTGCTTGATTGACCGTACCATCTATAGGTACTGTCGTACTCGTGACGACACTGTCGCTGACCGGATGCACTAGGGTTACCATCGATGTTGGAGCACAGATAGTTGCCGCAACGGTAGAACTCTGCGCTGCAGCTTTTGATGCAACACCAACAATAGTAACGGCTACGACAAAACAAGCAAGAACAAGGAGAAGAAGCCTACTGCTATTTTTTGTTACGGCGGTAGGACGCATAGACGCCTCCGATAATAACCATGACCACCAGGAGCACAGGGAGAAGGCGTGGCATCATCAAAACATAACCGCTCGACTGGATCGTTTTGTCGAGAAACTTCTGTTCTGTTTCTACTCGGTAAAAGCCAAACCACGGCGCAGATTCCCAATTTGTTTCAACTGTTCGCGTCGTACCAGGCAATACTTGGTAATCTTTGGTCGACTGGTATCGAACATTTCCCAGCACATCACGCACGGTCAGTTTAATCTTATCCGTAAAGTGTGTGTTACCGGTGTTTTTCGCAGCAACCGTTGCTCGTAGTGGTGGTTGGACTTGCCAGAAAGGAATCTCACCACCTGCTCCGTTACCTACTAATTTCACTGCACCGTTTACCGTTGCGTATATGATAGCGCCAACTCGCTTCTTGCGAACGACAGAGTTTCCCGCAGCTTGCTCGGGACTTGGCTGAACTTCGGCAAAGACGACGCCATAGTGCCCACCAGGAGCAGCCTCGCTTGGTACATGCACCGAAAAGCTCACGTTCATAGTTGCGCCAGCCTTGATATGATATTTTGCTGTAGGAAATTGCACCCAACTATATAAATCAGCATTTTGAACTGTTGTCGTAAAATCAGGTTTGTCGTATTGATTATTCTCAATAGAGTATGGACGCGCATAGAGAAGAAAGTCGTAGTCGGTCGTACCATCATTGATGATTGTCAGTTTGTCATTCATTACCGAGCCCGCATCAAGTGTGTACTGACGGCTCGTCGGTGACATGGTGATACCTTCTCGCTTAGAATCTGATTGTGCCTGCGCAGGATAGGCCGGCACAGCAGTCGCCACCAGCACAATTGCAATAAATGCATTTTTCAATTTGCTGGCATATCGGCGATAATCTGCATGACTAATCATGTGTCTGTGTATCCTCCCAGTATGTAAGCTAGTCGCTTATACTAATTCGTTGTTGCGGTATAGGTCACCGAGTCGGTGTAGGTGCCAGATGGCTGGCTGGTGTTTGCTTTGGCAGCGTACCAAACGGTTGTTGTATCGTTTGTTGCAGTGCTGCTTGTTGTTTTGAGCGTATTTGGCGATCCGGTTACAGGAACACCTGCCCACTTTGATGTACTCGATGCATTGTTGGTCTCGCTACTGTACGATGCGTCAAATCCACCGACAGTTGCAACTGCATAACCCCATTTACCGTTCGCAAGTGCTGTTGGTGCAGCTTGCGTGCCGGCGTGTGGAGTAAATGTGTCGGAACCGCTCACCAAGTTAGATGTAGCGTCAGAGTCTGCAAGAGTCAACGTGTAACCTGCAGCCTTGTTTGTGCTGACAGTGACAGTATCGCTACCGTTACTCACAACACCACCAGATGTTGGTGTAATAGAGAATGATACAGTGCTGCTACTGCTAATACTAATGACATCGTTTACTGTCGCGCTGACAGTCGTGTTCGCACTGTTTGATACCGCAGAGGCAGCAACTGGCGACAATACAACTGCTACCGCTGAAAATATAACACCGAGAGCTTTAGTTCGTTGCGAGAGTCGTGTTCCCATAGCTTATATGTTTCCGTTTACCACCACTTATACTTGTAATACTCCCATGTTGTCAGACCATAAGCAAAATGTCAAGCATTATAATTTGTTATACTGGAAACCATGAGGGGTTTTTCTATACCGAAATTTTCCAGGCAAAATAGTCAGCTTTTTGCCTGGGCGCTTCTTCTCTGTTCTATTGTGTCATGCGGCACGGTAGCAGCGCAACCATATGGCAAGGGAGTGTACGGAGCAGATGTCCCCTATGGCAATCTGACCAGTATTTCGATTGGCCTGAGTAGCGCAGTCAGCATGACCCTCTCACCCAGTGGACCAAACCTCGGTGGTAATGGATCGCAAACAGTAACTGTCACTTCCACCGATGTTGTCGGCTACAACCTCTACATAAATGCAACCACTAGCACCTCTATGACAAACGGCACAGACACGATTGCCGCAAGTGGTAATGGCAGCGACGCACCTCTGACCGCAAGTAGCTGGGGCTATAACACCACAGGCTCAACCACAGACTTTACGGGCATGACTCTTTCGCAAGTTCAGATAAAAGATGCTAATGGCCCGTTCAAGAATGGTGATGCTACTTCTGTCACTTACGGAGTATTAATTAGTACCGCCAAGTCCTCCGGTGTCTACACTGTCGACGTCACTTATACGGCAATCGGCAAAAGTTAATCTGTCGCGGCCTTTTTGTGATTCTTGCTCCGGTGTCTGAGCGAACTACCAATGCCGATTACCGCAAGAACGGCAATAACAAACCATAGCGGCAGATTCACGATATAGGCGGTTTTCATCACCCCATCATACGATGTAGCTGTATAACCATAGGTAAGCTTATAAATCCCAGGCAGGAGGGGCGAAGGTATTGTGCCACTTATCGTACGAGCGGTATTCGGAAATACAGCATGATCTTCGCTTACCTTTGGAGACTGGCCAAAGAAACTTTCAAGTTGCGTCGTAAAATGACCGTTTAAATGAACATTGCCGGAATTCTTGACATCGTAGGCATACATAAAGGTACTTCCGGTGACGATAAACGGCACTTGTGCATTTTCCATGGCTGCAGAACGCCGCAGTGCTCCCCCATCAACCGTGACATAAAGCGGCATAGCAGCGCGCACTGTGCTTGTCACCCCATTGATCGTCATAGGTGTACTGGCGAGTAGTGCAAAATAATATCCGCCCGATGCAGCATCTTTAGGTGTGGTAACGGTGTAAGGAATCGGTGACTGCTGATGGGCGCGCAACGATACTGATGTAGCTCCAAGCTTCACCCAATTATATTCAAGTGGCTTGAACTGGTATTCATAGGTATGGTTCGCAACAGAAAGCGACTGTACAGCAACACTTACCGTCATATTCTTATCTGTTCTGTTCGTCACGATCAACTGGCCATCCGCAGACTGACCTGCCGCCACCGCTACTTCTTTTCGCACTGGTGAAATTGATAAACCCGCATTGTCTGTCTCTGCAGCACGCGCTACCGGAACAACCAGAAAGATACTGGTGATGATAGTGATGGCAATAAGGCGATATTTCATAATCTTTCTCGTGCATTCATCAGGAGTTCGACTGATAACTAGCGATGCCGAACCCATCAACCGAACGAACTTTCGATGTTGAGGTTTTTGCAGATGATAACTGATGACGTGCAGCAGGAACCGAAGCGCTACTGCCGATAGCGTGCGGACGAACAAAACCATCAATGACCTTTGACTTGCGATTTGCAGATTGCGGGGGTGATGGCTGCGTTTGTACGCGAGCGACTGGCTCGGGAACTTCAATTACTACAGGAGTTTCCACTTCCTCTACGACAACAGGTGCTTGCTGCTCCCTAGTCTCCATAGGAGCTTCATGTTGTTTCGCTACCCTGCGGTGACGCGTATAAATCGCAACAACACCAAACTGATACATAGCGATGACCGGCACAGCAACAATAGACATATTGAAAGCATCTGGCGTTGGGGTAATAATCGCCGCCATGACCGTTGCTCCAACGATCACAAAGCGCTGCGTCGCGATAAGCGTACCCGGAGGAAACGGCCGCACATGGTCAAACAAGAACAGCAGTAATGGCAGCTGGAATAATAACGCCAAGCCCAGCACATACCCGACAACAAAGTTGAGATAAGAGTCGGCCGTAAGGTTCGGCGTCACTGCACTACCGGCAAACGATGCCAGGAAATGCAGTGCTGCAGGGATAGTCACAAAATAGCCAAAAGCTGCTCCACCGATGGCGAGCAGGCTGGAAAGCACCATGAATGTGACAATAAGTTTACGTGTCGTGTTCCCGAGCAGAGGTTGCATGAATCGATAGATATGATAGACGATCACTGGTATAGCAACCAAAATGCCAAAATAGATGGCAAGCGTAAAAATGAAGCTAAAACCGCCACCAGGGGTAAGGTAGACAAGTTTTTGGCCGTCTAGCGGAGCCATGACGACACTCATCAGTTGATCTTTGAACTGCAATCCCGCCACAGAAGCAGCAAGGACTATCGCAACTATCCAAAATAAGCGAGCGCGTAACTCGTGTACGTGTTCGAGAAATGTCAGTTCAGATGAGTGGTGGGTCTTAGGCTTCTTTAGAGTCTGCTGCTTGGGCAGATTTTTCTGATTCTTTCGTCTCACCGTTCATACCCTTACGTAGTTCTTGCATTGAACTTCCTATGCTGCGCGCGAGCTCTGGCAATTTCTTGCCTCCGAACAGTAGTAATACTACTAGTAAGATGATAATTAGTTCTGGTGTACCTAGATTTGGCATGTCCCCTCACTTTCACTTCCACGTTTTGATATTCTCATCGTATACCGTTTATGATGGCAACGCAATAGGAGGGCGTGCTAGTCATCGTTGTGGTTATAGCATCGACTACTGTCTAGTGACGCGAACCATAGCATGACGAATCGGTTGACCGCGCAGTGTATAGCCTGCCTGCAGCTCTTCGGCGATCACTTCGTGTTCGCCCTCGGCATCTTCGTCAAACTGGATTGCTTCATGCACTTCAGGATCAAATGGCGTGCCCTGTTTGGCCTCAATGCGTTTAATATCCATACTATCGAGTGATTTTTCAAGATTTTTTGAAAGGCCAGCAACACCTTGCGCCCATTTGTTGTCGGTGAGTTCTTCCGGAAGATGGACGACAGCTCGCTCAATGTTATCGATGACTGGCAGCAACTTCAACACCGCCGTTGCCTCGCCTGACATGCGCGCGATTTGCTTTTCCTGATCAACACGTTTGCGATAATTTTCGAAGTCAGCGCGAGTTCGCTGAAGATCAAGTGTTAGCTCATCAATGCGCTGCACAAATTCTTCGACAGCCGGAATTTCGTCAGGTTGGTCTTGTTTACTTTTTGCCATTTACAAAACTTCCTCCAGCATAGCACCGGCATGACGAACAAGTCGCATGACCTTGCCATAGCTCTGGCGAGTAGGACCGAGTACGCCGATATAGCTATTGTCGCTATATGGTGAGCGGAACCGACTAATAATGAGTGACGCGCCGCTGGTCTTGCCTATCGGATTTTCGCTACCGATATAGACATTGAGTGGTTCGTTTGGCGCAGCTTCACGCAGCCATGGCTCGAGATTGTCGAGCAGTCGCGCGACGGCTTGCACGTGATCGCCCTGCGCAAATTCCGGATGGCTAAAGAGATTACCAATGCCATTCATATAGAGTTCATCGCCGATGGTTGCAAGTCCGAGATTATGGGTCAGGTCAACCAAGCTATCAACAGCACTGCGAATAGCGCGGTCGGCGCGGTCGCTATGTGTCGATACTCGCGCCTCAATCGCTCTCGCACTGCGATCAAGTTGTGGCACGGTTGTTGCCTGCGTCTCGTTGATAGCGTTCACATAGAAACGGTAGCCTTGGTCTGTTGGAATTCGGCCGGCACTCGTGTGAGGTTGGGTTATCAAACCAAGCTCTTCAAGCTTTGCCATTTCGCTACGAATCGTCGCGCTCGACACGCCGAACAACTTGGCAAGCGTTACACTGCCGACAGGTGACGCCACTTCAGCATATTGCTCAATAATGGCGGCGAGGATTTGCATCTGACGATCTGTCATACTAGTCATTATAGCGCGTGTTTGGCACTCGCGCAACCAGAGTGCTAAAGTTTGTTTCTGCGGTATGCCTCCTTTATACTACGTATATGGAAAAACTACCGATATCTACTGATCATCTGGAAAAAATAAAAAAATGGCTCGGTACCGGAGCAATTAATATTTTTGGTCTGCCGTTTGCCGGCAAAGATACTCACGGCCATGAATTGGCGCAATTGTTTGACGCACCCCTCCTGAGCAGCGGCGAAGTATTTAGGAGCAGCCGTGAGGTCTTGTCTCCGGAAGATCTCGCAACGCTCGATACTGGCGGCCTGCCACCATCTGACGTTTTCTTGAAACTATTTACGCCCTACTTCAAAAAGCCAGAATTCACCGGCCGGCCATTAATCCTCAGCTCCGTTGGCCGATGGATTGGCGAAGAACAAGGCATCATTCAGGCGGCCGAGGAATCCGGCCACCCGATAAAAGCTGTCGTCTATCTCCACCTGAAAGAAGCAACAGTGTACGAACGACAAGCCGCCTCACAAGAAATTGGCGATCGCGGCGACCGGCCGGAAGATGCGGTGCATGTTCTGGAAACCCGCATTAATGAATTCAATGAAAAGACTTTGCCTGTTATTGATGTATACCGAGACAAAGGCATGTTGATCGAAGTTGACAGCGATGCCAGCAAAGACGAAGTTCTCAAGTCGATCCTCGCACGCCTATTTATGGCTTCGCACGAGTAAATTATTCGTTATCGAGCGTGAGTGAGATACAGCGGATAAAGCCGCCAGCTTTGTTGATTTGCTTGGTTTCCAAAATGTCGGTTTGCTTACCTTTGGCATGTAGCTTCGCTGCGAGGTCTGGGGCATTTCCCATAATGACCCGGTTGCCGGTACTGACAAAATTGCTCGCAAATTTCTTGGTTGCCTCTTCGTAGCTGATTTCGATCTTTTCAATGTCGGTGAGCGCTTCGATGGCACTTTGGCTTTCGGGCAAAAATGCCTCAGGACACCATGCTATCAAGCCCGGCTCAACGATACCCATCGCAAGGTCAATGTCATAAAAATCACTATCTGGCCAACCAGAAACCTGATTTACCGCCTCCTGTCCATTGTCGACGGCAGGAATAGTCTGCACACGAACGATGCGACGGTCAGGAAACTCCTCTTCTAAAAAGTCAGCCATTTCAGGATCGGTACGGTAGTGTCGGCCGACAAAGATCGTATCACCGCAAAGGAGTGTGTCGCCCTGACCGCTATAGCGCAAACCGCGCGGTGGAATAATGATTGTTTTGCCTAGTGCCCGCAGGACTCGCTGAGCATGGGCTTCCTCGCCTTGCCGAACATTTGGCAAGCGCGCCATAACGGCTTTGTTATCCAGACAAAATGCCCAGTTGGCAGTGTAGATACCATCTTGGCAGGCAAGCGGTGATTTGCGCTGAATAACCTCTATGCCAGCATCCATGAACGTACGCTTCACCAGCGCGTGCTCGACTTTTGCCAGAATAGTATCCGGTTGATCCTCTTCATGACTATAGCGATTCAGCTCGACAACATTGCGAAAATGATCAGCATCGGACATGAGGACGGTACGGTTGATGGTCGGTGTTTCCATATTTATTTCCTCGCTTCATTCAATACTTCAGCTAAGGTATCGACACCCTGGCGCACCTGTTCACGCTCAACAATCAGCGGTGGAGAAAAACGAATAGTTGAACCGTGCGTGTCTTTCGCAAGCACGCCTTTATCGAGTAATCTTTCGCATGCATCGTGACCGCTCATCAGTTCTGGATCAATAGTAATGCCCGCCCAAAGTCCGCGACCACGAACCGCAACAACACCCAAGCCTAATAACTGGTTGAGACGATCATGCATATAATTACCCTGTACACGCACGTTTTCCAAAAGAGCTTCATCCTTAATCAACCTGATAGCTGCGCGTGCAACGGCACAAGCCAGTGGATTGCCACCAAATGTGCTGCCGTGTTCGCCTGCTTTGATAACATCCATGATTTCGCGATTGGCAGCCACAGCAGAAACCGGCATGACACCGCCGCCAAGCGCCTTACCCATGATGTAAATATCTGGCACCACACCTTCGTGATCAAGCGCAAATGTCTTACCGGTGCGACCAAATCCTGATTGGATCTCGTCGCCAATAAACAATACGTTCTCATTGGTACAGAGATCACGGACTTGGCGCATATACCCTGCCGGTGGCACAATCACACCCGCCTCACCCTGAATCGGCTCAATCAGGACGGCCGCAGTATTTTCATCGACAGCATTTTGAAGCGCTGCAAAATCACCATAGTCCACGTTGCGAAAGCCCGGCGTATATGGGCCAAAGCCATCCTTGGCAGAAGGATCAGATGAATAGCTGACGATCGTCGTTGTGCGGCCATGGAAATTCTCGTTCATGACAATAATATTCGCTTGATTCTCAGGAATGCCCTTAACCTCATAGCCCCATTTTCGCGATAGCTTAATGGCCGTCTCGACAGCTTCGGCGCCAGTATTCATAGGTAGGATTTTATCCTTACCGGTAAGCTCAGCCAACTCCTTCGCATATGGCTCAAGCTGATCCTGGTTAAACGCACGTGCGGTTAGCGTTAGCTTGCCAGCCTGTTCATGAAGTGCGTCCATAATTTCGGGATGGCGGTGGCCAAAGTTATTAGCAGAATAACCTGACAGAAAGTCGAGATATTTATTGCCCTCGGTATCCCATACCCACACACCTTCGCCCCGTGAAAGTGGCGGACGATTCTCGTTTAAGGGCGCATAGTTATGTGCAACATGTGAATTTTCTGCAGACATAGTCTCTCCTTCTGCCCCCTAGTTATAGGACAGTATACTCCTGTTAGTCCCTTTTTAACATCACTGTAAATGCTTCGGACGGAATGTCAACTTTGCCAAAACGCTTCATGCGCTTTTTGCCCTTTGCCTGCTTGGCGAGGACTTTCTTTTTACGGCTGACATCGCCACCATAAAGTCCTGTCGTGACATCTTTGCGATAGGCGCTGATATCTTCGCGGGCGATAAACCGGCCACCGATAGCTGCTTGCAGTGCAACCTGGAAATTCTGCCGCGGAATAACATCTTTGAGCTTGCCAACTACATCACGGCCAACATGCTGTGACTCCGAGCGATGCGCCATAACAGAAAGTGCATCGACAACTTCACCTGCAACATAGAAGTCTACCCGCACCAAATCTTCCGCCCTATACTCGCTCAGCTCATAGTTAAAACTGCCATAGCCGCTAGTAACACTTTTGAGCTGATCGTAAAAATCAGTAAGCAAGTTTGCAAGTGGTGCTTCAAAACTGACTACCGCGCGCTCATCGATATAACTTAAATTCTTTTGGCGGCCGCGCTTACCAACAATTAGTTGAATGACTGCGCCGATGTAATCTTGCGGTACAACAATTTCACCATTGATCCATGGTTCACGTATCTCAGCAACTTTGCTCATGTCTGGCAATTCACTGGCAGATTTGATATCCAACTCTTCACCATTTGCCAAAGTCACCTGATAATCAGTTGAGGGGTTTGTGACAACCAGATCCAAATCATACTCGCGCTCCAAACGCTCGCGGATGATGTCCATATGTAGCAATCCAAGGAACCCGATACGCACACCAAAGCCAAGTACCGGTGAGTTCTCCGGCTCAAACTGCAATGCACTGTCGCTTAGGCTCAGCTTCTCGACCGCTTCTTTCAGGTCGTTGTAGTCCTCATTACTTACCGGAAAGAAGCCGGCATATACAAATGGCTTTACGTTCTGATAACCCGGTAGTGGCTCCGATGCATGCGAGCGCTTGACTGTCACCGTATCGCCAACTTTAGCATCACGCGTCGTTTTGAGGTTAGTCACAATGTAACCAATTTCACCAGTCCCTATCGCATCACCAGGCTTCATCATTGGACTGAGCGCACCAACTTCGAGCGCTAAACCATTTGCACCAGTCGCGAGCATCTCGATCGTGTCGCCCTTTTTGATGCTGCCGTCGAAGGTACGCGTGTAAAGAATCACGCCGCGATAATCGTCATAATAACTGTCGAAAATCAGTGAGCGGGTCGGTGCTTTGTCATCGCCCTGCGGTGATGCAATACGCTCCACAATTGCATCCAAGACTGCTGGTACTCCCTCGCCTGTCTTAGCGCTAATTTTCAAAATGTCTGACTCATCGCAACCAAGAAGATTGATAATTTCTGCGCTCACTCGCGGCACGTCAGCTGCCGGCAGATCAATTTTGTTCAACACCGGGATGATAGTCAGATCAGCTGCAAGCGCCAAATAGACGTTGGCAAGTGTTTGCGCCTGAATACCCTGACTCGCATCCACAACCAAAACTGCACCTTCACATGCTTCAAGACTACGGGAAACTTCATAGCTAAAGTCAACGTGGCCTGGCGTATCGATAAGATTCAACTCCTGTGATTTATAGTTCATACGAACAGGTGCTAGTTTAATCGTAATGCCTTTTTCGCGCTCCAAATCCATGCTATCCAGCAATTGTGATTTCATATCACGCGCACTGACCGTATCGGTCATTTCCATCATACGATCAGCAAGCGTCGACTTGCCGTGGTCAATATGAGCAATGATGCAGAAATTTCGGATGTGACTTTGATCCATATATCCGCTCTATTATGACAGATTATTTAGATATTAGCGAGAGTCAGTTGCCTTGGCGAACAGTACACGATTGATGCGGCGCAGGATTGGATCAGCTTCCTTCAGCCCAAGCATACGGCTAAGGAATAAATAAGCCGCGGCACTCACGATAACAATGAGAGTAAACTTCGGGAAAGTCGCCAAGAAACTATTGTCAGCATTTTGCAGCTGGAACAGCTGTACCATGACATAACACACAATTCCTGTTACTGTTGTTGCGATCGCCATCCGCCCAATTGGACGCAATAGTTCACTATTGACCAGTCCTTTGATGCGGTAGTTCATAACGACAAACAATATGATGACTTCAAATACCGATACGATTGACTGTGCGTAACCCAAACCATAGGCACCCATGTTGAGACTCATCGTAAACCATACGGCCAGTGCTATATTGAGCGCAATCGCGAATAGCGAGATAAACAGCGGCGTCTTTGTATCTTGCTGTGCATAGAAACTGCGGGCACAAATAAAGTAGACTGAACGGAACAAAATAGCAACGACAAGTGATCCCAATAAGCCTGCCATTAGCGCATCACCACCATTCTTAATAAAGTTCACCAGATAACCACGAGTAAAGAACGTAACTGCTGCTACCGGCATCGCCAACCAGATAATCACGCGTATGATTGACTGTAGTTCACTGCGAAAAAGATCCGTACGTCCCTGACCAATACGCTCAGTCATCTTGGGAAATGCTGCCGTACTAATGGCCACACCGATCAAGTTAATAGGTGCCATGTGCAGCACAGTCGCTTGGTTATAGGCCGCCAAAGTACCCGATGAGAGTCGTGATGCCAAGTTGGTTTCGACAATACCCACAAGATAATCCATGCCCTGATCAATCGAGCGTGGTGGCAATAGTTTCAGTACTTGGCGAAAACCTTTATTGCGCCAGTAGATCTTGAACCGATAATCCACGCCAAGCCCAACCAGTCCGATACAGCTCACAATCAACTGCAAGACAGAGCCAAGTGCAACACCAAGCGCGACACCCATGATACCGCCCTCAAATACCTGCACTCCAAATAGATTAATACCACCCGTAAATACTGTGATACCGATGATGATACCGATGTTGTATAGAATCGGTGCCATGGCAAAAAACGTAAACCGACCCACCGCTTGCTGAACGCTCGAAAGCACCGTGGCGATGGCAAACAGGAATGGATTGACAGCAATAACACGCATCATACTACTGGCGAGTGCAATACCTGACTCGCTAAGCCCTGGCGCAATAACATAGCGGATCAATGGTTCGGCAAAAATAATAATAAGTATGCTTGCAAGCAATGTGATCAGCGCCATAAAATTCAACAAACTTGTTGATAGTTCCCATGCTGATTTTTTGTTACCTGTTCCCAGACGCTGATTAAAAACCGGAATAAAACTAACACTCAGTGCACCGGACACAAGGATGAAAAACATAAAATCCGGTACAGTAAAGGCTGCCAGATACGCGTCATATCCGCTCTTGAACGTATCGTAGTAATTACCGTTCAAAAGACGCATGCGGAAAAAGCCGAACAAAAGTGACACGAGCGTGGAGCCGGCGAGCAAAGTAGCGGCTAGCTGGATAGATAGCCGGCGGTTAGCTCGTGCAACAGCGCTCCTGACTCGTCCCATGTCTTTTTATGTTATGCAGTCGACGTGTAAAGTCGTGCCTCTTTCGGCAATGTTGCATCCTTTAGTATTTTTGTTACTTCGTTATCTTCAAGCGTTTCTTTCTCGAGTAGTTCTTTGGCCAATTTATGCAGTCCATCCGTATTGTGCATCAGAACAGCCTCAGCCCGACGTGCCGCTTCCTTGATAAGCGCCTCAACTTCTAAGTCGATTTCTTTCGCGGTGTCATCAGAATACGGACGTTCATGAGTAATCTTGTCGAAGACCATGCCGCCGTTATCTTCATGAAATACCTGGTCGCGCAACTTGCTGCCCATGCCCTGCTCAATAATCATATCGCGAGCAATTTCAGTTGCTTTGCGTAGGTCAGAACCAGCACCAGTCGTTATACCATCAGCGCCATAAATAATCTTTTCGGCGATACGACCACCTAGGGCTCGGGCTAAAATATCTTTAAATTCGTAAACGTTTGTATAGCTCTTGTCTTCCGGTGGCAAGAACCATGTCACACCGCCTGTACCACCTCGTGGAATAATCGTGACTTTGTGAACAGGGTCGCTGTCTGGCAATACGTGCCCGACAATTGCGTGGCCTGCTTCGTGGTATGCGGTCAGCTCTTTTTCCTTTTCAGTCATGACCTTCGCCTTGCGCTCAGGACCGATGGCAACCTTTTCAAATGCTTCAGTAATGTCGTTGTTGGTAATCTTCTTACGATTGTCACGAGCGGTAATAATCGCAGCTTCGTTGGCAATATTCGCCAGATCAGCACCGGAAGAACCAGCTGTTTTCGCAGCAAGCTTGTCCAGATCAACCGAGCTATCAGTCGGCTTATTCTTGAAATGAACTTTGAGGATTGCTTCGCGATCTTTGCGCTCCGGCAGCATGATGTTCGTGCGGCGGTCGAATCGACCCGGACGTAACAATGCTGGATCAAGTACATCGGCGCGGTTAGTTGCCGCAAGTACAATCACATTTGTGTCAGTCTCAAAGCCGTCCATTTCCACGAGGATTTGGTTCAGCGTCTGCTCGCGCTCGTCATGGCCACCACCCATACCGCTACCGCGGCGGCGGCCAACGGCATCGATTTCGTCGATGAAGATAATAGCAGGAGCATTCTTCTTTGCCTTCGCAAACAAATCACGCACACGGCTGGCACCAACACCAACAAACATCTCCACAAATTCAGAACCACTAATTGATAGGAATGGTACATTTGCTTCGCCAGCAACAGCACGCGCTAGCATCGTCTTACCTGTACCCGGACTACCGACAAGCAGGACACCCTTTGGTATCTTTGCACCAACTTCCTGATACTTCTTTGGGTGCTTGAGGAAGTCTACAACCTCTTCAAGGTCTTGCTTGGCATTGTCATTACCAGCAATATCGTTAAACACCACACGCTCTTTATCGCTGCCGTACAACTTGGCTTTTGACTTACCAAATCCAAGAGCTTGGTTGTTCTGTCCCTGTGCCTGACGCATCATAATCATAAAGAATCCGGCAATCAGGACAACCGGCACAATGATAATCGCCAGATTCCACAATGTTTCGCCAGTTGTTGATGGTGGTGTGTCATCAAGTGTTTGCTTGGCATCGTTATTCAGCACATTTTCCTTGAGGAGCGTGCTCACACCACCCTGAATATATGAGTGTTGTGTCGGTTTGTCCTCACCCTTCGGAGTGATCTTCAGGTCGTTGCCCGAGCCCTCAATCTTGCTCACCTGACCCTTGTTGGCGCTTTCAATAACCTGTGCAACCGGCACTTCCTTGAGCTGGTTGTGCGGTGCAAGTATGGCAAATAGGGTCAAAACGGCGACAATTATGATCGCCCAGAATAAAGTCAATCGTGCCCAGTTGGACATTCGGTTTCGAGGAGGTGTCGTTTTTGCTGCCATAGTATCAGAATCAGTTCCTTTCGCTCTCAAGTATTAGGGCATTCTCGCTTCTATTATGATACCACTTTAGGCTGATGCGCGTCTATCTGTTTCGACGACAAAATGCGTGCGCGTGAATCGTAGTCGTGCTGCCGAACCAACTTCAAAAACTTTGCCAGGTTGCATAACTTTGATTGCTGCGAGTGCTCGCAACAATTGTGGCCGTGTCGGGCTGGTACCCGTCTCTTGGACGAATACAGCCCGCAGGAGCTCCAACCCCGCCATATCGTTCACAACAATAAACATATGGCGCGCATATGGTGATACCCCAATATCCCTCTTTGTCTCATTATCAACTTCTTTCCTGAGAAAAACCTGACGATCACGATACAGCTGCAGCGCTTGCTTTGACTCAGCATCAAGATCTTCCAGTCGTATGCGTAAATCATTGCGCAGGTATTTTGTCTCTTTGTTGGTCGAATCTTCCCGCCAGGTGAGTGAATGATCTTTTGCGTAGGCAAGTAACTCGGCTTTTGTTTTATCGAGTAGCGGCCGTTCTATGTCACTACTATCCAGCACAGCCAAGCCACGCCAGCCGGTGCCGCGCGTTACGTTAATCGCAATTGTTTCAACCATGTCATCGGCATGATGAGCTGTCATGATTTTTGCTTTATGTTTTTTTGCAACGCTCCGCAAAAACGCATAGCGTCGATCACGAGCCTTTTCTTCGCTTGCATTTTGTCCCAGTTCTTCACGCCTCATTTCAAACGGCAACTCATAGTCTGCGGCCAGTTGCCGCACAAACGCTGCATCATCCATAGAATCGGGGCGAATACCATGATCAAAATGTGCGACGATCAGCTCATGCTGCCCAAATCTACCGCTCACCAGAATATGGAGCAGCACCACTGAGTCCACTCCGCCACTGACTGCCACAACGTACTTTGCCACTACCCAAACCTTTTCGCGAGCTGCACCCCAAGCCAAATACCAGCGATACCACCAACAAGTCCGCCCAAGATACTCCAGCCGTCCAGAAAAGAACTGTCGCCAAACAGTACCGGGATATAACCACCAACACTCATGCCAATAATAGCTAGCAGCGAAACAAGTCTTTTACTCATACACCCAGTATAACTCTATGGATACCATGCGCTGTCGTGTCAATCCTTTGAAGTAGGATCACCATATATGCGCGACAGGGTTTCCGCGTCTTCACCCTCGATAGGTATACCATACGCTATTTGTCCACCGCGGGTTTCGAGATCAATGTAGTCGACACCTTTGATGCGTTGCTTGCCATAGAGAGACACGACGATCGTACCCTCCGGAAGCTCCTCGAACCCACGAGGAGTAAGAAGTCCTAGCCAGCGCCCAAGAGATTTCACCGGAGTCAGCGGAAGATCCGATTTATGCAGCAGACCTCGCTCTTCAAGTTCTTGTTCATAGTGTTGCTTCGGGTCTGGCATATGCTCGTTCATCAGCTATCTCCTATGTTTATCACCTATCCAATTTGGATTATCTTTTCCTTATACAATAATATTTTCTATTTTTTTGTAAATGTCTTTACTTATTGTTTAGAGATATCTCGTACTGCCAAATGGAATTTTGGTTTTGACAAACGGCCCTGTTTTGAGCGTGTCAGCCGAATGTACTGTGTGTTCACCGTACCGCTCATTGAGCTCATCAATCGCATTTGTCACTGCTCGTTCGCGTGCGATGCTATCGGCAAACAAACTCAGTTGTGGTTGCTCGTTTCGTTCCAGCAAATAAACATGCACATTAATATCGCGGATGCTTGGCGGTGCATTCACAAATAATTGCCTTGCCAAATCATAGATCGTCTCGTTACTAAAAAACGGCGTCTGCGATACATGCATCGCATGCCAATAATTTCGCCGTTTGTCGCCCTCCATGCCAAACGTCCGCGTACCAACATAAATACCACGAGCGCTGAGACCTTGCTTGCGCATACGCCAACCAACCGATTCACACAAGTGATGTAGTCGCTGCAAAATCTCGTCAAACGTCAGGTCAAAGCGATCCAGGACATACTGCCGGCCGACACGTTTCACCGTCGTTGCCACATCATCCACTTCCCACCCGCGCAGCCGCTGGTGCCACTGCTCACCATTGATACTGTGAAACACCATGTCGTGCAGAATTTTCAGGTCAGTATCAAGGAACTGGAGCGGCGTCATAATGCCAACACTATTCAGTCGATGTTCATTGCGTCCCGCAATGCCCGTCAGATCGGTCAGTTTCAACGTTGTCAGGACTTCGCGCAGATTCTCATGCGTAATGACATCTAGTCCATCAGGCTTATGTAGGCCGGCGGCAGTTTTCGCTAAAAAGCGATTTGTCGCAATACCTACATTGCAGCGCATCGCAATTCCTATTTCATCCTTTAGTCGCTGTTTGATCTCCATGCCAATGGCCTCCAGTCCTCGCTCAACAATCGCTGCCGGCGCCTGCGAAAAATCAATGATACCTTCGTCGATGCTTTTCATGGTCACATGCGCCGAGTAATCATTCATGATGTCGAGCAACCGGTGGTAGACAAAACGATATTTCGACGGATCGCTCTCCACGCCAATCAAACCAGGGCATAGCTTCTTTGCATCGCGTAGTTTCATGCCAAGTTTTACACCCGCAGCCTTAGCTTCATAGCTCGCTGTCACTATCATCGTCTGGTCTGTCCGACGATTGACCACCGCCACTGGCCGACCGCGGAGTCGTACGCGCGCCTGCTGCTCCACCGTCGCAAAGCAACTGTTGAGGTCGATATGCATTATTAAGGGTTGCGAGATATTATAGCCAGTTCTCATACCCGATCTCCCTCTCGCGTGAGATGCCATGTCAAACGCTCAGTATCCAGTTCGATGCGATAGTCCGCCTCTCCATCTGTCACATCAAAAATATGAATCGTCTTGCGGCCATCATTACTCGGGTGACGTAACCCAATTTCCGTCACCACAATTTCCCGGCCATTCCGACGCCGGAATTTTATCGGCACGCACGGATTCAAGCCGGTGCCAAACTTTGCAAGCACATCGATTCGTTCATTCAAGAATTCTTCATCATTAATCATTAGGAAACTCCTCAAAATTAGTTTTGAGAAACGTTCGATGAATTGTTCGCCCGTCTTTTGATCCGTTTCTAACCAAAATCCGCAGACGATAATGATGATCGCTCCGGAGGGACGCTTTATCTTTCGATCAGTGTGTATCGCGGGGATGTACTTTTATTATAGCACCGACACTGGTCATCGTATAAGCATGAGGAGTATACTATGACCCATGCAAAACCAGTCTATGAAAATACCGGAGCACCTACAGCCAATGTGGGATGCTGCCAGCGAAGAACTTCGCCAGGCAAGTCTCGAACTGCAACAAGCACAGGAGCGCTACAACCAAGCCGTTTTAGCCAGAATCGCACTCACTGCTGCACTAAACGGTGAGGTTGTGTAAAATTTTTCATAGTCCGTTCGCAGAACTCACAGTATCGTAAATTTATTAATCACAAGGAGGGCGCCATGCCAGACGACGACATTCAACTGAATTCATACCAAGACGATCTAAACACCGACGACAGTGTGACCGATCCAGTCATGAGCGAAGAGGGTGAAGACATCTCCAAAGAATTAGGCGTTCCTGCCGAGGAACTCGGCGATGAACTTGATAAAGAAGATGGCGAAGATGCCAGCAGTCTCATCGAAGATTTTGATGATGATCTGGGCGACGATAACTACTAACATTCGACGATTTTGAAGATTTAACGTATAATTCTCCACAATCTCAAAGAAGCTTGTTGCCTCTTTGAGGTGGCACCGTCCCATCGGAGGATTCATGGATGTTCTATTGCATTATGCAATCGCCGGCGTGATCGGTATCCTTGGCCTTGTATTTAGCTTTCTTGCAGTAAGCTACGCCAAAGGAACCACGCATGGCGAGATCGCTGAGCAGATGACACGACGGAATCAACGCTGGATGGCGATTAATTTCGCCCACAAAGTTATCGTCACTGTCGTTTGGATTGCAGCCCTTGTTGCTGCATCTGTTATTGCCGCCTGCTGGGCAATAATTGTCTTAGGTACGGGACTCGTCCTGGATGTCGTGATGATCACTCTACTAAAAGTCCCCGTGCCGTGGGTTGGACAAACCATTCCTGCCTACGTCATGCGTGGCACTTTCGGAATAGTAATAGTAGTTGCAGGAATCATCCTCCTTCCCTAGTCACGGTGCCATCAGCCCCGCTTATAACGCACTAAGCTCCGCGTTATAGCGGGGCTTAGTTATTTCTCGCAACTCCTTCAAATAGTTGATTTTTATATGAAATAGTAGTATAATATATACTAAATCGACAGATCGTCGAATCGTACCTGACTTTACGGAGGATCCGTGAGCACAGCATTAACTATCATCGGCTGCTTATGGGTGTTACCCTTTTGGAGCCTAGCAGTTTTCTACGGTGCCGCTGCGATAAGAGTTTATCGCAGCTTACGCTGGATAGCATTCGTCCTTGGCTTTGATGGCTTCGCCTGCTTCATGATTGGGTACATCATATTGGCGCACTCAATACTATTTGCTGGTGTAACCGGTATTGTCACCGGTATCGCCCTCATACTAACGGCGACCATCCCATGTGCCTATGAGAAGTTTGATCATCAGCCATTCAAATTATGGCGAAATGTTGCTCTATCCGCTGTCGGAATTTGTTTTGTCGGTCTCGGCACTGCACCATTCTGGCCTGTATTGTCATAAGTAAAGCCTCGTTCCTCTCATCATATGAGGAACGAGGCTTTTTCCTTTACCATCGTTAGATTCCTTCGAACAGTTCGAGGACTTCTTCCCGACATACACCCTGGACAATAGTAATATCATAGCCACTATCATCGGCTAGGGTTTGTGTTCCAATCTCTCGTGGGCGCAAGAATGGTAAATCACCACGTGATGCACCGATCACAACTTGCGGAATTTTCGCCTGAAAGATAACTGCCGAGCACATCGCACAGGGCTCGTTAGTAGAGTAAATGACGCAACCCGATAGATTGTTCGTACCAAGAGTTTTGCACGCGTTATCCACAGCCTCAGTCTCAGCATGTGCCAGCACCGTTTGTAATCTATCTTCACGACAGCGGCCAATCGCAATAATCTCGTCGCCGCGTACCACAACAGCACCGAACGGCCGTTCGCCGTCTTTTTTCGCCAACTCTCCCTGTTCCAGAGCCACGCGCATGAATGCTGAATGGTCAACAGTTTTCATAGTGGAGCTGTATTATAACAAATAGTTACGACTTTTTGCCACTGCCGCGGCGGCCTGCTGTTATCGGCTTCTCGAACCCATACTGATTGATCTTATCCAGTGCCTTTTGAGCACCCTCTTCATCGCCCTCGTCTTCCGCATCTTCCATAGCGATAGTTGCGTCCATAAGATCCATCATTGCCACCTCACCGTAGTGTTCGGCGAGTTCCTCTTCATTGCCAGTAATAAACGTCGCACGTCGCTCACCGTCAGCATTTTTCCATACAATTGTACCTCTACGGTAGGGAACTTCACATTCCCGGGGTTCTATAGGCTCGCGGCCGCAAACCTCTTCGGTCATCCATTCTTTTCTACTGTAGCTCCTGGTACCGTCTCGACTGCCAGTTAGGACATTCCAGTCAAATTCTTTCTTGGTTGGCTCAGGTTCGCCACGTTGTCGTACAATCGTTTGGATTTCACCATGCGCAACAGTGACACTACCTTCGCATCCCTCGGCCAGTTCATTGCTACCAGCAATACGGGCGAGTACTTTCGATAGTCTGCTGCGATTCGGACAATTGCGACATAATTCTGCAGATGGTTTTCTCTCATTCATGCGCCCAGTATAGCATGCTAACAGTGGTAGTAAATAAAATAGATAAAATTACCTTGACTGTCATAGTAATATGCTATACAATGTAATTATGATAGATAAAAAATTATCATCAGATTTGCTTCGCGGCCACACCGACACGATCATCCTAAAGCTACTGCTGGATGGCGATAAGTACGGTTACGAGATCACAAAGCTTATTTATGAACTGTCAGCTCAGCAGTACGAACTGAAGGAAGCGACGATGTATTCCAGCCTGAAACGCCTGGAGCAAGATGGCCATATCTCTTCATATTGGGGCGACGAAACGCAGGGTGGCAGGCGCAAATACTACCACATCACCGCCAGCGGACGTGAGTTGCATGAAAGCAACAAACAAAACTGGAACTTCTCAAAGAAGATTTTGGACAAATTATTGTAAGGAGCAACTATGGAAAAGAAATTAAAGCAATTTTTGGATCAAGCATTCAAACCCTACGGCAACTTCCCCGCCCGTAAAGACGTTGAACAGGAGCTACTCGCGAACCTGATCGAAAAATATCAGGATCTCAAAGAACAGGGTAAAAGTGAGGAAGAAGCCTACCAAGCAACTGTCGACTCATTTGGCGACGTATCAGAAATCATGGATAGCGTCCCACATAAAGCAGAGAAAAAACTCGATGATGACAATCGATCTATCGGACGTACCTTGCGCGAGACCTTTAAAATCGCCAAAAAGAGCAGGTCGAAGTTTTCGATGGCAGAACTGCAACAAAGCGATCTCAGTGATACGCAGCTTGCCGGCTCCAACTTCAGCATGAGCTCACTCAGCGAAACAAACTTTGATGGCGCGAACCTGTCAGAATCTCACTTCAACGGTTCCGACATGAGAAAGACTTCATTCCGGGGCGCAGATCTGTCGAAATCGAGCCTCAATGGTTCCGATATGCGCAAATCAACATTCAAGAGCGCGAATCTTACGGACGCATCCTTTGTTGGTAGCGATCTTACTGATGTTAATTTTGACGGAGCGAACCTGACGAATGCCCAAATTAAGGCTTCGGCGTTGAAAAATACATCTTTTGAAAAAACAATCCTAGATGGTACCTACTTCAAACATTCTGATTTGTCAGAAGTATCTTTTGAAGGCCAAACATTGAACGGCACCGTGTTTGACAGTACGTCCATCAGGAAAGTGTCGTTCAAAAACGCCGTACTTTCGGATGTCACATTCCATCACTCTGACGCTAAACACGCGATATTCGATGGTGTCACCATGGATAAAGTTACCTACGCACTACTCAAAGGTGCAAAAGCGAATTTAGAAAACGTAACAATTAAATAAGGAGTATCAGCTATGACAACGCAAGCGGCAGCAATCACTGCCAGCCATCTTCACAAGTCCTTTAAAAAGGTGCAAGTACTACGGGGCGTATCGTTCGAAGTTGAACCAGGATCCATTTATGCCCTGCTCGGTTCAAACGGTGCCGGCAAGACAACGACCATCAATATTCTGACAACGCTGCTCAAAGCCGATGACGGAACAGCCGTTGTCAACGGTGATGACGTTTCTAAAAACGCAGCAAATGTCCGCAGACACATCAGCCTCACCGGACAATTTGCCGCAGTCGATGACATACTCACAGGCCGCGAAAACCTGGAGCTCATTGCTGACCTGCGACATGTCGGAGACTCAGCAGTGACGGCTAAAAAACTCCTCCAACAGTTCGACCTCGAAGATGCCGCTGACCGCCGCGTACTGACCTATTCTGGCGGTATGCGTCGACGACTCGACATTGCGATGAGTCTCATTGGTGATCCGGCAATCATCTTTTTTGACGAGCCAACAACCGGACTTGATCCCCAAAGCCGCAACGGCATGTGGGAAACCATAAAGTCACTCGCAGAAGCTGGCACGACGATCTTCCTGACCACACAGTATCTGGAAGAAGCCGACCAACTGGCAGACAAAATCGCTATCCTGCACAAAGGCAAAATCGTTGCCGAAGGTACACCACAGGCACTCAAAAAGTTACTACCCCACGGCCAGGTCGAGCTCAAATTCACCCACCACGAACAGCTTGCTCAAGCAGCAAAACTACTCCAGCATTACAAAACAGTGCAAACCGACGAAACACTCAGCCTCACTGTGACGACTGACGGCAGTGTCGCTCAGCTCACTAAATTGCTAGGGGAGTTGGAACGAGCAAACATAGAAGTAGGTGAGTTCGCACAAAAAGCACCGACACTCGACGATGTATTTCTGAAAATCGTGAACGACGAGAAGGAGAAAAAGTCATGAACATGATTCGCGATACCTGGACCATGGCCAAGCGCAGTCTCAAACATACCGTGCGCAGTATGGACACCATTATCACTGTAGTTATCACTCCGATTGCCATGATGCTACTGTTCGTATATGTCTTTGGCAGCGCATTCGAAAAATCACTCGGCGATGTAAAGTACATCGACTTTATCACTCCGGCAATCATCATCATGACAGTCGTGAGTGGTATCGCCTACGCGGCGGTTCGCCTAAGTATGGATTTACAAAAGGGTATCATTAACCGCTTTAAAACCATGCCGGTTACACCCTCGTCTATCCTAGGTGGCCATGCAATGTCATCTACATTGTCCAATCTTTTCTCGTCGTTTCTGGTCATGCTCGTGGCGCTATTGATCGGCTTCCGTTCACATGCCGGACTGGCTGAATGGTCGCTGTTTGCCGGACTGCTCGTGTTGTTTACCCTCGCCACCACCTGGCTGGCAATTCTGTTTGGCCTGTTCGCCAAAACCATGGAAGGCGCCGGTGCATTCAGCTATATACTCCTGCTGCTCATCTTTATCAGCTCCGGTTTCACGCCGGTCGATAACATGACACCAGCCCTCAGATGGTTCGCCGAGAACCAGCCCATGACTCCTATCATCGAGACCATGCGCTCACTCCTCACCGACGGTACCATCAGCAGCAGCGCAGGCACAGCCATCGCTTGGTGCGTCGGACTGCTAGTCGTATCGTATGTGCTTGCACTACGCGTCTATAAAACAAAGACGATCTAAAATAAATCCCTTCACAAAAACGGGACACATTGCTGTGTCCCGTTTCATTTGCCTATTTATATCCCCACTGTTTTTGCCACTGTTTCATTTGCTCGATTTCCCGACTCTGCGCCGTCACCACAGCGTTTGTCACATCCTTAACTTCCTGGTGATACGCATTCGCCGCCCCTGGTTTTGCCATATCAATTGCTCCCTGGTGATGTTCGATCATCAGCTCAAGAAACTTTTCGTCAAAAGCATCTCCAGACAGACCTTTGAGGGCAGCGCCCATGTCAGCCATGCTTTCCATCGATCCGCTTGCATGCTCCATGTCCGTCATACTGTGGCCGGACGTTGCTGGGTAACCCCACTGCTCTTGCCAGCTTCTCATTTGGTTAACCTCCTTGCCTTGCGAATTATTTATATCCGCTGCCAAGTCTTTGATCTCCTGGTGCTTTGCCGAGGCAAGTGCCATTTCCGCCATGTTCATAGCGCTTTCATGATGCACAATCATGTTCGCAACAAACTCTTTGTCATAGGCTTCGCCTTTCAGGCTGGCATACTTTTTATATGTATCCGATTCGGCGCTCGCAGACATACTGCTATGATCCATCTTCGACATACTATTTTTCTCCGCACTATTATTCTGTTGATAGATAAAATACGTGACCGCAATGGTGCCCATGGTAAGTGCAAGTACCGCCACGCTAATAAATACATAAGATTTTTTCATATTTCTCCATTCCTTAATAGTTTTGTAGAGTCAGAGAAATCCTACCGCCGGATGACGCAGTGGAGCTTGTAGAGTGGTAACTTGCCCGTCTGGTCGTTCGTACAAACAGGGAAGTCGTGCATATATAAATAGATATCTATTGCAGTAAATCGCGTATGGTACGGCTTGTCCGGTTGGTCGTCCTCATCCTTAAGCTGAACTTCCTCACCTTTCTGTTTGTCACCAGGTGCGCTCAGGCAGATCGTTGCACAGGTGCTCACACTTCCAGCAGCACCTTCCATATGGTGCGCGCCAACTGGCATAGCAGATACATGACTAATGCTCACCACATTGACAACAAATACCGCCGCCAAAAGAGAGATAGATTTTCGTAGCAGTAATTTCACTACTCTTATTTTAACGTATTTTTAGGCGTGATCCTGTTGTTCTATTTCTTCGAGGATTTTTATCTCTTTGCTTTCCTGTCGTACTTCGCGGTTCAGCAGGTGCTCTATGCGATCACCCTGAACGTTTTCAGCACGCAGGATAAACAGCGCCAAAAAGATCGCTTCCAGTGACACAATCAGGGTCAAATTCGACCAATGTTCATCAAAGCCGACAGTGAAATGCAGAATAATCCAGACAACAAACCATACAAAATTAATAATAATAAACGGAAGAGAGCCAAACCACCGTGCCAATTTTTCCGCTATTTTGTTCATGGTTATTAGTATAGCAAAGAAAAAAGCCCGATTTACGCATCGGGCAGGCGGTTCGTTAGCGTCGAACGCACGTTTTGGAGTCTACTGCGTGGCTCCTGCTTCTTCCTTGATCCGCTTTGCGACATCGAGCTCGCCCTCAGCAATGATGGCGATTTCGCTCTGTCCCACCTCTGTGGCTTGAACGATAACGCGCTGTAGGCGATCTATCGAGTAGTCGATGTTGGCAACGTCCTCCAGCCGTGCGCGCACGGCATTTGCCGTCACAAGCAATAGGTACTGACGTGTCCTTTCAGCATCGGTGAGTTTCATCGTTACCCCTTCCAAGGTTCGACGTGTGTCTCTCACAAGACATCCTGATTGAGGATGACTATACTATAACGATGTTACTCAATGTTTTGCAAGAATAAGCGACTTAGGATATCGGCTCAAGCCTCCGTCGCTTGCTCATTCTGGCAAAGCAAGCTTTTCCAGAATTTCACTGCGCTTTGCGAACTAGTGACTATCGCCAGACGAGCTGACGAGTCACTCGTTTAATCTCAGAACACAATCACCAAAGAAAATACCTCACGTTGTGTGAGGTATTTTCTTTGGTAGCAGCGACTAGGATTGAACTAGTGACCTTAGGCTTATGAGTCCTACGCTCTAACCAACTGAGCTACGCTGCCGTGTTTGGCGTATAACGAAGAATCGTTAAATGCAACGTTGATTGTAACAGATACGGAGGAATATTTCTAGACTTCAGCTGAATCTACGGCTGCTTCGCGGCGGGCGAGGAAATCGCGCAGTTCGCTTGTGGTGCGTGGTCGGTTCCAGGTAGCTAGGCTGATAGCCTTAAAAGCTTCCTCGAATTCAACAGCTTTGGTGGACAGGATTTTTGTCATTGTGGTGGATCCTTTTTGTTTTTATTGAATGGCTATCCTTAAAATAGCATAAACATCTTGAAAAAGCAATAGTTTTTTGCAAAAATCGTACCTCTTATGGTAAAATTGCCCAAAAGGACAACACAAACATATGGCTACCTTTGATCCAATCAGCTCGCTCGCCATCGTTCTGTTGGCAGCGACAATCCACGCCAGCTTTCAGTTAAGCGTCAGTATGTTAACGCTTCTCAGTGGTCATGCGCTTGGCCGCAAGACTGCCCATATGCGCCTGATGCGCCTGGTTGGCAGCTTTATCCTTGGTGCTGGTATTATCACTGTCCTACTACTCACAACCACTGCCTTTGTTTTAGACGTATTACTCCCCGTTCACACACCACTACTCGTCTGGGCTGCGTATGCCGGTGGCGCAGTCGGCGTAGGCCTGTCGGTATGGTTGTTCTACTTCCGCCGTGAATCTGGCACGTCGCTATGGGTACCCCGTGGTTTCGCCCGCTTCCTGGGTGACCGAGCAAAAGCGACCAAAAGCAGCGCTGAATCTTTCAGCCTCGGTCTGACAAGCGTTCTGGGTGAGCTGCTCTTTATCTTTGCACCGCTTGCTATTGCCGCACTCGTCCTCGTGCAACTCTCACCCGACTGGCAGCTCATTGGTATTCTGCTCTACGCTGCCGTTTCCCTGCTGCCACTCCTCATCGTTGGCCTGTTGATTGGTGGTGGCCATAAACTCAGTCACATCCAACGCTGGCGCGAAAGCAACAAAAACTTCCTGCAGTTTGCCGCCGGCAGCGGACTACTTATACTCGGTCTATATGTCTATGTCGAACGTGTCCTCTCGGTTGCTATTGCCAGCACGTTAGGAGGCCAGTAATGAAACTGGCTGTCGATGTCGTCAAGCGGGCAGGGAAGCGACCGACAGAACGGTTTGACCCTGACAAATTGCTGCATAGTATCCGTGCCGCCTGCCTCAGTGTCCGTACGCCAGATGGGGAAGCCGAATCAACCGCTGCCAATGTTACCCATGCCGTCATACTATGGCTCGATACCAAACCAGCCGTGACCAGTCATGACATCCGCCGCTTTGCCAGTACGCATCTGCTCCGTTATCACCCGGATGCCGCTTACCTATATCAACACCACAAATCAATCATATAAGGAGCCCGACCATGGCAAAACCTAAATTCGACTTTGACCTTATCGTTATCGGCAGCGGTGCCGGCGGAAGCGCTGCGGCAACCATTGCCGCGCATGACGGCAAACGTGTTGCTATCGTGGAGGCTGATGTGTTTGGCGGTACAAGTCCGAACTGGGGCGATGTTCCGACCAAGGCTCTGCTTCATGCAGCGCAGCTCTACGATGATGCCCGTCATGGATCACGCTTTGGCCTACGCTCGAGCGCACTCGGTTATAACTTCCCGTCTGTTCAAACCTGGAAACAACTCGCTATCACCCGTACAGGCGCTGGCGGTAATCGCAAATACTACGAGAACGAAGGCATTACCACCCTACATGGGGCTGCTCACTTTTTGTCGCCACATGAAGTAAGCGTTAATCGTCACACGTATTCTGCTGCATCATTCGTCGTTGCGACGGGAGCAAACTGGATCATACCAAATATTACCGGCATCCAAGATGCTGGCTATGTAACTCCCCGCACCATCCTCGATATTACTCGACCACCTAAATCGCTCTATATTATTGGCGGCGGCACAACTGCTGTCGAGCTGGCACAGTTGCTTTCTATTTTTGGGACTAAAGTCTACATCGCCGAAGTCGCCTCTCGCCTGCTCCCTGGCTACGACCATGAGGTAGGGGAGTTAGTCGAAAAACGGCTAGGGGAGCGTGGCAGCGTGACAGTACTCACCCAAACCCGTACCCTATCAATCGAAAAGGAAAATATTGCCAAACGTGTCACCTACAGCCGTGGCGGACACGAACACAGCCTGCGTGTTGACGAAGTCCTCGTTGCTGCCGGCTCCACGCCAAGTGTCGACCTGGGGCTGGAAAATGCCGGCATCACCTACACAGCCAAAGGCGTTGAAGTAAATGATTTCCTCCAGACAACCGCCAAGCACATCTACGCTGCTGGTGATGTACTGGGCAGACACGGTTACACCCATACGGCGCTCCTTGAAAGTCGTATTGCTGCAAACAATCTGTTTTCGAAGCACAAACTTATCCCCGACTACACCGCTACTCCGCGCGTTGTTTTCACTAACCCATCTGTTGCTTCTGTTGGCATGACCGAGGATGATTGCTTGCGCCGTGATCTCCGCATTCATAAAGCCATTGCACCGCTCGGACTAGTGGCACGAAGTAACACCAGTGATTTCCACGATGGATTCGTCAAACTCATCACTGATAAAAAGGGTGTTTTGCTCGGCGCGACCGTCGTAGCACCAGAAGCGGGTGAGATCATTCACGAGCTCGCCCTTGCCGTAAAGTACGGTCTGACAGCCACACAAGTAGCAACGACTCCCCACGCCTTCCTGACATGGAGTGAAGCCGTTCGCGTTGCAGCCAGCAAATTAAGCTAGGTTTCATTCCTGTATAATCAAGGCAGGAGGTGCAAACCATGAGTGAGTATATTGCTGTTAATAAACTGAACCAAAAATCATTTGGTACCTATCTATCCGTCCTCGCTGCATCTGCAGCAATACTAACTGGCTGTACAAGCAAAGGCGAAGCTGCGCCGCCAACATCGACCGAAACAACAGCTACCACGCCAATTCCAACCACCGAGACACCGACTATCGTACCGACAGAAACTGTCACTGTAACAGAAACTGCTCCGCCGGAAACAGAAATACCACCTGCACCACCAGTAGGTGCCGTCGATTGCCTCGTCCAAAAATGTATCGCACTAACATTCGATGACGGCCCTGGCCCGTACACAAATCAACTGCTTGACGATCTGGCTGCACATAATGTCAAAGCAACATTTTTCATGGTTGGCACACAAGTCGAAAACTACCCTGATACCGTCCGTCGTATTCGCGACGAGGGTCACCAACTGGGTAATCACAGCTGGAATCACGACCAGCTGACCACCAAAGGTGCCGATGCTGCAGCTGATGATATTCACCGTACAAATGATCTGATCGCCGAAACGACAGGTGTCACACCCGAAGTCATGCGTCCGCCGTATGGTTCGACAAATCAGTCAATCATCAATGCTGTCGGTATGCCGGAAATTCTGTGGTCAGTTGATCCCCAGGATTGGAAATACCGCGACAGTGATTATGTCAGAGAGCATGTGATCAGCAACGCTCATCGCGGCTCAATTGTGCTGATGCACGACATCCACAAGACAACAGTTAATGCCGTGCCTGGCATCCTCGACACATTGCAGTCCGAAGGCTATCAGCTCGTTACTATCGATACATTACTCGGTAGTAATCTTCCGGCTGGTAAATACTCTCAGCAACCTGGTGTATAGGCTAGGTGCAGTTACCTTTTTCACAGACATACCATAAGCACCTATGATTAGATGGATATGTACCTCGGAAGACCGGGGTCGCACATTGTGCCCGTCTGGGCACTGAGTCAGGGAGCTGGTGAATGTCAGATGCTATGAAGGTAAAACTGCTGTTTGTTGCTGACGAAGTGCGGGATCATCCGCAACTCGATGGCAACGTTCTGGTCGGCTATGAGCCGACTATCACTGCACGATTAAATCAGCAGCAGCGGGAGCATGTTATCGCGGAAATTTGTGCCAGAGTGAAGGAGATGTGTAAACGTGATGACAACACAGAACACAATTGTGTCTCCGTAAAGGAGTTTCGCAACATAGAGCTCGCTAACGTGATGCTCATCTATGGGCGACGGTGTATCTACCAGTCCGGTGATTTTGAGGCGTTTTTCCAAGCAGCCAATAACATCGTACATAAGGCACGAGTAGCTACAGTTCGAGCATCAACACGCTGTTAGCAGTTTCGAATCGTAGTCGTAGGGGAGCAACGGCGCTTCCCTACGACTACTCATCACCACTCCCCGACTCTCCCTCCTCAATTTTATTCATCTAGGAATTCGGCAAACACATCCGTAACCCATGGTTGCTGCGGTGCGAGCTTTGTGAGAATATCTGGCGCAAGTGTTAGTAATTTTTCATAGCCGTACGTCTTCAAAAACATGTATGTTAGCGCTTGACGCATTGCTTCCTGCCTCGGTGCCATCACTTCTTCGAAACGTGCCGTCAACTCGGAATCAAACTGCATCGCCATGATAAGCTCGTCCAGTTGCTCACTACTGATAGTTTCAAGAATCTGCTTTGGCAACATCAGTTCGATATTGCGGATCAGAGCAGCCCGTAAAGTCTCTGATGTCATAGCATCTATTGCCGCCACACCCTCAGTAGCATATTTTTCCGGTGACATAGCACGACCGCAAGCCTCATAGTAGAGCTCGTCACTACTATACACTTCAGCAACGGTCACGTTTTTTTCATGCGCTACAGCAGTCACATTCTCGAGAAGATTCGCAAAGTCCGTCGCTATATGTTCATCATCAAATCCAGCCTTGCCCAATATTTCAGAATTCAAGCCAAGCTGTAGCGATCTGAATTTCTCCTTGTCGATATGATGCTCAGGATCGTCAATATACTGATTCAACTCATCGAGAGCCTGCTCGACCTGAGAGTCGTCAGCCTTAGCTGCCACCATATCACTCAACTGCACTGCCCTATGAGGATTCTCGACACGCATAATATTCAGAGCCGTCTGCGCAAGGATGCGTTGTCGACGCGTCGCTTCCGGCAGAGGAGTATATTCATTGCCCTCAACAGATGCGAAAATATAGTTGACGAGCTCCATATCTTTGTCACTCCGAATTGCGATAGCTTCAGCTGTTGCTAATAGATCATTCGACCACGGTGTATGCATCTCGGGATTCGTCATACTATCACCTTTCGGTATTAATTAAGATTATAATACAACTATTTAGAGTATTTTGCAATGATCGTGTCATCATTTCTTGTAGGAGCCGGTAAAGTTAGTCGGCGCCAAAACCAAGAAAAATACCCATCCTTACGGACGGGCACTTTTCTTGGTTGCGGGGGCAGGATTTGAACCTGCGACCTTGTGGTTATGAGCCACACGAGCTGACCGGGCTGCTCCACCCCGCGATATATGTTTTCTATGATAGCACTCTATCTGTTATTTTGCAAGTCTTGCGGCTTTGCTCCGAACAGAAAATCAAGCCATTGCTGGAGTGGAGGCGGCGATACTTGGGCAGGCAGAGGGTTCTGCATTTTGCCATCGTTCTTGTCTTGGGCAATCACGGCAGCTGAATTCGGCGGCAAAATCAGCACCTTCTCGCCAGGATCAGCCAGACCAAGGCGACGCTTTGCTTCGAGCGTTAGGTATTCATTGCTTTTGTAGTATCGTTGCTCAAACTGTAAATTATCTGTTTGGAGCTGAACCAACCTCGCCTGACGCTTTTTATCATCAACTTCGCGCTGCAACTGATAGTTACGCTGTACGGCCTGCACCGATGACCACGCCCAACTGATGGCAACAAGCGCCGCCACCAAAAGCACGATATTATTCATCGTCAGATACTGATGACGAGCGGTATAGATAAAGCGTTTGAATTGTCTGTTTTGCATTGTTTTCACTATTATAGCGTAGTGATGATAAAATGGACAAAGCGGGGCTGTAGCTCATCGGTTAGAGCAGGCGGCTCATAACCACTTGGTAGTAGGTTCGATTCCTACCAGCCCCACCACGTTGCAATTATGCTTCACATTATTCACCACCACTTTCATCGCATTATTATAGGTATTTGTTTTGCGATTGCCCTGGTTTCAATGGGAGTGGTGTTAGCTGGACCGACTGTGATCGGCTGGCTACCACACCCACACGCTACCCCCTCGCCCCTCCCGCTGGCACTTCATACGCGACCGAAACCTCACTTACCCGTTCATACGCAGCCAGCTTCCCCTACACCTAAACCGCCGATCGTGCCTGATGTTCGTATTCCGCCAGTCGTTGATGGTTTGGCACCTGTGGTGACATCTCTACCAACCAAACAACCTGTGGTATTTCTAGGTATCGACGATGGTGCGCACAAAACGCCAGACGAACTACAAATGATGAATAGGAACAATATCAAGGCGAGCCTTTTTCTGTCGCGCCTGTTTATAGGTAACAATCCTGAATTTTTTGCAGACTTTACAAAATCAGGCAACCTGATAGAAAACCACACACTCTCACACGATACAAACATGACGCGCACTATGAACTATGCGCAGCAGAAGGCTGAAATTTGCGGCATGGCAGACTACGAGGAACAACACTATGGTCGCCGTCCTATTCTGTACCGACCACCAGGTGGTGCGTATAGTGTTGTCATGCAGCGTGCGGCAGCAGATTGTGGTATGAAAGCGATAGTCACATGGATTGCCAAAGCAAACGGCGGTTCGATGCAGTACCAGATTGGTGATCATTTACGTCCGGGTGATGTGGTGCTGATGCATTTCCGACCAGAATTCCAGCAAGACATGCAAGCCTTTTTGGATGCCATACACAGCCAGCACCTGACGACAGAACTCATCGAAAATTGGCTGCCCTAAGGTGACTAATACTTGCATTTACTATTAATTTGTTGTATTATTTCACGAGTTTGGTACTTCGACAATTAGCAAGGAGACGTGATGGATCTTTCATCGCGATGGTCAACGGAAGATCGTCGTGCGGCAATTACATGGTCACCCGACCCTGTAACGGTTGAAAAAGTTTTATCGTACTGCGAAAAAGACATTAGCTTAACACGTAGTGAGCGGCTAAAGTTGCAAGCAAAAGGCCAGAGAACACTACGGCTAGATGCTCGTGAAGCAATCCTGGATCGTATTCACGGCAATCTCAGAAATGTTGTCCACCGGGCATACCCTGCAGAAATCAGTCATGATACCGTTGCCCGTGAACTAACACGCCATATCGATGATTCAACCGAAGGCAGTGCAAAGAAGACATTGCTTTTGTCTGAGCTTGACAAGGAATGGGAATCACTCCACGCCTACTTCCAGAAAAACTTCACCAAACGCGACCCCGACTAATACAGCAAATTAAAAGACCCCGCTGTATTAACTCGGGGTCTTTTCTTTAGCTTGCTCTGATTCTTTTCAGTGCCTCGTTGTAACCGATACCTGTCGTATCCATGAGACGTTCAACTCTTTTTTCTTCCAACTCTGTTATTTCTGACTCTACAGTATTTTCCTGCGTCTCTTCTGGAGGTAGTGCTATAGAAATATCAATACCGCGAGCAGCGAGAAGAGCCAGTTTACGCCCCAAGCCAACTTTGGACTTGATGCGCTCTTCAGTCGCTCCTTTTGCCCTCAGAAAATCCTCTTCAGCTGCAGCACTCTGCAGAACTTCTAGAACAATCGGGGGTATGTCGCCTGCATCTCGGGGTATTTCTACCATATATTTATTATATCATAAGCATTATGATATTTCAAGATTCATCATCATCCTTCTCTGCCTCGGCAATTTCACGAAGGATTTCCTGAATTGATTTTCGTCCAAGCTTTCCAGCAGGATGCCGCTGTCGTGCGCGCATACATTCGCTTATAGGAAACTCCACGACATTATCCTTTTCGGACTCTTCAGGCTGCTGTGGTGGCTCCTTGTCCATACTTCTATTATACCCTGCCAGGTAACCAAAAAACTCCGCGGGGCGATTTGCGTGTCCCCGCGGAGCTAGTTGGCACCTGTTTGTTTGGCCTCAGTTTATCATCAGCACGCTTACGCTGCAATAGTTTTTCCACAGTCAGACCAGATAAAATTCACAACAACAAACCGCCCCTTGTAACAGGGGCGGTTTGAGGTATACCAACAGGTATTATTTCTTTTTAGAGATGGTAAGGAAACCGTTACGTGGGTTTTCCTTCACAACGCGATCTGCTGGAAGATCAGTTGGTTCACCCTTTTCGTTCTTCTCAACCTTAGCGAAGAAGTAGATAGTCTGTGGTTTGCCGCCGCGCAAGGTAACAGTAGTCTTGTGCAGGTAGTAGGTCACGCCCTTTGAGTTTGTGTGCTTGTAAGCCATTGGTCTTATACCTCCTTTAGTGCTATACAGTAGTCAGATTACCGTGACCAGCTAGCACTTGTCAACACTTACGACTCTCTGTTACGCATTTTTAGCAATATCCTGAGAGCTCCGAGGCCGATCAAACGGGCAAAAATCATAAGCAAAATCAACAGACAAACCAGTACAGCCAGGCCGGCAAAATCGGGTGACCAGAGCGGCGAAACGAAACTGTAGCGATAGGCATCAGCCTTTGGCAGACTGACCACTGACGAGGGATCATTGGCAGGTGCATACTGCCCTACATAGTCTTTTGTACACTGTAAATACGCCTGAGTGTAGTGCGTAAAGCGCGGCGCACAGACTTCCTGAGCCTTCTTATAAATGTTGCCATTTGGATTCTCGCCGCCGCTTGCACCGTCAATAATTTGCTGGCTGTCACGCTTGTATTGATCCTCTAAATAGATCGAGCCCATGTCAGCGTTCATATGTGATGAAACGTAGCGTTGTAGATCAAACAACCTAGCCTTGATTGCTTCGGGGTCTCCGGTCTTGTCAGCCTGTAGTACGGCGTCGCGTCGCTGAAGCATGCCGATGTTATTGAGCCGCAGGAATGTGGCTGCTATAAAGCCAACCAATACCAGCAAAACAACCAGTTGCCACGTCTTGACGTGCTGGAGTCGCCTGATATTGCGTCGAACCTGTCGTTTATCTGCCACTAAAGTTTGTGTCCCACCCCTTGTTTACTGGTTACAGTATAGCATGTCTGTTTCGTAAGCTTTAGCGGATCAGGTATACTACTAGTATGAACATCTACTTCTGTGGCATTGGCGGTGTCGGGCTCGGTCCTTTGGCTGAAATTGCTCTGGATGCCGGTTACGCCGTACAGGGGTCAGATAATGCTGAAAGTCTGATGATTGAGCACTTGCAGAAGCGAGGCGTTGAGATTGATTTCCATCAAGATGGTGTTTTCCTGCGCAACAGACATGCCGAAAAGCCAATTGATCTGGTCGTCTACTCTGCAGGAGTCCCCAACACTAACGCTGACATCATCGCCGCTAAGGAGCTTGGTATCAGGCTGATGAAGCGCGATGGGCTGTTAGCACACATTATAGAGACAAAGGATCTTGAGCTGATCGCCATCGCCGGTACACACGGCAAGACCACAACAACCGCTATGACGGTCTGGGCTATGCAACAGCTTGGGGTACCGGTGAGCTACTCCGTCGGAACTACCATGTCATTCGGCCCCAGCGGATATTTTGACCCTGCAAGCCGTTATTTTGTCTATGAGTGCGACGAGTTCGATCGTAATTTCCTGGAATTTCACCCTTCTCTGTCAATTATCACGTCTATGGACTTCGACCACCCCGATACATTCGGCAGCCCCGAGAATTATGTGACGGCTTTTCGACAATTCCTGACTCAGAGCAAACGCAGTGTCCTCTGGCAAAATGACAGCAATCTCCTCGGTGAAGTACCAGATGCCTGGGTACTTGGAGAACATGACATTGCTAACATATCACTAACTGGCGAACATAATCGACGCAATGCAACATTGGTCGTCAAAGCGCTTGAGCGCCTGAACATATCTGGCAATGTTGTCGAAGCACTCAATGGTTTCCCTGGTGTTGACCGCCGTTTCGAAAAGATAGACACCAATTTGTATAGCGACTATGGTCACCATCCTGCAGAAATTGCTGCAACACTAGAACTGGCAAGTGAAATTAATGATGATGTTGTGCTCGTCTACCAACCACACCAGAACGTTCGTCAGCATGAATTTCGCATGCAATATACTGACTGCTTCGAACGAGCAAAGGAAGTTTACTGGCTACCAACCTACCTGACACGGGAAGACCCGTCGCTTGTCGTGCTAAAGCCAGAGGAACTCATAGAGAATGTAACGAATTTCGATGCTATCCATGTTGCCGATCTGAACGATGACCTGTGGCACAATATTCAAAAAGCCCGCAAGCGTGGTGCACTCGTACTATGCATGGGTGCTGGCTCTATTGATGATTGGGTACGTAAAAAAGCCGCTGTTTAACTGCTCACTGCCACTTTGCTTCAAATTCCTCAAAAAAGTACGGATCACGGAAAAACGTCCGAGCGATAATTTCAGATATACCTGGCGCGAGTTCCATTTTGTGCAATTTATGCGGCTGCACCCAAACTAAATCATCACTTACTGCAATGTCGTCACGATAAAAGGTGAATATATGAACGAGGGTGACAGTCATGATCGTATCGTCATGATGTACGCGGACATAGCAATCACCTGCATGTATCATGGCTTGGCCGGGCAAATGTAACTTTTCATCTGCTTCACGCTGCGCCGCTGCAAGCAGCGATCCATCGTCGGTATGCAGTTTTCCGTTTGGCAATGTCCACATATCGATATAGGGTTGTTTTTTGCGACGCTGCAGTAGCACATCACCCTCGGAATTTTGAACAACCAGCATCGTCACGATCTTTGGCTGCTGCCGCACAAACAGTTTCTCTGCATTGAGACGATCTGCATAGACAAGGCCTGACGCGCCAAGTGTGTAGCCTCCATCCACTTTTTCGACTAGCCCAGATTTTAACAATTGTGTCAGATGATAACTATAAAGATTTGTATCAGTACGTGGTGGACGCATATCACGAAAACGCGCTATTTTTTGACGAAGCAAAACGCTCAAGATATTTTTCTGGATAGTATGCTTTACTTCTGTTTGCTCAATCATTTTTGACTCAAAATAAACTTTCTATACATTCCTAAAATAGCACTCTATAGTGAAAATGTCATCTGTTTTATCAACCGCAGGAGGAGCTTAGGAATGAACAAAGAATTACCTAGCGAAAATAATTTTGATCAAAGCTTGGTATCGGAAACAGCGCAGGGAATTATCACAAAACATGCAAATCGCCTGAAGGAGCATCGCGAGGCAGTTGTGGCGCGGATTCAGTCGTACCCAAAAACGTATGAGGAGTATGCTGCACTTGATTTAACGAGTAGACTAAAGGCGGCAGTTACATTGTTTTGCCATGAGGCACCGGATGCAAAGGAGAAAAATCATTTCACTTTCGATATATCATCTCTTGTAGATACTGAGGATGAAGTGGTGCAAGCAACAATGGCGTATAGCCAAGGAGCTTGGACTAATGCACTTAATTCTACGCACATCGACAAAAATCCTCATCTTGCAATTCACCTTGTTTCATCCTTTGATGGAGCTATCTCTATTGATCATTTAGCAGACCTCGAGATGTTTTCACATTATGAGGAAAAGGGTTACAAAAGCTATACATTTACCCACAACAGTTTTGCGGTAGCTGAGCGTGGCTATATAAATGAGCCACGATTCACCGACCTCGAACATCCCCTCTTTCGTGATGTTGTCACAATAGTTGATGTTGGCGTGGCCGAGCTATATAAAAGAAAACTTACCGGACACATAGAAAAAGTACTCGGTGCAGCAGCACTTCGTAATAAGGATTCATAAGCCTCGTCTATCATCTTTCAATTATGAAAAACAATAGACGAGGACAGAAGGGGTGAGCCGACTGCCTCGCCATACATCAGAATGTAAGCGCGAAGGTCACACTGAACCAAAGCGAACCATCCTCACGCGTATCAACAAGGATAGATCGAGCGCCAGCGGAGACAACTCCGTCAAAGACATATGCACTTAATCGCGTACATTCAAGCTCCGACAAGTCCTTGGCACTGTCCATCACTTTTTGCGATACGACAAATGTATTGTCGTCGTAGGTTGGCGCCTCACGAGATAACCGCGCCTCAAACAGCTTTACGCTGTGTTCAAAACGCATATAGCCAAAGTTCATCGCCAGAACTGCTGCATACAGTTGCAAATCCGTATCGCGTCTGGCTAGCCGGCGTTTGGCACGCCACTCTGAGAATCGCATTTCATTACTTCTTCTTGAACGTGATTTCCAGGTAGCAGGTACCACCTAAAAGACGGCGACGCTTCTTGATGGAAATATCCATCTGCTCTGGTACAAAGCCCCACCGGCGAAGTTCCTTGCGAATCAGCCATACATTAATGGGGCCAGTCGCCACCTTGGTGCGAAAATAGGTCGCGATAGGCACAATCACCTTTTGCTTGGCCAGATAATCCGCCATGGCAATTTGCTTCTCGGAATATTGCTTGCCGTCGATGAGACAGTAATTGATAGCATCTGCTATACGAGCTATCTCACTTCGAAGCATGGCAATGCTACCGGCAATCTGCGCGTCCTGCGACTTGCGAACAAAATCTTCGTAGCCATTACCGGTCTTGTTGTGAGCATTTTGAAACAGCTCTTTGTCAAGCAAAACATGCGGCATAGTACTCACCTCTTCTGTCAAAAAACAGATCATTCACCCTGAATGATCGCTGCAGATAGTAAACCGTGAAAATAGTAATTATGCAAGCATAAGCTACTTGGCTAGTGCAATTCTGGCAATGATTGTACGAGGGTAGCCATACTCCGGCCGATCCGCTGTCGCAATATAGAGATTTTTCGAGATGTATCCGCCCGGATTTACTGCTTCGCCAATTTGGTGCGTGATGTGCGGATGATAGCCCTCATGGATGTACTGAGGCTTTTCATACTGAGCATCTAAACTGGTCAGTGATGAGCAAACTCGCTCGTGCAGATCAATCAATTCTGGGGCACGCTTTACCGTCGTTACCTGCACCGGTATGTCGCCATTCATAGTAGGTGCGGTGAATACCTTTTTCTCGTCGGGGATCAAGCGAATTCGACGCGTATACATGTCCGAAACAGCAGCAGTCAGTTCCTCAATCGGTGTTTCATCATCAAGCCAAAACCAGTGCACCAGTGTGCAATGCAGCGGGAGCATTGGGGTAGTTTGACCTACTTCTACCTGTGTGATCTCGTTGGCGATGAGATATGGTTTCATGGTCGTGCCGCTCTGACAAAATTCGTTGTTAAGCCCTCATCCAACCAGCGTGTTTCGTAGGTTGTGAGGATTTTGTAATCATCAGCAAGAGTTGATTCATGCAAGTCAAATGATAACTCGTCGATGTGCCACTGCTCGGCCACAAGTTGCTCTAAGCTCCACTCAAAAAAATCTCGATTGTCATGCTTTAGATAAAAAGCACCTCCCTGCTTCAATAATGCTGCGTATTGTTTCAGATACTGAGGGTGTGTCATACGTCGACCAGCTGAACGCTTCTTTGGAAACGGATCGGGAAATGTCAGCCAAAGCGATGTTAGTGATCCGGAATTAATGATCTCACCTAGTTGGTCTGCGCGCGCCCGCACAAAGAAAATATTTGTCAGCCCGCGCTCGACAGCAACAGTCGCACCCTTTTGCAAACGATCAGCTTTGACATCTATAGCAATGAATGTTCGATCTGGGTAGCGCGAAGCAAGCTCAACACTAAATAGTCCTGTACCAGCGCCAAGCTCAATTGTATCTACTGCACGCTTCTGCCATTCGTTCAATTCAAAGCAAAGTGGCGAATTAGAAAATAGCGCAAACTTATATTTTTTACGCCGACGTTTTATAACGAATTGCTGGGGATCACTGTTCATATGGTGGAAACTCTATTAATCGTATTGCTACTGATTTGCAGCAGGATCATCAATACCAAGTGCCTGGTCTTCCAAAACATTGCTGCTAAATGCATCTTTACCAGTCACGGCTTTGACCTGCTTTTGGTAGAGTGTCTGGAATTGATCTATGACAGTACGTGTCACTGGACCGCTCGCCGAAAAACCTTCAAAGGTATCGGACTGATCTACCTCATTGCGTACCGATTTATATCCTGGTCTGCTGAGGTCAAGTTGTGCTGCTCCGCTTGATTCGTAGAGCGCCATGCTAATGAGCACAAGAATAAATGCGACGATCAAACTACCACCAATAAACATGAATAGCTCACTCCGATACCAAGGTTTTACCGCACTTTCATCATGATCGCTGAGTTCGTTCATGACTTCACACTCCCTGTTCCGGAAAAATGTTTATTCTCTAATGTTTGTACTTCCTCTTGATACTGATTTATGTAGCCTGTTAATTGTACAGTGATGTCGTGTACTTTCTGGCGAGCAACCCGTGTCGCAGCTACCTTGTCGTAAAATCCAACCGGCTCTTTCGTACAGTCCATGTGAATCGTTGCAGCCATTAGGTCATCATATTCCTTGTAAGCGCTGCGAAATTTTGCGACCGCATCATTGTAATCGCTGGCCGTTTTTACCAGATCAGTTGCATCATAGCGATTGAGAGTTAACCGGCTATTGAGTCGTGCCATCAGTTTGTCACTAATCGAAAAATACGTCTGATTACGATTGACGTAGGCTGGTGCATCGTTGGCATGAATTTGACTAAGCGTCGCAAGCGCTTCTCCACAATTTGTCCGGATCTGTGCAATATGCTGATCGGTCATTGTCCCGGCAGACTGTGCAAATACCGGCACCACACCGGCCACAACAGCGACAGCAGCAAGTATGATACTACGTGAAACGATTGACTTCATTATTGTTCCCTATTATCTCTTGAAGTCATTATTTGGTCAAATGCAACATGCTGCCAGTTTTGGTGACCAACCCATCACTCAGCAGACCGGTCAGGGCAGACTGAAACCGCTCATCCGCTGCAATATTTTTGCGTAGCATAGGTTCGGTTTGGTCTTGGCTTGCAAGTGCCGCAATGATTTGTCCGCGAACCTCGCGCACACTGCCCTTGAGCGGAGATTGCTTTTTGTAATGACGGCTCCGTCCCGGACGAACACCCTGCTTTTTGAGCCATGAGCCATAGTCCATCAGCGCCCAGTAAAAAGTATGCGGATTATCATGATCTATGGTTGCTTCGAGTAATTCGCGAATGTCTTTATCGTCCACTTCATCGCTATCCGCAAAAAAATGATGGATATACACCGCACGGACATTTGTTTCTATAAAAATCGCCGGTTGGTTATAGGCATATGCCAGTATGGCACCGGCTGTATTTTTGCCCACACCGGGCAGCGCCACAAGTCCTTCCTCATCGTCAGGAAAGCCCCCACGCCGTACCAGCTCTTTTGCTGCCCCGTGTAGGAATTTTGCACGACGATTGTAGCCAAGCCCTTGCCACTGCTTGAGTACATCGGCAAGCGTAGCGGCAGCCAGCACTTTTTCATCAGGAAAGACAGTAATAAAAGCATGAAACTTTGGTATCACTCGATCAACTTGCGTCTGCTGCAACATCAGCTCACTGACCAATACATAGTATGGCCGCGTATCTTGCCGCCAGGGCATATCGCGATACAGCTCTTCTCCTTGCTGAGTAAGCAATCGTTTAAATTCGTCACGATCCATTTATCCCAGTATACTAGGAGTATGACTACATATACATTAGCTGGCGGTTGCTTCTGGTGTTTAGACGCCGTTTATCGTCGCCTCAAGGGTGTCGAAAAAGTTGTAAGTGGCTACAGTGGGGGCGATCTTCCCTACCCGACCTATGAGCAAGTTTCGCTTGGCACAACCAGCCATGCCGAATCGGTGCAGATAACGTTTGATGAGTCGGTTATCACACCCGAGACAATTCTGGACTTATTCTTTTTGATTCATGACCCGACGACTTTGAATCGTCAGGGCAATGATGTCGGTACACAGTATCGCTCTGCAATGTTTTACAAGGACAATGAGCAGAAAGCTGTATTTGAAGCAGCTCTTGAGCGAGCTAAGCAACACTGGGACAATCCTATTGTGACTGAGATCAAACCGCTCGATGAATTTTACCTGGCCGAGGATTATCATCAGGATTACTTTCATAAAAATCCGGGTAATGGCTATTGCTCTATTGTGATCGAACCAAAAATCGTCAAAGCACGTGCTGCTTACAAACAGTTTTTCAAGGAGGATGCATGAAAATAACAAAATTCGAACATGCTTGCTTTATTGCTGAACAAGACGGCCAGTCACTCATTGTCGACCCAGGCAGCTTCACGACCGATCTTGTGATACCGGACAATGTTGTTGGCGTTATGGTCACTCATGAACATACCGACCATCTAGACAAAAAACATTTGCAAGAAATCATCGCCAAAAATCCTGAGGCAATCATAGTTGCACATAGTAATATCACTTCTCAGCTCGATGGTTTCAAAACACAAGCTGTGGTACCCAACGAAGTTATCACACTCGGGAATTTTAAGCTGGAATTTTTTGGTGGCGAGCACGCTGTTATTTTCGAAGGTCAGCCGGTTATTGCAAATCTCGGTGTACTGATCAACCAAAAACTCTACTATCCCGGGGACTCTTTCGTCGCACCAAATCAGCCTGTTGAAGTTCTCGCCCTACCAATCTCGGCGCCGTGGCTTAAGGTCAATGAAACCGTCACGTATTTAGAGGCTGTAAAGCCAAGTCGTGTCTTTCCAACTCACGATGCAATTTTGTCTGACACCGGCAAGGCCTTACTCGATCGCATGCTCGTGCCAGTTACCGAAAAGTTGAGCGCCTCCTACCAGCGTCTGACTGAATCTATCGAAGTATAGCTTGAACTGCAGGCAAAAAAATAACCAGCTTTGCTGGTTGGGGGAAATACTGAACCGAGAGGGGTAGTGGAGCCCCGTGGTGACAACATCTGTCATCACGGGGCTTCTCCATCATTCTGCAAGATCAACTTCTTCAAGATTAGTTACCTTAGCAGTCGTGATAGCGAGTGACTTGACTGTCTTGCCTGTACTGGGTTCGACAGCACGATATAGCATCACAGATTCACGAAGCTTTTCATGGCCGCGTGCATCCCTGAGTACATCGACTGCCGGAAACAGAAACACTAGCTTACGCGGTGTGTCTGAATACCCAATGGCAACTGCTTGCTTACTTCGCTCACCATTGATCCGTAGCATCAGAACTTGCACAATGTCGTACACTTCCTTGTTGCCACCTGATTCGCGGAAAAAGCCGGTTGGCACCCTATCACCCGCAGGTGTCGGTGCCACAACAGCTTGGATCAGCCTGTCGTTGTCATCGGTGAATTCCAGCACCATATCCTTGCAAACCTGAACAGATTCACCGTTCACGTGCAGGAGTGGATACCGACGATTCGCTTCGCTGATCGTTGGTTCCATGACAGCCTTTGGGCCCATCAGTCTCACTTCCTCTCGGTTCTTCCTGGCGCCGCGGTGGCGTCCGGATTAGCGACTATTATACTACCATAAGCATTTTTTGTCAATCTGTAATACAAAAACACCCCTGTCAATGGGGTGTTTTAGATTCTAAGGAATACTAGCGTAAGTGCTGCTTCGCGTCTTTGGTAATTTCCTCTGCAGTCGTCTTTGCATCGTCAGCAACACGACGAGCGCGGGTACGTGCTTCTCCGCCTAATTCAGCGGCTTCGGCAGCGATACGTTCAGCCGTTGCCTTAGCGCTTCTGCCAAATGCTACGGCCTCTTTACTGGCAGAGTCTGCACCGCGCTTGAATGTTTCCTTGCCTTCACCAGCAGCGTCTTTCAATTTATCAGCCTGTTGCTTAGCTGTCTTTTTTGCATCCTCAGCTTTTTGCTTTAGTTCTTTACGAGTTTCTTTGCCGCTCTTTGGTGCGAACAAAATTCCTGCGACAAAACCAGCTGCGGCTGCGAGTGTGAGTTTTACTACTTTTGACATATTTACCTCCTTATCGGAATTACCGACGAAACATTTCTACTATTGATGAAACTAATTTAACCGGACTAAACCATTCAGTTGCCTCTGCGATATTGTTGCTGACCGTCTCGATGTTTTTGACAATGCGGTTAACGCGGACAATTAAAACCGTCATAGTAGCAAGCAGTGCAACGATAACAAGTGACAATAATATAACAGTGATTGTAAGAAGCACGATAATAGTTGAAGCATCATTCATATATCTATTATACCATTTTCAATTTTATTAAAGTTGTTATTTTAACATTGAATGATGTTTATATAACAACTATTCTTCAACTTGTACGCGAATCGAGAGGTCATGTAATTGGCTATCGTCAACGATGCTTGGTGAACTCATCATAGCATCGACACCTGAACCGTTCTTTGGAAATGCAACAACTTCGCGAATATTATCCTCACCCATGAGTACCATAAAGATGCGATCGATACCGAAAGCGCAACCAGCATGTGGTGGTGCACCGTATTTGAATGCATTGATCATTGCACCAAAACGAGCGTTGACATAATCATGGTCATACCCCAGCACGCTAAAGGCTTCATACATAATTTCCGGGTTGTGGTTACGAACAGCACCAGAGCAAATCTCGTACCCGTTCATAACCATGTCGTACTGATCAGCCAGAATCGCTTGCTTATCATCACTACGAAGTGCATCGAGTCCGCCCTTTGGCATACTGAATGGGTTGTGTCCGAAGTCGAGCTTCTTTTCCCTCTCGTCGTATTCATAAAATGGAAAATCAACAATCCATGCCAGTGCAACCTTATTTGGATCTTTTAAGCCAAAGTGATCAGCAAACTCGCTACGAAGACGACCGAGAACTTTGTTGACAGTTGCAAGTGTGTCCGTGCCAAAGAATACTGCGTCACCATCGACTGCTCCGGTGCTTTGCTGAATCGCTGTAAGTTCATCTACTGAGAGGAATTTTGCAATCGGAGATACTGACTCATCATTTTCGTATTTAATATACGCAAGACCACCAGCACCCTCATTTTTGGCAATATCAGTAAAGTTGTCGAGCTGCGAACGACTGAGCGCTGCGCCACCCTCAACACGAATTGCCTTTACGACACCACCGCCGGCAAGGGTGTTTTTGAAAACACCAAACTCTGTTGCTTGCAAACTTTCAGAAAGATCGACAAGCTCCATGCCAAAACGAAGATCAGGCTTGTCAGAGCCAAAGCGGTTCATAGCTTCAGTGTATGGAATTCGTGGGATCGTTTCACTCACCAGCTGTTTGCCACTAAAATCCGTAACCAATTGTTTGATAAGCGGTTCCATAGTCGTGCGAACGGTTTCGCCATCGTCGACAAATGCCATTTCAAGATCAAGCTGATAGAAATCGCCATATAAACGATCAGCGCGCGGGTCTTCGTCACGGAAACAGGTCGCGATTTGGTAGTAGCGTGGCACACCACCGACCATAAGCAACTGCTTAAACTGCTGTGGTGCTTGAGGCAAAGCATAGAACTTACCCTGGTGTACGCGAGAAGGCACTAAAAAGTCGCGAGCACCCTCGGGACTTGAGTTTGCCAAAATCGGAGTTGTGATTTCTGTGAATCCATTTTCATCCATATACGAACGCAGTACTCGGTAATAAGCTGCGCGCTTTTTCAGATTTTCCTGCATTTTTGGACGACGAAGATCAAGGTAACGGTACTTCAGACGTAGCTCTTCACCAGACTGCTGGCCTTCATCCTGAACGGCAACAGGTAGCGGCTCTGATTTATTGAGGAGTTGTAGTTGATCCACAACGATCTCAATACCACCCGTTGGGATATGGGGATTCTTCAGACTTTCGTCACGCTCTTTGACGGAACCATGCGCCGAAAGCACATACTCGTCTCGAGCACTTTCAGCAATAGCAAATGCATCAACCGCTTCAGGGTTAACGACAAGCTGAACAACACCCGTATGGTCACGAAGATCGATAAATATCAGACCGCCATGGTCACGACGGCTATTCACCCAGCCGCTCACTTGTACAGTTTGGCCGATTAAATTGATGGCATCAGTTGCCAATACTCTTGTCATATCAAATGTTATTGTACCACTCCACCCCTGTTTTTGCCAAGCAGCGATGCTGTCAGGTCGGTCAATGTCACTAATCCGGCCGTTTTACCATCGCTATCGACAACAAGCAGCATGTGCTGACGGCTCTTCTGCAGTAAGGCAAGCGCCGTCGGTAACTGCTCGTCACTTTCAATCTTTGGAATCGTCGGTACCATCGCTTTTTCGGCCGTTTCTGAACGGCGCACAGTACTCACCTCTAGCAAGCTTGTGATGTCGAGTACGCCAAGCACGGTATCTATAGTGCCGCGAATGACCGGAAAGCGCGTATGCCCGCTGCGGTGCAGATCATCGAGCGTCAGCGGACCAAGCAATTCCATATGCTTAATACTAAAGATATCTTTAGCCGGTGTCATAATCGCGTCGACCGTCGTTTCGTGCCAAGCAACTCCCCTGCGTATAATGTCCTGCTGGTCGGTAGAGAGCACGTGATCAGCTGCATCAACAAGCTGTAATAATTGTTCAACAGACTCAAGTTTTTGGTCATGCGGTACATACGTATCAGTTCGAAACACGCTACCGAGGAGTGGCGCTGATTCTACTATATGCAGCAGTCGTGGCTCGAGGTTGTTGTAGAGTCGCATTGCCTGGCGATGAAAAGGTCTCCAGCGGCTGATCGCACCACTCACCAACCATACGCCAAGACTCACCGCGACACCAAGAGTCTGCCAGAGAGCCATACCAATCAGGACAAGAGTAACGAGCAGTAGTCCAACCGTCACACGCCTTAGTCCCAAAATATCGCCCAGTAGATGTTCACGACGTACTATTGCCTTGTCACCCCGCCTGTGCAATTCATGCCAGCTATGATGTGTCCGCTCAGGTCGCCATGCCGACACCAGTAGTAAGCCTACGGCCACAATGATCCATACTATTACCATGAGCGTTGTCATACGTTTACTATACTATATGCTGTATAATTAACAGGATAACGGAGGAATCGTGTGAACAAAAAAAACTGGATTATTTTTACTGTCATATGTGTCGCAGTTCTCGGTGGACTTGTTTTTCTGTCTCAGAAAGATAAGGTAAATGTTTCGAGTGTTGATCAAACAAAGCTGCAGGCAGCAAGTACCGCCAACGGTAACATCGCCGATCACGTACTTGGCCTCAAGGAAAGTAAGGTCACATTGGTTGAATACGGTGACTACCAGTGTCCGTACTGCGGCAAGGCATACCCGCAAGTAAAGGACATCACGGATACATATAGCTCTAAAATCACCTTTGTCTTCCGCAACTTCCCACTGCCAACAATGCACCCAAATGCAAAAGCAGCTGCAGCCGCGGCCGAAGCAGCTGGCCTGCAGGGCAAATACTGGGAAATGAACGACAAGCTCTACACATCGCAGAACGATTGGCAGGGTGCATCAACAGAAAACCGTACGAATCAATTTGTTAGCTACGCGCGCGCTATTGGTGTGAAAGATATTGAAAAGTTCAAGACAGATATGGCAAGCGAGAATATTAGCAAAAAGATTAACTTTGATCTTGCACTCGGCAACAAAGCCGGCGTGACGGGTACACCAACATTTTACCTGAACGGCCAGAAAGTTTCCGAGGAAGCATCTGCCAGCGTTATCAACAGTGACGGCAGTGTCATGAAAAAAGCAATCGACGAACTGCTAAGGTAAAGGAAGGGCTTACCCTTCCGATATTCTATCGAAGTGAATTCGACAGAATACCTCCATCCCCTAAAGGCCTGGCATATGCCAGGATATACCGCTGAAGATAGACAGAGTTATAAAACTAAAAATCCGCTCCGGTGCCTTGGAGCGGATTTTTCTTTAGACAATCCTCTGAAGGCAAGTTAGGCATAGCCTAACCTTCAGGGGAAGGAAGTCACTTATCGAATTCACTTCGATAAGTGACCAGGAGGGGCGAGCCCCTCCTCATTTTAATGAGCAATGTATAGTTGCCATTCGGCAGGCACCACATCCACCGCAACCTGTTTGCGCGTTGGCACAAACTTGATAGCTATTGGCATGAGGTTTTGTTACACTCCCTTATTTTCTCTATCACTTGTCTCAGCGCCATCTTCGACCTTGTTTCGTAAATTTTGGTTTCCTGGCGCGAAACACATAGATCATAATAGCAACCAAAAGTGTTCAGGTCAATACTAGATCATAAAAATGATAAAAGCACAAGCATATTCTACCTCTGTTTAGGCAACGCCTGGAGCATCATCCGGAGATGCTGCCTTGAGACGCTTTTCCTTGATCATGAAGACCAGTACGGCTGCCATAAACATGAGTACAGAGGAAACGGTGAAGATACGTCGTAGGCTATCGCTAAATGCATGAGTAATCTTGCCCGCATAGTCAGACTGCTCTTGTGTGAAAGCATTTTGTGCCGATTCTTTCGCAGGTGCTGGTAGTGGCTGGTTCTTGATAGACTGCTCAAAGCCATTTGTAATCTTGCTCTTCACATCAGGCATGTTGAGGTTCAGTAGCGTATTTGAGTCGTTGAAATCACCGATTTTGCTCGCCTCTGGGTTCTGCTTCAGCATCTTGAGATATGCATCATCCTGAATACCGGTCAAATGTGATGTGAGTCCGGCTGTGAGTACTGCGCCAAAGACAGCGATACCAACGGTAGAGCCGAGGCTACGGAACAACTGGCTTGAACTGGTTGCAACACCTAGGTCGTGCATCTCAAACTCATTCTGTACCGCCAAGTTCATAACTGGCATCACGACACCCAAACCTGCACCCAGCAGTACCATCAGGAACGCCTCGTACAAGTAGCTTGATTCTGGTGTGAGTGTTGCGAGTAGTGCGACCATGATCGTTGCGAGCACGATACCAAACTGCATGAAAATCTTGTAGCGACCTGTTCGTGAGATAATCTGTCCGGATGTGATTGCAGTTGTCATGAGTCCGGCAATCATCGGGAGAAGCATCAAGCCAGACTGAGTTGGCGTCGCACCAAAGACCTGCTGATTGAATTGCGTCAGATACAGGATAGATCCCATAAAGGCCGCACCGAACAATGTCGCAACACCCATGATCAATACGAAATTACGATTACGGAAGAACCTGAGTGGAATAATCGGCTCAACAGCTCGTCGCTCTACCCATATAAATGCAGCGGTCGAAAGCGCCACGATGCTATACATAATGATACGTAGCTCAGACAGACTCATACCGGTTGTTGTCAGAACATCCTTGAAGATGTTCTCTGTATTGTCGACGGCGAGCACCAAGGTACCAAGAGCAAGTGTTAGGAAGGCTGCGCCAAGATAGTCGACACGTGGTTTTTTGTCGTGCTTCAGCGGTGGACAGAAAGTGGCAATAATGATGAACGCCAAGATACCAACGGGTACATTGATCCAGAATGTCCAGCGCCAATCGGTTGTCAGGCCAAAGATAGTGTGAGAGTCAGTCAACCAGCCACCGAGGAGTGGTCCGATGATAGACGAAAGTCCGAAGACCGCACCAAAAATACCTTGCCACCTACCCCGTTCACGAGCGGCGAACAAGTCACCAATAATGGTAAATGCGTTTGCGGTGATAATACCACCACCTATACCTTGGAATGCACGAGCTGCAATGAGCTGTTCAACACTGCCGGACATACCGGAAAGGAGGGAGCCAATACCAAACACGGCAACACCTATCAACAGGACAACGCGTCGTCCGAAAAGATCAGACATCTTACCGGCAATCGGTACAGTAATTGTCGTTGTCAGTAGGTATGCGGTCACAATCCAGCTGAGCGAATCAAAAGCATTGAATTCCTCAACGATTTTACCGAGTGCTGTTGCAATGATTGTCTGGTCGAGCGCCACCAAAAAAAGGCTCGCCATGACAGACAGCATAATAATGACCTTGGAACGTAGTGATAAATGATGGTGCATAAGACTCCTTCAGCTTGCTCTGTTTATTTATCGTTAGGGTTATGTTTTTTAAATTCTCGGAAACCTTCAATTTGTGCCGACATTTGCTCAACCATATGTTCAAGCATTTCTTCCTTCAACAGGACGATGCCGCCGTTATGGCCAATATTGAGTGCGTACAAACGATCTCCGGCATTTAGCCCCAAGTCTTCACGAGCATTTGCCGGTATAACAATCTGACCCTTCGTGCCAATCGTTGCTGTACCGTACAATTTCTTTTGACCTGGATGCATAACAGCCGTGTCTCCTTAATTTCCTTTATTGTACACAAAGTATGAAAAGTATGTCAATACCTACTTTGCTACCCGCTGACAATTGCATAAATAATATAAGAGGAGCGGCCATGATGTGGCCGCTCGTTTGTCAGTGGAGTTACGTTATATCTTACGAATGGGCTGTAGGGTGCCAACGTGTTTGTTCGTAAGCAATCCCAACTTCTTTCGTCCGAGCACCCTTTGGCGCCATCAGCTTATCAGCAATGGTAAGACCAATCGTCTTCCACGGTGATTTGCTTGCCCGAAAACGATGGATTCGTTGATCAACTGTGTCTTCGCCTATAAAAATATGCATATGCACTTCCTTTCTTTTACACCACTGACATTTGTCAGATAGGTCTATGATACAAATGCTTGCGATTCAAAACTGTGATTTATCTTACTTTTCGGGGGTAACATTATTCATACACCGCTGAAAGTGGTAGTATAAAAGAGTGGAAAAGGTAGCAGATCTTCTTCCGACACAATCAACACGCCGCTCTGTTAAAAAGCGGTCTATTCTTATATACCAGGGTGAGGTGCCACGCCAGGCGTATATTGTCCTGTCCGGCGTACTTAAAACATATCGTCTTGGTAACTTTGGTGAAGAACAGATTGTTGGTTTTAAAACAAAGGGAGATGTCTTTCCAGAAACGTGGCTGTATGGCAAAACTTCGAGTACGCTCTACTACTACGAGGCGCTTGAAGATTCAGAAGTCCTGACTGTTGAAAAACCTGTTCTCTTAAACCTTATCGATTCAGAACCCGAGCTCAAAGAACTCATGTTCGACTACATGGTCAGCGGCTACACCAGTCTGCTCATGCAAGTGACCGCACTCGAGCAGTCACGTGCGGCCGAAAAACTACTCCTTATGATGTATTACCTGATGTTCCGTTATGGCAAGCAGACGGCACCTGGTGTCTACCGTGTAAACTTACATCTCACCCATACAACGCTCGGTAGCCTGATGGGTCTGACACGCGAAACAACCACTATGGAGCTCGGTCGCCTGAAGCGCAAGAAAATTATCGACTACGATAGTAAAGGTTACGATATTTACCGCAGCGCACTCGAACATCGACTTGGAGACGAGAGTTTTCGCGGGCTACACCTACAGGAAAACGATTAATCATTGCTAGTAACAAAAAGCCGCACACTGTGCGGCTTTTTACTACTCTCTTGCTTGATTAGCCAATCGTATCTTTGACTATCTGCAGCAGCTCTTTTGGTGATGCCCATGCCTTGAGAACATAGCGATCTGCACCAAGACGGTACGCATCATCTATTTCGTCCTGTAGGTCATAATTGCTAAACACAACGACTTTTACACCTGGGTGTTTTTCTTTCAGGTCGTATTCTTTGAGGAATTCAACACCGTCCATAATTGGCATACGCAAATCGAGCAAAATAAGGTCTGGCGATTGGTCAGCAGCGCTTTTTAGCGCATCTTTACCGTTATGTGCAATGGTTGCATTGTACCCGCTCTGTGTCAGAAGCGTATGATACACTTCCGCCAGTTCGGGCTCGTCTTCGACGATAAGGATTGATTTTTTATGATTTACTTCGGTCATTTCGTCTCTCCACTACTTCACAGTATACTGCAATACCTTGGTTGCTGCAAAAAGATATCTTATGCCTTCCGCGGCAAACGCACGGTAAAGGTCGATCCTTTGCCTTCCGCGGACGCTACACTAATCGTTCCGCCGTGCAGCACCACCAGGTGGTGCGCTAGATAAAGTCCGATGCCGGTGCCCGTTACAAAATCACTGCGTGAATTACTAATACGGCTAAACTGCTTGAAAAGTTTGCCAAGATCCTTGCTGGCGATACCAACGCCGGTATCTTTGACTATCAGAGACCAGTTCTTCCCTCGTTGAACCAACTGGACAGAAACCTTACCTCCTGGCTGCGTATACTTGATGGCGTTCGAGACTAGGTTTTCTACAACCATACGCAGCATATGGCTGTCGCCGACAATCAGCCCGCGCGTTGGTGCACGAAGCTTCAGTACAATCTCACCCTTTATGGCATCATCGCCCTGCTCATCAACAACTTCGCGTATCATATCGCTAATATCAAACGTATGCTCAGCCAGAACAATCCTGCCTGCTTCAAGTTTAGCCAAGTGGAGAATATCGTTAATAACATGGAGCTGTCGGTTATTGCTACTGTAAGCACGTTCCAGGTATGTCTTCTGCTGTTCGGTAAGTTTACCGGCAAAGCCTTGTAGCACCATACCTAGATACTGCTTCACACCCGTTGCCGGCGTACGAAGTTGGTGCGACGCGAGCGACAACAATTCATCCTTTGCAAAGTTCACATCTTGCTCTTTCTGATAAATCAGCGAGCGATAGCGATTACGTAACAAGTAACCGGCGACTACACCGATGACGATACCTAAACTGATACCTCCGAAGAGCAATAACTGTGGTAAATAATTGATTGAAAACGGTACAATGTCCGCCGTATCAAATGTTAAAACGACAGTAAATGTTTTGCCATATTCGACAATTTCCTGCTGAATCGAGATCTGGTTTGCGTCAGTTGTCCGGTCAAGTTGGTACTGCAGATTCACTGGTTTTGCTGCACCAAGATACACTTGTACCTTCTCATGCGGTAAAGCGACGCTTTCGAGCGTGCCCTTGAAAAACACATCGCCACGAAAAGCGGCAATAGCATAGCCGCGCAGAGTTTGCTGGCGCTGAGCAACCGTATCATGAGGTAAAGCCGTATCGTAGAACGGCATGAACAGCAAAAAGCCATTCTTGCGGGTAGTGATATCGGACTTGGTGGAAAAGAGATTAGGAATCGTATCTGTCACTTTTGCCTCACCCGAGTCAGCCGCCTCGACCATAGCCGGCAAGATTGTAGGCGTTAACCCGGCATTGATACCAACTGCCTTTTCGGTATCAGGTGTTAGTGGGCTAACATAGGTTACCAACGTTGTTTGCGGCGTGTTACCATAGGCAATTCCTATGGCCTCAACACCCTGAAAATTCTCCTTTAGAGCGTAGACATCCACAAACTTCCGCCAGTCGTCTTCTGTCATTGGACCTGATTGAAACAAGCCGGCATTTCCCCATAGTAATTGCGCGTAGGCATTGAAGTCGGCATTCATACGTAGTGTGGTTTCCAGCTTGCGGCGCTCGACTGCCTGCATCCTACTCTCTCTCAAGTTACTCGAGGTGAGCGCATAGCCCATCATACTGGCGATGAGAACAAAAACAAGAATGATAATTGGTAGCAATGCATATGATAATGCCGGCCAACGCATCAAAGCACGTGACCGCATATCGATGAGCGACTCTTTAGCATCGCGCTTTTTCACACCAGGGAAATTCATGATTATCTTTATTATAAAACTATTTTGCTTTTTATTCAAACATAAGTATTAAAAGAGGACCGTTGTTTTAGACGGCCCTCTTTCAGATGCAATCAGATTATGCATGATGCGGCGTACCGCCACGCAATAATCTGACAATGGCAAGTAGAATGACAGCGCCAAGTATTGCAACCAGAAGACTTGCTAAATTGAATCCCTCGACTGCTAATCCTGTAAGCGTACGAACTATGAAGCCACCTATAAAGGCACCGACGATACCAAGGATAATGTTCATAACCGCCCCTTGCTGAGCATTCGTTCCCATAATCATTGATGCGATCCAGCCGGCAAGCGCACCGAACACAATCCATAACACGATGTCTAACACCATACGCGTTCTCCTTTTTCGTTAGTGATAGCACCTACTATAGAACGTGTGTGTATTTTTTTATGTGAGAATTATCACATGTCCTCTAGCTTACTTGTGGGTCGAAGACTGCACTGATGGATCAGATTTAGCATGATGTTCGTGCGAATGAGCTGTGACTACCGGTGCCGACGCAATGGAGACCGTTTGCGATGACACACCCGGAGTCATTGGCGCCACGCTTCCCTGCGCGACACCTGCCACATAAATACGATGCTTTTTGTTGTGGCGCACAATGATAACCACAACACTGCCCGCTCCGGCAAATAGCACGACTGCAGCAGCAACAATGACCAGAACAGGCAAGTCCTGAACATCCAAACCATCAGCAATGCGTTTTTTCGCAGTCGCAGTAAATTCCGTAACTTTACTATGATTCGGGTAGAGTTCTTTCACTTTGTCGAAATAAGGCAGCGCCATAGAGTAATGTGCCGTATAAAAATACTGCATACCCTGCTCCCACTGCGCCTGAGTCACACTGTTTGTATCAAAAGAGATGGATTTTGCTGCAGCTAAGTCAGTAAGATCCTTAATATCGCGAATGTAATTATAGGTGCCGTTGCCCGAACCCGATCCATCAATTGTGTATGTCGCAATACCGATTGCCGAACCGTTGTCGGCAAAAACGGGACCACCGCTATTACCATGTCCGATTGTCGTATCAGTTTCGATAAGCATCTTGCCATTGCCCTCAGCCTTTTTCTTGGCTGATACTTTGCCAGTTGTCAGTGTTGCCACTGTCGTCTTAGAATCAACCACTCCGTTGTCGCTAGCTTGCTCCGGAAAACCGAGAATAGAAATATTATCTCCCTGAGTTACATCATCGAAACCGCCGATACGAACAATCGGAAAATTCTTGCCACTGACTTTCAAAATCGCAACATCGGAACTATGGAAACCATTAAATGAGCCATCAACAGATCGATAATCAAAGGCTTTTACCTCTGCCGGTACGAGTGTTGCATCGGGCATAAACTTTTTTCGACTCATGGTGTCTTGCATCATTTTGTCCAGATCCGGCGATTTGTCGCTGAGTTCCACAAAAAGATTCTGCACATCATTCGTCTTCTTAAAATGTGATGCATCGAGACTATACATTTTGTCGATGAGCACACCCTGAGCTTCTTTCTGGGAAATACCCTCTATTTCAGAATCTTCAACTTGTATTTTGGAAGTGAGAAATTTCAACGGTACAGTATCACCGTTGGTGATGTATGCCAGATACGACTGGTAGATCGCGATGTCTCGTGTATCCATAGACGCAACATGCCCATTCGTTGCCAAATAGCCATCTTGACTGACAAAAAACGCCGAACCGGTGCTGCCGGAACAAGCATTGCGAAACATCACTTGATCATCATAGGCAATGTCCGCACAGTAGAGATTGAAGACTTTCGCCACTGCCGGACCATCAAGCGCGGCTATTTTACCTGCAGCATCGGTGCCACTCTGCTCGATAGCGGCAGCAGCAATGTGCGACATGGTGATTGTATCGAGGAGACTCGGAGTCGAGGCACGATACATTGTCGCAACAGTAGCCTTGGTACCAGCTTGCGCCACGTCATCATCGAATCGCAGTGCTTGCAATAGTTCATCATACTGCGCATGGGTACCGGGTGTATTCACAAAACCTTCGCTAATAGTGATCGTTAATGGATGGCCGTCAATCATAGCCGTATAGAGGCTAAAACTAGTGCGAAGACTCTTGATAGCACCAGTCTGTTGCTTGGTCTGCCATACTGTTTGCTCAAATGTTTTGCCTCCAATGATCGCAGAGTCAGTTTTCACCAACTGGACATTTTCGGCCTTGATACCAGCGTCTTTAAGCGCCTGCATCTGAAATTCATCAACAGTGAGCACTTTTTTGATTTCAGGATGATAGTTGAGGCTAAATGCCGACTGGTCAGAAATATACGGAACGGTATACGGTGCCAGTTGCACTGTCGTATATGGCAGTTTTTTGGTCAGTTCTGCATTTTGGTACACCTTACCAGTCATTCCGTCGACGGCATTGATATAGAATTTATTCGAGTCAAAAGTCAGTGAAAATCCATAGGTCGACTGCAGTGTTGTTTCATATGTCGTATTGCCGCCAACCAGATCCATGACAAAATTCCGGCTGCTAGTCACGCCCGCTATAACCTGCTCACGATACTGGATGAGGAGTATTGCAAGAACCGTAAACAGAGCGATCAATACAAAAAGCAACCCGATGTGTCGTTTGCGATATGGCTTTGCATGATGGGGATGAAGCGTAATATGACTTGATTGTTTTTTACGCCGTGTTAGCTTTTTTACCACCGTTTTTCCCCAAAAATACTATTGAGCTTATTCTACTATATTGCTCGTGCTTTATGAAGCTTTCCACTTCTGTATTATCGGCGCAGTGTAACGGTAAAGACCGAGCCTTTACCTGTGCGAGATGAGACACCAATGGTACCACCGTGCAACTCAACAATATGCCGTACCCAGTAGAGTCCCAGGCCGCTACCTACCGTAGAGTCAGAAAGTTCATTTGTAATACGCATGAACTTGTCGAAAATCTTTTGCTGGTCTTCCTTAGCGATACCAACACCTTGATCGCCAAAAGATAATTTCACCGACCTACGCGTATGACGCATGCTTACTGTTATCGTATCGCCATCGTGGCTGTATTTGCTGGCATTCTCTAGTAAGTTCGAGAAGACGAGATCCATCTCAATAGGGTCAACCATGGCGTCAACAGTATCATCCATACCTTCGATAATAAGTTGCTGCCCACGCTGGTCAAAAATCGGTTGCAATGCGGCCATCGTATTACGAAGTAGTGGCACAACATCATGCGAACTTCTGCTCAACATGTACGTGTCAGCGTCTATCTGTGCTGTTTTGAGTAAATCGTTGATAAGCTTCAACTGACGTTCGTTACTCGCGTAGGCGGTCTCCAAAAACTTGCGTTGATCGTCGGTCAACGGCCCGCCCAGACCATTGAGGAGCAGTCCGATGTACTGCTTAACGGCCGTTGCCGGGGTGCGAAGCTGGTGTGATGCGATACCGATAAATTCGTCCTTCGCCTTACCAATCTTGATGAGTTCATCGCGTTCCAATGATACCTGATTCAGAATCACCTGGCTTTCTTCGGCTGCCTTTTGACGCGTAATGTCTCTCACGAATGCCGACAGACCATTTTCGGTTGGGTATGCCCGGACTTCAATCCAGCGTTGGCGTGCAGCATAGTAATCGACAAATTGTGCCGGCTGACGCGTCTTCATAACCTGCATGAGAGTCTTGTAATACAGCGTGTTCGGACGATTTTCGTCAGCAAACATTGTACCGATATGATGGCCGATGATCTCTTCTCTCGTCAGATCAGTCATTTGCACAAATTGTTCGTTGACCATTTCAATATTCCATTTGGCGTCCACCTGAAAGAATGCTTCGTCAATTGACTCGAGCGTACTGATGACTTTTTTCATTGCTAACACACGGTTTTCTTCCTTATGATGCCGAGCCGTTGCATCACTTAAGGACACCGTGTGGTAGTGAGAAACCAACTTAGCCGTCAGAATATCAAGATAGATTGACAATGTGCCATCGACTATATGCATCTGGCGAGCAGTTAGATGACGCAAAATCTTTGGCTGGGCAACAGCATCGCGTAGCGCCTGTCCGAGGAAGCGAACGCTGTCCATCATTTCTTCCAATGTTGCATCATGCTTGAGTGCAGCCTCAACAAACAAAGTGCTGAGTTGGTTGATTTCGCTCTTGCCCTTTGTCGTATCATCGAGACGACTGACAACTTTTTTGATAAATAACAGAAAATGACGACGTCGCCATGCATGTTGCATTGCCGCCCGATCACAACCGAGATAATCACGATAGGTATCGTAAGCAGCATTTTCTATACTGTCAGCTTGTGATAGCAATAGCCGTCGCAAGGTCGCATTGTGATGATCCGCATGAATCATACGGTCTAGCTGTTCATGCGTAAAACGCCAGTCACCGCGAGTACCTACCTTTTTACCTTTGAGTTTGCCAGACTGCGCCCAACGGCGCACTGTTTTTAAACTCACACCTAAATACTGCGTCGCTTGCTGACAATCGAGAAAAGTTTGATTTGCTGGTATGGTGGTGTTCACTGCCTCTAACTACCCCAACTTTATCTTGTATCATCAAGAATATCGCATCTTGTTAACAGATACAAACATGAGCTTTTTACATTTTCTAGAAAATGTTATTTTTTTCGCAAGAAATATATCGCCAAAGCTGCTGAAATTGCCAGGCTAATCACGACGATTATCCAGAACACATAGGGGGAATGTTCGCCTGGAATATCAACATTCATACCATAAACACCCGCTACCATGGTTGGTACAGCAAGCGCCAGAGTAATAACAGTAAGTAACCGAATAGTTTCGTTCAAGCGTGTGTCCATCACTGCACGATATGAGTCACGAACGTTTGTAATGGTACGCAGCAAGCTCTTACAGCGAGCAATCAACTGTTCAAATTCAATAGAAAGATCCTCGACAAGATCGCGGTCATCTTCATAGAGCGGCAGAAATTTACCACCAAGAATTTTCTCGATAGCTGTGTTGGTTGGTTGCAAAGCATCCAGGTAGTCATTGAGTTTTCGCTCATATTCTGTCAGTGTCATAATGTCTTTGGAGTTCAAAGAACGGACGTCACTTGTCGTCGCACGCATCTGACGATTAATCGATGCCACGCGAGTTTGGTATTGTTTGATAATCGCTTCGACCATCAGCATAAATAACTTAGTCTTCTGTGTCGTTGGCGCTTTGATGTCGTCGATAAATGGTTGCCACAACCGCCCTAGACTATCCCGACTGACAGTGACAATATGCTGGCTACCAAGCGCAAATAGAATCGGTGTCGTGTAATCATTAAAGTCATCATCGGTATCAGGTAGACGAGTAATAAAGTATGTCCAGCCATCATCGAATTCCACACGCGGAACCTCATGAGGGTCAAGAGCGTCAATAAGCAGGTCGTGATCTATACCAAGCGCCGTCAATTGGCGCTGCTCTTCCTCTGTGGGACGCTCTGAACGAACCCAGCTACCTGGCTGTAGCGAGTCGCGTACCTGAATAGCAGGACGGTAATGCGTTGAGCGCAAATACGAGAGCACGGCAGCTCCTTTCCTTATGAACTTTTTTCTATTGTAACAGATGACGACGGCAATCCGCAGGGACGAGTGAGATTACTTACAGTTTATCCGGACTAAATCATCTACCATAAAAGAGTCGATCGTAACTTTACAATCGTTCTCGCTCAAAAATAGAGGCCGGCTGTCACGGTCTCTATTTTTATGTTTACTTCCCAGATTACACGGTGGTTGCGTCTGCGCTATCGCCCTCGTCGTCAGGCTTGAGCAAGCGTTTTTTGACAATTTCATAGCGCTGACCCGTCAGTGGTGATTCCATATAATCATCATTGAGCAAATTCACAAACTTACTCATATCTTTGTCGTCCATGATGATAATCGCACCAGCATTGTCTTCCATCAGATCAATACCAAGTTCGTTCGCATGCTCCAGCAATTGCTCTTGCTTGATGGCAGTCGCACTGATTTTTTGTAGTTTCTTGATGGTACCCCTTTTACCCTCAATCATCGTTTGCATATTCTGACCCTCAGGGAAAGATAACCTGAAATTAGCTATGATTTCTTCTACCTTTTTCTCGGCGATACTTGCTTCTTTGGCATCATAATTAAACAGCTGTTTTAAGCGTGCCTGGCTGAAAACATATAAATCCTGGTCAATAATTAGTAACTGATTGTCTGCCGGAATGCGCAGTGCGGCATCAGCATCAAATGGTACAAACTTACCACTACGCACCATCCACCCCGTCCTCCCTTGCATCACATTCGAGCGTGGCAGTACTTTGGCGATGTATACAGCTTGCTTCATATTTGGGTGACTCACTCGAACCAGAATACCCTTCATGTGCTTAAAGTCATGCTCGTCATCGTTGAAGAGTTCAATCTCGTGTTCCTGAGTTTTGAGCCAGTTGAGTGTTTCACGAGCACGATCAACTTTAAACACCTGCGTTCGTTGCAGTACACCAGTCTCGGCTTCGGCCTCTTCAAATCCACGCACCACCATGCCCGTCTCCGCACCTTCAAATAAGTATTCCAATAAGCCATCGATGAACAGTGGCTCCAATTGTGTACGAAGCTCACTCGCCAGATTGACTTTGTACAACACGTAGGTCTTACTGATAAGAAATAGTTCAATCTTCAACTCTTCTTTATACTGCAGTACGTTATTCGCCCAGGCAAAAACATCAGTTTCTTGATAGCCCTCTTTTTGTGATTGCTCTGGTGCAAGTATGTCTTGTTGATCCATATTCAATTAGCCTCTCGTATAGGTATAACGCAAAATGGGCGTCTTTATTTTCGGTAGTACTAGCACCAGTGTACCGGAAAAAGCCACCGAAAAATGGTGTAAAAATTGCAAGTTATGCCTGGAGCTTGAAGTGTGGATTATAAATCAGCCCAATAAGCTGGCCGTTCGGTCGCTTGACTGTTGCCACAACAATATCGTCGCCTGTTTCTGTTGGTGCCTCATGCACCGAACATCCCTGCGTCACAAACGTATCAACTGCTTCTTGCACATTACCCACGCCAAAGTATGTACGTAGTCCGTCGTCCATAGGAGCATTCGGGTCAAGACCCAGCTCGTATCCCCCAACATTAAACCCCACATAAAAAGGCTGATCAAAATATGGTTCAAAACCTAGAGTTTCAGCCCACCATTTTTTATCTTCTTCTAGATTGTCCGATGGATAAATAAGTGTTCGTAGTCCAAGTAGTTTCATACCTTTATTATTTCACAGAAGTAATACGTAGCCTATCGGTATGCAAAGACACTTGGTGTTATCAGAAAAATATAGTATGGTAAATGCAATACGTTGAGGGGGTCCATAACATGACACGAGAGTCGGGTTTTACTGCAGCATCTAACGAATCCTACGAGCGACATGCTTCACGAGAGGAGCTTGCTGAAGTTGTTGGAAGTACGGCCATCTCAGCCGCAGAAGTCCAAATTGGTTCTACGATAGAATCGCCAGTCTCCATGTATCCTTACGGACCAGTTGCTCCAGCACAATCAGCTACCGAGAAACAGCGGGAAGCTGCTGAAGCTCGTGCAATTGAGTCAATGAAAATCCTCGATAAGGACGCATTTAAGCTTGGCGACCTCAACCCGCTTATTCACACAACTAATCTTTTACGCAAAGAATCAGTCGATGCCGTACGCTACATCATAAGTGAAAAAATTCGTCAGAACCAAGGTCTTGCACCGAAAATTATGGAATCTGGTGTTGCGATCGACCTAGAGTCCGGAAAAGCAGAGCCTCGTTTCATCGCTCGTTTTGAAACTCCTAATCTGACCGAGCAGCAACTTTTACTCTTAGAAGATCTTGTCAAGGATACATATGGTCTCACCGTTCGCACCAGAACGGATAGCAAAGATAACGACGTTCCACCCGAAAGCTACCCGCCCGCACAACCCGGAGAGGAAATGAAGTCAAAAACAGGTGGCTGGTATATGGGCCCTGCGCCTTTTCCAACTTCGAGCCTTCATCAGGGACTTCTTGTCTTTAAGGACTACGGGCCAATCAACAAAACCAACTTTTTAGATGACAATCAGACACCTCGTAAATACATCGTAGAGATACGTGAAGCCAATCAGTACCAAACAGATCTCGTGACATTTGTTACGCAGGTTTCTGCCATTCTGAGTAAAGAAGAGCTCCTTGATCGTGGTCAGCTGTTATACGAAACATACTATGATTTGATTCGACTCGGACTAAAAAAGATGGAAGCCAACTCAATCTACGGCATGGAAGAAACACAGGACATGATACGCAGGGAGTTACTCATACCTCTTGCCAGCCCTGATATTAGCCGAGGAGTCGACGAAGATCCTCAGTCTGTGCTGATGGTTGGTGTCCCAGGCACAGGTAAAACATTGGTTGCCGAATGGGTATTACGAGAAGAAACAGGATTGTTCATCCTGCCTATTGATCCGTTTGAACTGCAAAAAGAGATCGCTCAGCCAAAGGAAAAACAGCGTTTGATGCCACCCATTGCAGAAATTGCCAGAAGCACAGGCCGACGCGTTGTCTTGCATGTCGACGATATCGAAAATATGGTGGGCTCAAACGAAGTTACCAATTCAACGATGCTTAATCTCATGGCAGGCGTACAGGAGAGCGGCTTTTATATCATTGCCAGTACTAACTATCCAGAAAAGATCAATCAATCATTGATTCAGCCGCAACGATTCAGCGTCCTGATTCATTGTGGACTACAGGATGAAAAGGCACGTTATGAAATCCTGAAAATTCATGCCAACAAAGAGAGCAAGAACCTCAAAAAACCACTCTTTAGTAGTGACGAAGTGCGTGATCTCATACTCGGCGAAGTTGCAAGGCACACCAATGCTTTTACACCTCGCTATCTCGCTAATATCGCAACGATTGCAAAATCTTTCCTCGTCGCCCGCGTTGCAAAAGAAAAAGGTACAACTATAGGCCTGCAAGAAACCGACCTAGAGGGTCATACGTTCACTGTCGATGACTGGGAAAGAGCCTTTGATGAGGTATCATCAAAATATGATAGCAGTAGTGTCGATGCGCGCGACAAAGAGCTCGGTGCCTTTGTTAAAAAACATCAAAAATCAAAAGTAGGATTTGGCGCTGGTGGAGAAAAAAATAGAAAAATATTTTCAGACACCCTTTTCTCTAGCGTTGAAGCAGCCGAAGCAAAACTGCAACAAGAAAACTAAACATATTAGGAATAACTCTTAGAAGAGTTGTCGGTGTGTTACTATCGAGTTAGTGCTTAAGCGTTTTCAACAACTAGACTTCTGGATCATAGACACAGCTAGGCGTTTTTATGTACCCATGGCTCGTGTTGCCTTCTTTATTATTTTTTTCTATTTTGGGTTTTTGAAAATTATCGGACTTAGTCCAGCATCTCCACTTGCAGAAGCCTTAACAGCAAAGACAGTAGGTATGCAATATTTTGATGTTGCGTTTATGTCGTTGGCAATCGTTGAGTGTCTCATCGGTATACTCTTCTTGATACCAAAAGCAACGAGATTTGTCATATTTTTACTCTTTTTGCACATGGCTATCGTCTGTTCACCACTACTGATCGTACCTGAAAATGTTTGGGTCAGTCCCTTTGTACCGAACCTCGAGGGTCAATACATCATCAAGAATGTTGCACTTATCGCTATAGCCATAGGTATCGCAGCACATGTCACACCGCTCGAAAAACGCAGTAAGAAAAAATAGTCTATTTTCTTTGACTTTTTTTACTATTTTTTATTGCTACCAAGACTGCAGCTATAAGAATAAGTAGAGTAAAAAGAGCTGCGCCAAAAACAAAAGGCATGTCATTTACCTGTTCACGAGAACTAGCGGTTGAGGTTTTCGGTTCTGGAGTCTCACTCGTGTGATCATGACCCGCATGTGCAAAATAGTTAATCATAATGTAATTCTAACTCATATTCTTTCGGCCAATACTTTCACTCGCTCCAAAGCTTTTGGGTAATTTTCCTTAAAGTATTCTTCTAATTCCGATGGAACATCGAATACAGCAGTGAGAATTGTAGTATCGTCTTTCTCTACGAGAGCATAGCTCTCCTTGCCACCAGTCCACTCTTTTTCGCGCTCTCGTTCCCCCTTATCCTGAGTATCTGCATGATGTCGCAGTAACAGGAATTCACTTGGTATCAGCTTTTCCACCAAACTGGTAACACCATATCCATTACCAGATATAAACTGTACCTCGTTGCCCTCTTGCAGCTCACCGACCATGTAAGTTCCAGGGTCAATCAAACCCGCCCACTGCCGCAACGTTTCGTCTTGCCACAAAGTATCCCAGACTTTTTCTTTCGCGGCATGTATCTCAACTGTAAATTGCATTTCCTGCATGTATTATCTCCTATTCTGCCGCTTCAGACTTTATCTTTTCCAGTGCGTCATTGAAGCCCTTTGTTGTAAGGCTTGACCCGGCGAGTTTATCAAGGTACACATCATTTACTGACTTTCCAACAACCTCATCAACAATAGCCAAAGCAAATTTCTTTTGCAGGCCGAGCGATATTTTGATAGTTGCCGTCGGTGTTACTACGACACTTGCGATCTTTCCGCTTTTTAGACCCATTTTTACGATTATATTTTTCTTTTCATTGGCATAATATCCGGTTGCCGTATATTCACCATCTTTGTATTGCTGATCGCTCATATTTTGAATATAGCATAGAAAGCAAAAACCACCCTGATGGGTGGTCATTGCTTGGCTCAGAACAATCAAACAAGTTGTACTGTAATGAGCAGTCATTAACCTGGATACCGTTGCCCAACCTTCCTTGCAAGCAAGCAGGTTTTTATGGCCGGGCAAATAGTTTGATACATAAATCCAGCTATTTGCCTGACCATAGTTTTACGGACAACCAGGCTTATATATTATACAATTTTTTTAATAAAACAAAAATGCCAAGACTTTCACTATAGTGATTATGCTTAGCTTTAGCAGCTGGGCAGCGGCTAAAGCCTCCTCCGCTCAAAAGGGACGAAAAGAACTTTTCGTTTCCTTTTTCGCTACGCCGAACCGCGACCTTGCACGAGTAAACTCGTGCGGTCACTGATTCAAACCGCAATGCAGGGATATAAAAAGCGCCAGACCAAATGGTCTGACGATTTTTATGGCTCCGGCAGCTGGGCTCGAACCAGCGACCTAATCGTTAACAGCGATCCGCTCTACCACTGAGCTATGCCGGAATATCAACCGTAATTGTAGCCTACACAGAGGTGAACGTCAAGTCTTAGCGTCGGTAGCCACCGCTACGACGGCCGTGACTCTTCAATATGCGACGCTTGTAGTTACGAAGGAATAGCCAGATGCCAACAATTAGGACAATAAGACCGATTGTGCCAGCAATCGCAATAACAATAACAAATACTGGTACGACCCAGAAGGATTTTGTCACCTCAATAGTCTGGTTGTCTTTACCATACGAAAACGTTGCAACAACTGTGTAATTACCAAAGCTACCAACATCCTTTAGCGGTACCGTTACTGCGTCGCAAATCACCGTCAGCAAACTGAT
>CAYZPD010000005.1:0-26286 GCA_964480675.1 uncultured Candidatus Saccharibacteria bacterium
ACTGGGGACACAAGGCTCTTCAGGCCTCTGCTCTACCAACTGAGCTAAAGAGCCACAACTATCCTATTTTACTAGAGGTGGCTCTTTTTGCCAAGGCGGCTATTTGCTTACAACTTTACTAACCATTTCGGTTAGATCAGCTGGCAGTACAAACAATGTCTTTTGACTTGGCTCGCTTGAAACTTTTTCGAGTGTCTGAAGTGTACGAATACTGATACCACCCTGTGTCTTGGTCAGGATAGCTGCAGCATCGGCAATGCCCTGTGCAGCCGCTTTTTCACCCTGCGCGGTAATGATGACGGCGCGGCGCTCACGCTCGGCCTCGGCTTGCTTTGCCATGGCTCGTTTCATATCCTGTGGCAGTTCGATATTCTGGATTTTGACATTCTCGATATCGATACCCCACTTTTCGGTCTCGGTATCAACAATCTGCTCGATTTGCTGGCTGATGTCATCACGCTTTGATAGCAGGTCGTCGAGGTCGACATTACCCGTCACATCACGCAGTGCTGCCTGTGCGAATTGGCTGCTGGCATAGACAAAGTTTGCTACTTCCAGGATTGCCTTTTCGGCATCCTTGACACGAAAGTACACAACCGCATCAACATTGACAGTCACGTTGTCTTTCGTAATGACTTCTTGCTTCGGAATATCAATAGTATTCACACGCTGATCCACTTTGATAATTCGTTGGAAAATCGGTATAACAATCCTCAGACCAGGATTGCGGATGCCAGTAAACTTACCGAGTGTCAACACGACACCCCGTTCATATTGGTCAATAATCTTGATGCCACTCAGAACAAAAATGATGACAATAACGATCAAAAACACTGGAAATTCCATACTCTCTATTCTCCTATTATTCAGTTTCTATTGTATCATTTTTCAGCGCATCATTGATCAGCTTGCTGATCAGTTGGGGGTAGCTTATACCCTCCTGTCGCCATAGTTTTGGATACATGCTGATATTGGTAAAACCGGGTAGGGTATTTACTTCCATCACATACAGCTGCCCGTCACTGTTGAGCATATAGTCAACTCGTGCAAGTCCACTACAATCTAAAATTTCATAAGTTCGCGAGGCGATATCTCGTATTTGCTCTTTCATGGCTGGATCGATATTGGCGTCAGTATTTACCTGTGCTTTGCTGTCGGAAGCATATTTATCATCGTAGGTGTAAAAATCTTCGCCTGGTATGATTTCCCCCACACCACTCACCTGGTGATGGGGTGGCGTACCAAGTACGGCAACCTCTAGTTCGTGGCCAGTAATTGCCTTTTCTATCAGTGCAATCGAGTCATGCCTGTGCGCCTCTGTGAGCGCTTCTTTGAACTCACTTTCGTTATGTACTTTGCTGACACCCACAGAACTACCCGCTCGCGCTGGTTTCACAAACAGTGGATTGCCGAGACGCATAGTGAGTTTGCCAAAATCGGGCACATCATTGTAGACACGATGTACTTCGTAGGGAATGACAGGTATATCATTTGCTTGCAAGATTTCTTTGAAAGCTAGCTTATTCATCGCAATACCGCTCGCCGTCACATCGCAGCCGACAATAGGTATATGCAAAAGTTGTGCTACTCCTTGAACACTGCCATCTTCGCCGCCACGTCCATGAAGAATTGGCAGAATTACATCGGGTTTGATTGTCTTGCCCTCGGGCATGGTCACAAACCCGTGGCCACCCAGCACCGGAAGCAGTTGTGGTGCATCACCGGTGTCAATCTGCATTTCGAATGCATCAAGAAGCCACCACTTACCATGACGGTCTATGTAGCAAAGGCTGACATCATACATATCATCGTCAATGGCTGCATAAACATTACGCGCCGAAGAGATCGAGACATCGTGTTCGGATGACTCGCCGCCGAAGAGCATAAGCACTTGCTTGCGGTTCATGCACCTATTATATCATTTGTCGTTAGTCTTAAGCGAAAACAACGCTATAGCGCTATAACAACCGCTTCGTTCGCCCGCAGTTCAAAACCATCGGTCATCGTAACATTATGGCAATTTTCATGCACATCGACGCTTGAAAGCACTATTTTACCCTTATTCGCGTCGCTATTCACGCCAACATGCTGTGGCTTATCGCTAAAATTCACTAACACCATTACTTTTTCATTACCCGCCTGGCGTTCAAACGCAAATACATCTGTGTTATCGGTTGTCAGAGGAACGTATTTACCATCGCGAAGCGCCAGTACTTCGCGGCGTAAGCGCGAAGCTGCACTATATAGTGATAGTGTGGATAATGGATCTTTTTGCTGGCGTGCAGCCGCTAAATGCAGGTCACCTTGGTTAATTGGCAACCACAAATCATCCGGATCGGCACTGCTAAAACCACCGTTTGGTTTGGTATCATCCCAAATAAGCGGCGTACGGAACGGATCGCGAAATGCATTTGGATCCCGCACCTTTTCGGATGGAGGCATAGTACCATCATGCAGTCCCAGCTCGTCACCGCTATAGATAATTCCCATACCCGGCACTGTCATACTCAGAACCGCGATGGCACGTGCCGGACCGTCGCCAAATCGAGTCGCGATTCGGGAATTATCATGATTGCCGAAAATTTGATTTGGAATACCCAGACTATGGAAATTAGCATAGTAATCGTCCATTTGCCGTTTTCGAGCCGGAGCACTCCACGGCAAATGAAATGGTGCGAAATTAAATGTCGAGGCAATCGTCGGATCTAAATCATTGACACTATGTAAATCTGATTCATCAGCGTACGCTTCTAATGTGAGGTGAATATCACGGTCTTTGTATTTATCTTCACGAACAACGCTGCACATCTCGCGAACATAGAAATGCAAGGTCTCAGCATAGTTACTACTCACGCGACTTTGCAGTTGATAATAAGGGTTATCAAAATCTTTCTCATTATAATCAGGGTTAATTTCCTCATCGGGAAATTCCATATTTTTACCCATGTGATTCACTGCATCCATACGAAATGCGTCAACACCACGGTCGAGCCAAAAACGCATAATGTCCTTGATGGCATCGCGAACTTCAGCCTTGCTCCAGTTCAGATCGGCTTGCTCTACAAGGAAATGATGCAAATAGAATTCACCACGCACATCGTCCCACTGCCAGGCAGAAATCGGCGGCGTCCATTCGTGATCCTGCAAGTGTGGCATTTTACCCTCGTCACGAGCTTTGCGATTTGGCTTAGAGAAGTCACTTGCCCAGTTGTTTGGCGGCACATGATTTCCCTGCTCGTCAACAGTACCAGGTTGCCAGATGTACCAGTCTTCGTAGCCATCCTGACGCCTGCGAGATTTCTGGAACCATTCATGCTCAACCGAAGTATGGTTGGGAATAAAATCCAACATCACGCGCATATTGTTCTCGTGACAAGCCGTGACAAACTCATCAAAATCCGCAAGTGTACCTAAATCAGGATGAATCGCCGCCATGTCGGTTGTGTCATAGCCAGAGTCAACCATAGGACCCGGGTAGGGCGGCGCAATCCATATGGCATCAATGCCAAGGTCGACAAAGTAGGGAATCTTTTCAGTGAGTCCGCGGATTGTTCCATTGCCCCGCTGGGGTTTACGTTCTTCGTCCTCCTTGAAACTCCAAGGATACGCCTGATATAAGACTGTTTGATTCCACGGTGTAAATTTCTGCATATGTGAAGGCTATTATTACCCTATGCAGGTATAATGACAAGCGCTTCATGCGGTGCAAGCTTCACGCCGGCACGCACATCGACATTCTTTTGATCGTCTACAACTGTGACACTCGACAATACCGCCTTGCCGATGACAAACGGACTATCGACAATTTTGACCTCTTGCTCGTGCTCGGTAAAGTTCGCAAGGACTACCGCGTGGGCGTCTTCGTAACTGCGACCATACGACAATACATGGTCGTTATCGGTATAGTGACTAGCATAGGTGCCATGTTGTATAACCGGCAATTCATGATGCAGACGATTCGCTGCTTGATATAACGAGAAGGAGGATTTACTATCTTGTTTTTGCCTAGCAAGCGACAGATGCATATCCGCTTCATTCGTCGGCAGCCAGAGTGCAGCAGGGTCAGCATTGCTAAAGCCACCGTTTGGTTGCGCGTCATCCCATACGATTGGTGTTCGTTCCGGATCACGCATACCATTTGGATCTTGAATACGCTCGGCTGGTATATGCGCATCGTGCAACCCGAGCTCCTCGCCGTTATATATAAATGTCATACCAGGCAGGAATAGATTTACAACAACTGCTGTCCTCGCACGCTCATCACCCATACGGCTGGCAAGACGTGGCTTATCGTGGTTACCATTCACTTGGTTACCAACAGCAGCTTTATTGAGACGCGAGTAGTAATAATCAAGCTGAATTTTGTGATTACGAGCATTCCAGTCCAGTAACATACGGCCAAAGTTAAATGTGTTGGCGTATGCCGGTGCGATCGCATCGAGGTCACGAAGTTGCGACTCACCTATGTACGCTTCGAGTACCATCCTAAGGTCACGATCGGCATATCGCTCATCTTTGAGTACCTGCCCCATTTCCCAAACATATTTGTGAAGCGCTTCAGGGTAATCCGCACTGTTAAATCGCAGCAATTCATCATAAGGATTCTCGTACCACTCTTCGTTGTACGCAGTATTTACTTCTTCGTTTGGAAGTTCCATGTTTTTGCCAGTATGGTTGACTGCATCAACGCGAAAACCATCCACACCCTTGTCGAGCCAAAACCGCATAGCATCTTTCATAGCCTCACGGACGTACGGGTTACTCCAGTTGAGGTCTGGCTGCTCTTTGGCGAAGCTGTGCAGGTAATATTCCTGTCGCACATCATCCCACTGCCATTGAGAAATCGGCGGCGTCCAGTCGTGTGGCTGAAGCCATGGCATTTCGCCACGATCACGAGCTTGACGATTTGGGATTGAGAACACGCAGGCCCAGTTGTTCGGCGGGTGACGTTCGCCATTTTCGTCCTGATGACCAGGGTGCCAAATATACCAGTCTTCGTGACCTTCGCGTCGACGCGACTTCTCGAACCACTCGTGTTTGTCAGAGGTATGGTTGGGTACAAAGTCGATCATTACCCGAATGCCGTGCTCATGAGCAGCTGCCATCATGGCATCGAAATCTTCGATAGTTCCCAGATCGGGATGAACATTCCTCAGGTCACTTATGTCGTACCCACCATCTTTCATTGGTGATGAGTAGAATGGTGACAGCCAAATGGCATCAACACCAAGCTCATCCTTCAGATAAGGCATTTTTTCGGCTATACCCTTGATTGATCCATGACCCTTTTGGGGGATACGCTCTTTGTCTTCGTTAAATGTCCAGGGATAAATCTGATACACAACCGACTGATTCCAGTGGGTCTTTTGCTTGGGTATGTTTTCATGATTATTTTCAGTCATTTTGTTTGTTTTTCCCTGTTATCATAACCATTATACCATTTGGTTCGCATAGGTGAAGAGCTGCTTAACCTTTTGGATTTTCATCCTCAGCAAGTAATGCTGCCAGCACGCCGTTTGTCCAGCCAAATCCATCCTGCAAGGTATACTCACCACCACTGCTCAGTTTATGCGGCTCAACAACATTGTATTTCTCTACCATCTTTGCCTTTTTCTTATAGGTGTACAGGCAGGCATCGATCCAATTAATTTTGATCTTTTCAGCAAGGGCATGATAGCCGTATTCACGCAGTCCCTGAATCGCTACCCACTGTAGCGGCGCCCAGCCATTTGGCCAGTCCCACTGCTGATCTGTCTCGATGAGTGTTGTGACCAGTCCACCATCTTTCAGAAAGTCCTTTTCCAGACGTTCTGCTACTGCTTTTGCCTGTGCCGGCGAAGCAACCTTTGTAAAGAGTGGAAACACTCCAGCTAGCGTGATGTGACCCGTTGGCTTACCAGTCCGAAAATTGTAATCGACGAAAAATTGTTCCTTGTCATCCCACATATAGCGCTCAATCGCTGCTTTGCGTTTCTCGGCAAGGCGCAAATAGCGACGCGCCAAGAGTGGCTGATACAGTACTTGATATGTCTCGGCAATAGTTTTTTCCAAATGATACAACAAGCAGTTCAAGTCAACCGGTACAATATCAGTCGTTTGAATCGTACTGATATCATGCGGATCCTCGAACCACCGACTACTAAAATCCCAGCCACTTTCGGCTGCAGCGCGAAGGTCAAGATAGAGTTTTTCGGCGTTGCTATGCGCGGCACTCTCTGCCGTTTCAACATCTTCACGTAGTGATTCGGGGCGAGGTGTTTTTTTGTTATCAAAATACCGCCCCATCATCGTCCCGTCAGGCATACGAACCACGCGACGCATTGCCGCAGCTTCGTCTAGCTTGCCGAGTGTCCGCTTCCCTTTTGTCCAGAATCGATATTCGCTGAGCATGTACGGCAAATACTCAAGTAGCGTGAGTGTACGATTCTGATGCCTGGCAAGTAATTTAACAGCATGCGACAGTACCGGTGGCTGACTGCGCGACAGAAAGTATGTACGGTTGGCCGTAGGAATAAAACCAAACTTACGAATCATATACGTCATGTTTTTGAGCATGTTCTCGACCATATCCCAGCGATTATCTGCGGCCAGGCCAAGCATAGTAAAGTAACTATCCCAGTAAAACTGCGCAGTAAAACGTCCACCCGGAACAATATACGGGTACGGTATTGCAATCAACGAGCCACGATCAAGCCGGTTGCGTCGCTCCAAAACAGTCCATAGTTCTTGTATGTGCTCGCGTGGTGTATGGTAAGGATTCGTCTGATATTCAGAAGTGGAATGTTCAAACGCATAGAAATACCTGGTCACAAACTCTTGCAGATTGAAGTCAGGATCGTTTTTCTGCAACTCATACTGCTTTTTGATCTGCTTCATACGACCCCTGGGTATCAGATCAATAAATGTCATACCATCGTCATAAATCTGATGTGTTTGGACATCGGCAAACAATTCGCCAAGTGCTTCGTCAGGACTGGCTTTTGTCAGCATCAACGCACCAGCAGTATTAACGAGTGCAGATTTAAGCGCCTCTTCCCGTGGTATTTTCAAAGAAATTTTAGGAATTTTCTTCACCATATTCGCGCTTCATTATAGAGGTTATGCTTATAACTTACAATAAATTTCCTCACAAACATATTGACATTATGTAAAGCTTATGCTAAAATGTAATTAGTCTTGAATAAGACAAACACCGACTAACAAAGGAAACAAAAAATGAATGGCTTCAACTTTAAAACAGACTGTATTCCGATAAGACAAAATAATGTCTTCATGGAATACCCGTTCTAACAAAATCCCCGCCTTCACCGGCGGGGATTTTCTTTAGACTTTTGCGGCGCGTTTGCGCTCGTTAGCATCCAGATATCGTTTACGAAGTCGTAGGCTTTTCGGTGTCACTTCGAGCAATTCATCATCGTTCAAAAAGTCGATACACTGCTCTAAGCTCAAATCAGTAAATGGCGTTAACTGAACGACACCATCACTACTGCTAGAACGCATATTTGTGAGGTGTTTTGCCTTGCAGACATTGATTTCCATATCTTCCTGACGACGATTAAGTCCGATAATCATACCAGCATATACTGCAACACCCGGACCTACATATAGTTCGCCGCGGGATTCAGCATTTTCCAGTGCATACGGTGTTGTCACGCCGGGTTCAAAAGCGATCAATGCGCCATTGCGAGAGCCTGTCAGTTTCGCGCCAAGTGGCTGATAGCCGTGCGGCAAACTGTTCATAATCACCGTACCCTTAGTGGCAGTGAGCAGTTGGTTGCGCAGACCAATCATTGCACGGGTCGTAATAATATATGTCTGGCGCGCGGCACCTGATGATGTTGTTTCCTGATGAATCAACTCACCACGACGAACACCCATTTCTTGACTGACCGTACCAACGAACTCATTACCAATTTCGATCACGAGTTCTTCAACCGGCTCCTGTGTCTTGCCATCTTTTTCTATAGTCACAACTTGCGGACGACCAACTTCAAATTCATACCCTTCGCGGCGCATAGTTTCGATAAGCACGCTCAGGTGCAACTCACCGCGGCCGCTGACAACAAATCCAATACCTGCATCCTCGACTCTGAGGGCAACATTGGTTTCAAGCTCGCGCTTCAGACGGTCACCAATTTGACGGCTGGTCGTAAACTCACCTTCACGACCTTTCATAGGACTCGTGTTCGGACCCAGATACATACTCAGTGTTGGCGCTTCAACTTCGAGGACTGGTAAAGCTTCAGGGTTTTCCTTATCGGCAATAGTCTCACCAATATGCGCATCAGCGATGCCGGTAAGTGCTACGATGTCGCCTGCACTTGCTCCGTCGATTTCTTCGCGTGTTAAGCCACGGTAACCGAAGAGTTTATCAATTTGTGCAGAAAGTTGCGTTCCGTCACGCTTCACTAGCGTTACTTGTTGGCGAGGTTTTACCGTACCGCGCGTAATGCGGCCGATAGCGTATTTGCCGAGGAATGAATCGTATTGCAACGATGTGACCAGCAATTGCAAAGTACCATCTGTATCGACATTTGGCGACGGAATATCGTTCACAATCGCATCAAAAATAGGTGTTAGATCAGCATGCTCGCTTGGATTTTCTGGTAGTGATGTCCATGCTTTGCCCTCTCGCCCAATCGCAAAATAGACTGGGTAATGAAGCTGAGAATCATCGATAGCAAGTTCTAGGAATAGATCAGCTACTTCGTCTTCAACTTCCGCAACGCGCCTCGATGGCTTGTCGATTTTGTTGATGATGACAACAGGTTTCAGCCCCAGTTCGAGAGCTTTACTCAACACGAACTTTGTCTGTGGCATCGGGCCTTCCTGCGCGTCAACGATCAACAGCACACCGTCGGCCATGTTAAGTGTACGCTCTACTTCTCCACTAAAATCTGCGTGACCTGGTGTGTCGATAATGTTGATCTTGTAGTCGTCATGGTAAATAGACGTCTGCTTGGCGGTGATGGTAATACCGCGCTCATGCTCCTGATCACCACTGTCCATGATAAGTGACTGGCTCATCTCAGCTTGGTTTTCACGAAATGTGTTGGACTGCTTCAAGAGACCGTCAACAAGCGTCGTCTTGCCATGGTCGACGTGAGCAATAATCGCAACATTCCTGATAAATTTTGGATCTTTCATAAAAATAACGCCCCGCGGGGCTCCTCTGGCAAGCATTATAACAGATATAGCAAAGTTTAGCAATCTAGTGTATACTACTCTGTGATAAGCGCGCGTGCTGGAATTGGTAGACAGGCTAGCTTGAGGTGCTAGTGCTCGCAAGGGCGTGGAGGTTCAAGTCCTCTCGCGCGCACCAATGAAGACGTTCCAGACAATACAAGCTTGAAAAGCTCGTTGACCTCTGGAACTTTTTCATTTTCTGGTGTTCCACAATCTATTTCTGCATAGCTTGGCATTTTGTCGAATAATACCCCAAAATAACGTGCTCGAAGTATCGGGTTACAGTGGTCGATGAGCAATTCTTTGAGGTGTTCCACAAAGTATTCTATATATTTCAAGATTGTTGGCATATCGACGCCTCCTTGCGTTTCTAGCTCGCCTTTACGAGCATCTAAATCGTTAATTTGCTGCTCTATTTTAGTTAAGTCCTCCTCCATGTATTTAATTGCCGTCGGTGATGACACAAGCCTCATTTTGTCTACAATAACGCGCATCTGAGCCTCAAGCTCCTCGCGCTTCTTATCGCGTAGTTCGCCCTCGTCCTGCACACGCACTTGGCGTTGCTCCCACACGGTCTGTACGGCCTTTAGAACCTCGTCAAAACGCGCAGGATCGACGATAACGCGCTCAATGAATTGATTTATCTTGTCATCGAACTCGCCTTTAGGAACGCGGAAATAGTGACCGTGGTGACTACAGTGATATGCAGGGTAGTATTTGCCCGACTTGCCACGAGAAGCGCTCCCAAGCAACGGATTGCTACATTCAGGACAGAGCACCACTTTGCGATATGGGAACTCCTCGTTATATACGTTCTTCTTTGCAAATTTCTCTTGCTTAGGCGCACGGGTAACGGTTGGGTGGTCTGGATCATCAGGATTGAGTGCAATACTGATTTTGCCGCGATTGGCTTTATTCCATAACTCGATAGACACTAAACCATCAAACTTACATAGCACCGGCTTATCGCCAGTCCACTTTTCAGTATTCACGCCTGCATAAATAGTCTTTGCAACATAGACGCGCAGCAGCTTGCCGGTCATTTTCTTGCCGCCAGAACGCCTCACAATCTTAGTCCGGTCTAGCTTGTCGCGAATTACCTTGATTGGAGTTTGAAAACCAAGCCGGTTCATTTCATCGGCTATTTGGTCGTCACTGTAGATGCCAGAGGCTCGCATATCGTACATCTTACGAATAATAGGCGCTTGGTCGGTTTGCGGCACAAGAATAGCTCGTTTACCGTTCACGGTTTCAAGCTTGCTCGTTTCATATCCGTATAGCGCTGCACGTGACCAGTAGCCGATCTGTGTGTAGCGGATTTCCGAGCCAATCATGCGCGTTAGAATATCGCGTACCTCGTCTTTGGCACGTTCTGCCTCAAGTAACTCTGTTTTACGTGACGGTGTGGTAACGCTCCACTTATACTCCATACCGAGATGCTCTAGCGTGTTGATCTTTGCATTACTAATCACGCCGTACATGTCTTCAAGATGGACACCACGGGGTTCAAGCTGTTTTTTGAGCTGCTCGTACACCATCGCACCAGCGCGGGTGAAACGGTCGATGGATTTGACAAGGATAACGTCAATATCGTTTTTCGGGTCGATAGCGTAATCAATCACATGCTGCATCGGCTGATTATCACCGGCGGCCGACTCAAGATACGTCAGGATTTTAGTGATATTGATGCCGTGCGCAGGAGCATAGCGCTTACCTTGCTCGATTTGGGCTTCTGGCGAGTCGCCATCAATCCCTTGCCCGACAGTCGATACACGGACTGCTAGGACAGCATTACGCTGTTTGCTGTCTTGAAACATTGTCTACCTCCTGTATTTTTTTGAGCAGAGGAAAGCCGTCAGCCTCGTCTTCGGCTATACGGTCGGCAATCAGGTCGGCAATAAACTTGATACGCTCCTCGACGGTGAATTGCACCGTGTCGGGAGTTGCGATTGCTTGCTGATTTTTACTGCCTTTTGGACGTGACATATACCCTCCTTATGTGGAGATTGCCACGCTAACAACTCGGCTAGTAGTTTATTTGTCCCAGGGTCGTCCTGGCTTTGGTCGTTCTTTGAGTTCTTTGTTCACTAAATCTTTGAGCTGCTTGTCACCCGTTTGAGCAAGCAGCTGCAACACGAGTTCGCTAAGCGTTAGTCCATGCTTCTTAGCAACGGCCTTTGCACGCTCGCGCAGGTCGTCTGTGACACGTATTTGCATACTGACTATCTTTCTGGACATTTGCCCTTATTTTAACATGTAATACTATTTAGCGCTCACATGTAATGCACATATGCGTGTGGTTCACGATAGCCAAAAGGTCTTCGTCTGGCGTTTCGTAAAGCGTATCTGCTAGGTCGTAGTACCAGCAGGCGTATACTTCTGCCATCGCTTCCTTTTCAAGTAATTCACGCTCAATCATGCCGCCTCCTTTACCTGTAACTAGCCGAATTGTTAACGTACAATCTCTATATATAAATAGTATTACTAATTAAAATAAAAAGCAATACTTTTTACTTATTTTACCTCTTAAATTATGCCGAATATCGGTATGCGGTATTTATACCCTTATTTACATCTGTTAATACTTGTATTTTTTCTCTCTTTCTTATATATACATATATAGAAAAGAAGAAGCAGAGACAGTGAACACGAGATAGTATCATGGCAGATAAACGATCAGCATTAAAACAAGGTCAAATAGACATATTAGAAGTTCTGTATAAGTACAGGTTTGGTAGTCGTCAGTTAGTAGCAGATAGTCTAGGTATTAAAGCAGGGTCTAGTTTATACGAGAAATTAAACGTCCTTATTAAGCATGGATTAGTAGCTATGAGGCAGGAAAAGCGACTCAAGCTACTCGGTGTGCCAGCAGCCTATTACTTGACGCCTAAAGGCCTCAAAACGCTTCAAGCGCTTGATGGTCACGCTCACATTACCGAAGCCACCATAAAGGCCAGCTATCGTGATAAAGTTCTGAGTCAAGCTTTTGTTTCCCATACCCTAGATGTCTATGGCCTCACGAACGCCCTCAAGCATCAGTACCCAGACTTGAAGGTATACCTCCGCCGCGATATGAGCCGCTTTAGCTACTTTCCCGATAGTCCACCTGATGCCTTTTTGTCACTCAAACTTGGCGACACTCCAAAGCGCTTCTTCTTAGATGTCATTCCTGACAGTCTGCCGCGCAATATACTTGATCGCCGGATTAGTGGTTATGCTGAGTTCTTTGATGAGGGTGGCTGGGAGGCGACGAATAGCGAACTACCGAGCCTATTACTCGTCACGGAAAAAGGTACGACCGAAACACGCGCGAGGCGTGCGGCTAGTGCTGCAATCAATCGTGCCGACATAGACGATGACTTGGCTGTATATACGACCACCTTTGGCGCACTCAAAGACGCAGCCGCAAGCGATGCCGTTTGGACAAGCATTGAAGATGCTGACGAGCTTTTACTACTATCTGATTTGTAGAGCCTTTTATCGTCTTGCCCAGGACTGGTATGATAGCTATTCTATTCCGTCATCAAGCTCATCAGATATGAGTATATCGCCGCGTGAATCTTGCATACCTTTATGGCCAACCGTATCGACAACTTCACCGAACTCGTCAATCCATACCTGAATATAGAACGGTTCAAAGTACCAGCCAAACTTCTTAGCTATTTCTGCCCAGCTTTCTCGACTGTGCTCAATTTTCTGACGTGTTGCTTCGCTTACTGTGATATACATGTCTTCGCTCCTTTAGAGTTAAACTTTGTCGGGCGGTTTTAAGTCACGCCCAGGACTAAAAAAGCCGAGGTTAGTATTCCTCGGCTAACATCACCGTTAAGACTCGGTGACAATCCGGACTGAGCGGATCGCACCAACCGGACAACTGCTGGTCGTAGTAGTCTATCTTCCAAAACAACGTCTCGCCATCGAGCTTGATTTGTCCAAAATCATGCTCTCCGTATGGGTCGTTGTCTTCATTAAAGACATCGTAACTCCGTACCATGCTGATGACTCTTTGCAAATCCATCTTTGCAGATACGCCGCGCGTAATCATGTAACGCACTGGATTGCTACGACGATGCGCGTCATTGAGCGCAGCTATCTTTGCTGATGTTTCGTTTGGTATCGTGTCGGTGTCCATAAGACCCTCCTTGCTTTACCGAGAGGGCTTTCTGCCTCTCTGTCAGAGGGCGACGGGCTGCAACGAACTGGGTCAAGGTGGAGCGCCCCTTGACGTTTACCAATGGGACGAACGACCTTGATGCGGTTCGTTCACCCGTATAATGAAAAGACAGAGGGAGGAAGCCTCTTACATGCTGCCACTTAGTTCCGTACAGCATGACGATAGGAGCAGTTTAGCGTCATGCTCAGGACGTCGTTAGCTAGTCGAGATTAGCTTTGATAATCTCTAACCAGTCAACTTGTCGAAAGGCGTGTTGTAGCAAGTCGCGCCACATACAGGCCTCCTCGATCTCATCGTTTAGCTGCCACTCTAACCGTTCTTTAAGCCAGTCAGCTTTGTCGACTGCGGGACATTGCATACTCACAGCTTCCATCAGTACGCTATAACTAGACGGTTCACCTGAGAGCCACAGGTTTACCACCCACGTTTCTCGATTGCTCCACCCGTTATACTCGGTGGCTACAGTTTGTGTTGCTTCAGCTACGCTAGTCATGTCTTCCTCCTTTACTTTACGTAACGGAGTTACCTGACGGGGTCGCATGGCAAAGGTGTCAAGGTGGAGCGCTCCTGACGCTTACCAGTGAACGAACGACCTTGATACGTTTGCTCGACCCGTATACTTGAACAGTACGTGAAGTAAGGAGTTAAAAATAATTAATTTCTATATATAATTGGGTTAAGAAGATTCGTGTTTTTCGCTCTGCGAGAGAACAGGAGTCTTCTTTCTTTTTCAAAGTACTTATGGTAGCCATTAGAGGAGTTGGGCGGTAAAATTAGATCTGATGACGCCAGTTGAAAAAGTAACAGATTTTACACTCAAATCATTTACAGGCTACACCGGACCGAGCTGCTTATTTGGGCGCTCCAATATATTCTTCGCGCCTAACGGTAACGGTAAAAGCTCTCTTGCGCTTGGCTTGCGTACTGAATACTTGAAAACGCACGATGAAGCCAATCTCCGCATCTACAACAAACACTTCGTATCAGAGCAATTACTATTACAGGACGGCGGCGGAATCAAAGGCGTAAAGGCTGACTTCGGTAAAGTTGACGTTGATCTAGAGAAGCGTATCCAAGAACAGTCAGACCTGAATGATAAAGCACAAGCGGAAATAGATACTCTGACGGAAGAAAATGAGAAGCTGGTTGCAGCTACGACAACGACGCTTGATGATATCTTTAAGCGTCGAAAAGGTAAGGCCAGTATCGCCAAGAAGCCTATCAAAGAGGGTGTTCATGAAAAGGTGGTGCAGCTTTGGACTGACGACTATACCAACGCCGTTAAACAGTTCCCCGACGAGAAGTACGATGAAATTGATGGCGAAAAAGATTTTAAGAGTACTCTCGATCTTATCAACGGTCTCTCATTAAGTCGCTCGCCGGAAATAGCCGAAGCCGACTTTGAGGAACTTGGCCGCATCACCGCTAAAACCTACTCAACCATAGAAATACCGAGTGCGGATATTGTTAGCTGGCTAGAAACCGGTCTTGAGCTTCATAGCGGCAAGGATCACTGCGAATACTGTAAAAGCCCGCTTGATACGAAAGAAGTGGCGCAGCGTATTCAAGCGTACCTTGACGATGAACGAAGTGTTGACCGTAAAATACTTGAGAAGATACAGAATAGTCTCCGACTCATCTACAAGAACATCAATGATATTACAGATGCCAGTGAGACTGTTACTGTGACCCTTGAGCAAGATGAGTCCGTTAAACAATCTTTGGTCGATCTTGCTACCAGTAAGCAAGCCATAGAGGACGCTGGTAAAGTTATAGCCGGTAAGATCGAAGCAATGTCCGAAAAAGTCAGCATAGACGTGGACGGTCTCAAAAATACACTCGACACGGCACAAGAGCATATACAAGCACTCCTTGCTGTTCGCGAAAAACTCAAGAGCCTATACGAAGACAAGATCAACCGACTGGAAATTCTTGTTAAGGGTGCGATTGGTTTTGAGGTGAAGAATAGTCAGCTTATCGGTGAAAACACGGCAACCTATGCGGAAAATAACAAAAAGATTACTGAACTCAAGAAAGATATTCGCACAAGAACAGAGGCGATTCGTAAGCTTAGAGATAGCAAGTCCGACCTGTCTGATTTTGCTGAGTATCTGAACCAAATATTTGAAGAAATCGGAATTGGATTCAAGTTAGTTTTGTCTGGGAAAGCATATGCGTTACAGCACTCCATATTGAATGTTAACCTCAATATTGACGATATAAGCGAGGGTGAACGCAATCTGTTGGCACTCGTGTATTTCTACTACGAAATGCTCGGTAGCGACAAGAAGAATCTCAAGGATAACCTTGAAATAGTTATTATTGATGATCCGGCAACGAGTATGGACGACGAAAACAGGTTCTTTATTCTTGAGCTGGTAAAGAGCATCATTGATAACCGAAACTTTCAGTCGTTCGTGCTTACTCATTCATGGCGTGATTACTGTGACTTGTGCTATGGAAAGTATGAGGAAGCCAATGTTAAAAAGTTTGAAATTACTAAAGTGAGCGGCAAGAGTGACATTGAGCTTTCGCGCAGTATCACGATGCCCTACAGAAAATTGTATAAAGAAATCTATGAATTCTCGCAGAAATCAGCAGATCAACTAACTCCTGATGAAGCGCTGCATATGCCCAATACTATGCGCCGCGTACTTGAGGAGTACATACGCTTTAACTTCGGGATAGCACTTGCAACACAAAGCAGCTATAACGAGATTGCAGTTGCCCTATTTGAAACTGACGTAATCAACATTAGTGCCAATAATGAAGCTAAGCTCAAGAAATTACTTTCTGTTTGTAATGTTCTTTCGCACGGTACGCCACCTACGAGAAGTATCACTGAAATTCATACTAGCTCTCGTTTTCTCATGAACCGCATTAAGGATATAAACACCTACCATCACAATGAGATGAAACAGTAAGTGCTTTTATACGTAACTCCGTAAACGGCTTTAGCCGTTTGGGGAGTTGGCTGTTTTTCTGAAAGAAAAATAGCTTTGCAGCTCTGGCAGGCCATAAAGCTTTTGCATAATATATAGTTGAAATATACCCCTGAGGGGTATATTATAGACATATGATAGCCGAGATTAAGAAACAAGCAATAAATCGTTCACATAGGATTGAGGGTCAATTCAAGGCGCTAGAAAGAGCCATAGACAACGAGGTGTATTGCATGGACATTTTGACGCAGAGCCTTGCAATTCAGAAATCACTCGCCTCGCTCAACAAGCTCATTTTAGAAAATCATTTACGTACTCACATGGCTCACTCGCTAGGGTCGCATGACTCCACCGAGCAAGATAAAGCTATCGAAGAAATGATGAAACTATACGAGTTAAATAACATACGGGGGAAATAAAATGGATCACTCGCAGCACAATCACCAGCACCACGACCACGAGCATGACGCTCAAGCTGCGCAGTATGCCTGTCCAATGCACCCTGACGCAACCTCTGACAAGCCTGGTATGTGTCCAAAGTGCCACATGGCGCTCGAAAAAGTAAAGCAAGCATCAAAACAGCACGACCATGACAAGCATGCCGGACATAACCCCAATATGTTCAAGCAAAAGTTTTGGTTGAGCCTGCTGCTAACTATTCCGACGCTGGTGTTTTCACACACGGTACAAAGCTGGTTCGGACTCAATTTAATGTTTACCGGTAGCGAGTTTATTCCTGCTGTGTTTGGTACTATTATCTTCCTCTATGGCGGCTTGGTATTCCTCAAGAGCGCCAGAGGTGAGCTTGCTGCTCGTCAGCCTGGTATGATGACGCTTATCTCGATGGCAATATCTGTCGCGTTCGTCTACAGCTTGCTCGTCACATTCAAGGTCGTCAGCGGTATGGATTTCTGGTGGGAGCTGGCGACACTGGTAACGATCATGCTGCTCGGCCACTGGCTTGAAATGGCGTCTGTCCAAAATGCGCAAGGAGCGCTCAATGAACTTGCTAAACTATTGCCTGACGAAGCAGAGCTAATCGACGGTGACACAACGAAAAAAGTCTTGATTAGTGAACTGAAAGTCGGTGACTTGCTGCTGATTCGTCCAGGCGCACAAGTGCCGGTTGATGGTGTGGTCGTCAAAGGCTCGTCCGAAGTCAATGAGTCTATGCTGACTGGCGAATCAAAGCCGGTAGCAAAGAAGCCCGATAGCGAAGTTATCGGCGGTACGATCAACACCAGTGGCGCACTCACCATTAAAGCCACAAAAGTCGGTAATGATACAGCACTCGCCGGTATTATGAAACTTGTCGAAGAAGCGCAGACCAGTAAATCAAATACGCAAATACTGGCCGACAAAGCCGCATTTTATCTCACTTTTATTGCCCTTGGCGCAGCGCTAATCACATGGATTGCGTGGTGGATTGCAGGCGCGTCAGCCGGATTTATCTTAGAACGTATTGTAACAGTGCTAGTAATCGCCTGTCCGCACGCCCTCGGCCTCGCTGTACCACTCGTGACGGCTATATCAACTACTTTGGCCGCCAAAAACGGTCTGCTTGTCCGGCAGCGCATGGCACTCGAAGCAGCGCGAAATATCGACGTAGTATTGTTTGACAAAACCGGCACACTCACCAAGGGTGAGCAAGGTGTCGTTGATATTGTCGCCAAAGACAAAACTCACATGTTGAGTCTTGCCGCTGCCCTTGAGCGCGAATCAGAACACCCGATTGCGAAAGCTATTTTCCAGTATGCACGCGGTCAAAATGTGCCGGAAATTCACACCACTGACTTTTCGGCACTTTCTGGCCGTGGTGTACGAGCGAGAGTCAATGGCAAGTCTGTCTATATCGGTGGGCCGCGAATCCTAGAGGAGCTTGCCGCGAGACTTGATACTTCTCTCAAAGAGGCAGCCAAAAAAGCCTCTGACGATGGCAAAACGGTCGTATATGTTATTGAGAGCAGAAATGTCTTAGGCGCGATCATGCTGGCTGATGTTATACGTGAAGAGTCAAAGGAAGCCGTGGCTACGCTGCACCGTATGGGCAAGCGCGTCGCTATGCTGACTGGCGACAGTAAGGGGGTGGCTGCATGGGTCGCTAAGGAGCTTGGTATCAAAGAATACTTTGCCGAAGTGCTACCAGAAAATAAGGCTGAAACCGTCAAGAAGCTGCAAACAGACGGCAGCCGCGTAGCGATGGTTGGCGACGGCGTAAATGACGCTCCTGCTCTAACTCAAGCAGATATTGGTATCGCCATCGGTGCTGGTACTGATGTTGCTATTGAGTCGGCTGGTATTGTACTTGCCAGCAGCGATCCGCGCGGCGTGGCCAAAATTGTTACCTTGTCGAAGAAAACCTATGGCAAGATGCTCCAAAACCTTGCATGGGCAACTGGCTATAACGCGCTAGCAATACCTCTGGCGGCAGGTGTTACATCTGCGCTTGGCTTTGTGCTATCACCGGCATTCGGTGCGGTACTGATGTCACTGTCTACTATCGTTGTTGCTATAAACGCGCAGTTTTTACGAAAGATACGGTTGTAAAGGAGGGACTATGCATGACCATCACGATCACGAACATCATCATCACCATCACAGCGACGCGCCAGCCGTCAATCCGTCCACACTAGACGACACGCAAGCCATTTGTCCGGTAACAGGTGATGTCGTCGTCAAGGCAGAAGCCGAGGCGCTTGGGCATAGCCGCACACACAACGGCCAAACCTATTACTTCTGTTGCGCCACTTGCGTACAACTATTCGATAAAAATCCTGAAAAATACACCCATCAGACCCACGACACCGACACTCTGACGCTCGAAAGTAAAGAAAATCTGGTAGATAATGTCTGGTCATTTCGTTTCACAGCCCATACACCGACTACATGGACACCCGGCCAATTTATTCGTGTCGAGTTACCACACGACAACCCTGACGACGAGGGGACAAAACGGTGGTTTACTATTTCATCAACGCCCCATGATGGCTATATTCAGATTACAACTCGCGTTACCGATACAACTTTCAAACAAGCACTTTCCGCCCTGCCAGTTGGCGGTACGATCAACCTTGTCGAACAGCCGGACGGTGATTTTGTCTGGCAAGAGAGCGATAAGCCGCTGGTATTCGTAGCTGGTGGTATCGGTATTACGCCGTTTTACAGTATGCTCAAGGCGAGAGGTCATAGCGGTCAATCAGTATTAGCTACACTTATCTACAATGGCCGAACAGATGAACTGCCATTCAAGGCAGAGTTTGACGAGGCTAGCAAGCGACACCCTGAATTTCATGTCCATTACGTCATCGGTGAACAACTGACGGTCGATAAACTAAAGAGGATTGTACCAGAACTAGCCGTGTCCGAGGTCTATGTGTCTGGCCCCGAACCAATGGTAGAAGCCCTTGGTGAGCAGTTACGCGCCAGCGGTATAGAAGATCAAAAACTACACGAGGACTTCTTCCCGAGGTATAATAAAGACACATATTAGATTGAATCGTATGCGAATAGTAAGCCCAATAACACATAAAGTAACACATGCAGCCCGTAAGGGTGTATCGCGCATGTTTATTGTGCTTATGGGTACGCTCTTCTATGGTGCGCTGGCAACCAGTCACGTTGCGGCCGCGCAGCCTATACACAGTATGCACGGTATGGAGCATGGTGTACGCAGTACCACCTGTGTAACGCTCTGTACCTCCGCGACACCCCAAAATGAATCGCCAACATTTGAAGATGACGATGAAGATAAGCAGAAACCCGATGTATCGTTTCAACCTGATCAAGCACAGGTAATTTTAGCGCTATCGTATCGACATACTGAAATAGCTCGAACCGTCACAGAGTTTGAGCCACCGCCAGGTTTACCGGCGTACATTCTGTTCTCGGTATTCCGACCGTAGGATTTAGTTGCTTTTTAGTAAAAACAACTAATTCTTTAGGAGTGTCTATGAATAATAAGAAACTATTTACTATTATCGCTGTCGTGCTTGTGCTGGCAGTAGGTGGCGCTGCGCTCTACTACGGCCTGCGTGGTGATACAGACAAGTCAAATACCTCTGATATGTCTGGTATGGACATGGGTAACTCATCAAGTAGTGATTCATTGGTTGATACCAATAGCAGCACCTACAAGCAGTACGCGGCGATGACTGGCGAGGAGTATGATCGAAACTTTATCGCTAACATGATTGCGCACCACGAGGGCGCTGTCACCATGGCGCAGCTTGCGCTCACCAACGCCAAGCACCAGGAACTCAAGGACATGGCAAACGACATTATCTCTGCCCAAAACGGAGAAATTAGTCAGATGAAGTCATGGCAACAAGCCTGGGGCTACCCATCATCAAGTAGCGACAATATGATGGATCACTCGGCTATGGGTATGATGGACGAAATGGCCGGTATGGAAAATGAGCTTAAAGGCAAAACCGGTGATGAGTTTGATAAGGCATTTATCGAGCAGATGATCATGCACCACCAAGGAGCGCTTGATATGGCTGCGCCTGGTGAAAAGAACGCTGAGCATCAGGAAGTGAAAGACCTGACAAAAGCAATCGTCACTGCACAGACAAAAGAAATCAAGCAGATGAAACAATGGCAAAAAGACTGGGGTTATGAAAGTTAAGCCATTCGCCATTGTAATAGGGGCAATCGTCATTGCATTTGGTGGGGCTTTGGTAATCGGAAAGATAAATAGGCCACCAGAACCACCACGTCCAGGCATTGAACAAGCCGATCACGGCCGTGAACACGTAAGTAGCAAGGAGTATGGCGGTGACCAACCGCCTACTTCTGGCTCACATGCTAATCCCGTTGCATGGGGCGTTTACGATACTGAAGTTCGTGACGACCAAGCGATACACAATATGGAGCATGGCGGAATCTATGTCTCCTACCAACCCGATTTGCCACAAGATCAAATTGAGAAGCTTAAGGGTCTTCTATCTGCTCCATTCTCGAATCCAGAGTTTAAGCCAACGAAGATTGTACTTGCACCCCGTCAGGCTAATAAATCTCCCATCGAGCTAAGTTCGTGGCGCAGAAGCGAGCCATTAGCAAGCTACGACCAAAAGAAAATTGAAGATTATGTCGTGAGGAATCTAGGCAAAAGCCCAGAGCCTCTTGCAAGGTAGAGCGAGGTCTAGTGATGAAAAAGACGTTAGTAACACTGATTGCAGCATCGGTAGTTGGTACGGTAGTGCTAGGCTGGTTGGTTTTTCAAAACCGGTCAGTTTCAGCTCCACCAAAAACAGCGCCTCATGTAAGTAACAATCAAAATCAACCCGATCCAAACAAACATGATTTTTCTGATATAGACTTCTCTCGAAAGATGATTGTCCATAACCAACAAGCTATAGAGATGACAGAGGCCATTTTAGCGGTATCAACCAACCAAGTTGTCCGTGAAATAGCTACAGAGATACAGCAGGAGCAAAAAAGCGCCGAAGATCAATATAAGAACTGGCTGGGCGAGTGGAACGAAACATACACGAATCTGTCTGATTTTCCTGAAATGGACGGCCACGATATGTACCCGACGTACCTTGGTCTAGCAACGGCGACAGACATGGCTATGCTCAAAGCCGCAACCGGTAACGATGCAGATAGGCTCTTCGTTCGTCTTATGATTGCACACCACGAGGGCGCAATTCAGGACAGTGGCGTAGTTAGCGATCTTCAATATGGCAAGCTGATTGAATTCAAAAATAAAAGCCTCACCAGCTACAAGAACGATATTAAAAGATTAGAAGACTTACAAAAGGAAGAGTAATGAAAATAACGAAGAACAAGCTGTTTGCCGTTATCATCATCGTGTTGGTGGCTTTTGCGGCCGCCGTTTGGTACTTTGGGGTCTTTTCGATTAAACCCGAAAAGACTTCTGATGCTCAAGACATGAAGACGACCCAGCAAACTATTAATGACGAGAAAACCACAGATAGTAAATACGCCACTCTCTACGGCGACGAGTTTGATGAAGCCTTTATTGCTGACATGCTAGCTCATCATGACGGCGCTCTCAATATGGCGGAGCAAGCCGGAGCCGTTACAGCCCACGAAGAAATCCGTACTCTTTCCACCAACATCATACAGACGCAAGGACAAGAAGTGATGAAAATGCGAGAGTGGCAAAAAGAGTGGGGCTATGAAGAAACCATGGTCGGCGGCCACATGAGTCATAGTGGTGGCGGTATGGACATGGGCGGTGATATGGTCGAGATGATGAACAAACTAAAAGACCTCAAGGGCGAGGAGTATGACAAGGAGTTTCTAAAACAAATGATTCTCCATCACGAGCAAGCAGTTGAAATGTCTCAGTATGCCGCAAGCAATGCCAAGCACCAAGAGATCAGAGACCTCGCAAGCAATATCATCAGAACCCAAAAGGCTGAGATCCAGCAAATGAAACAATGGCAAGAAAGCTGGGGTTACTGAGTATGCGTAATAAAAGTACGATCATATTTTCAGTAGTCATCTTACTGTTACTAGTGGCTATTGGGGTGGGTGTTTGGACGGCACTTAATAATCGCCAGACTCGACCACCTACTGATAGTCAGACTTCCGACCAAGCTAAGACATTCACGCTTAGCGAGGTTGCCAAGCATACATCAAAAGATGATTGCTGGGCAATTATTTCTGGTGATGTGTACGATTTGACGGAGTTTATCAACCGTCACCCTGGGGGCGATGAAATTCTTCGAGCTTGCGGTACGGACGGAACAACGCTATTCAATTCACGCCAAACCCAAGACGGCCAGGCCGTGGGATCGGGAGCGCCTCATAGTCAAGCTGCACAAGAGCAATTAGCAAAACTTAAAATCGGAACAATAAACAAGAACTAAAATATGATGAAACACGACCAAACACAACTAATTCTAGATGTTCTTAGTAGCAAGTGGACAGTACAAGTTATTCAGACACTTAACGACGGCACGAGGCGATTCAGCGAGATTCAAAAAGTATTACCAGATACGAAATCACCACCTTTAATCAGTTAGATATGGTGAAATTTCACAGTAAGTACGATATGATGAGAGAGTCTAAATCAACAATAGTTTTGTAATCATGCTTAAGCGCTAACGCGCTTCAAGTATTTTACGCCAAATAATCGGGCACTTACTCGAATACAGTGGCGTAAAAGCTATTGTTGGTTTAGACACCTAAGAGTAGGTGTCCGTTTTTTTATGTAGACACCTATCATTACTAATAACCAATATGAAAATACCCTTGGAGATTAGCAAGAATCGTGTTGTCGAGAATGCTATACTACATCTATGAGAGTTAAGCAAAGTACACCGTATGCGCCACTCCTAATCGAGTCCATGCGGTCTCTAGGGTATTCTTTTGATACTGCCATAGCTGACCTGATCGATAACAGTGTTAGCGCAAAGGCGAAGAATATCAACATTTTACTTGATCCGTCGGATGATCCGCAACTTATTATTTTCGATGATGGGCTAGGCATGGATGCCGCCACCCTCGAGGAGGCACTTCGATTTGGTAGCCGAGGGCCAAACGAGGTGCGCAGTGAACATGACCTTGGCCGCTTCGGCCTTGGCCTGAAATCAGCATCCCTTTCGCAATGTAGGCGGCTCATAGTAGCCAGTAAGACGAACGGCCAAATATGTTGCTTCTCGTGGGACTTAGATGAAGTAGAGCGCACTAACGACTGGTCGGTACTTGAGTACTCGCCAGAGGAGATCGCCCAGCTTCCATCTATTGATCTGTTCGATAATGTCGATTCCGGCACATACGTCCTATTGCAAAACTTTGATAGAATCTCAGCCTCGTCTCACGACGTCAAGAAAACTCTTGATACACTTATCGAAACTGCCGAGGATCACTTGTCGTTGGTATTTCATCGCATCATCTCAGAAGATGGCGTAAGGATTCTCGTCAATGGTCGAGCCATTGTACCAAAAGACCCATTCCTTGAAGATCACAAGTCCACGCAGCGCTTACGAGAACAGACGTTACATATTGATGGAGAGTCTATCTCTCTTCAGCCGTACATATTGCCGCATCGTAATAAGCTGTCGCATGATGACCTACGTCGCGTAGGTGGGGCTGATGATTTGCGCACAAATCAGGGCTTCTATATTTACCGCTGTAAACGCCTTATTTTATGGGGTACATGGTTCAGGCTACTAGGCAAGGATGAACTCAATAAACTAGCGCGTGTAAAGGTAGATATTCCAAATTCACTTGATGAAATTTGGAGTATCGACGTCAAAAAGAGTACCGCAAACCTACCTGATAAGATCAGAAAAAACCTCTATGGAAGCATCAAGGAGTCTGTCTTTGGTAGTAAAAAGGTCATCGAGCATCGTGGCAAGCTCGATCGCGACGAGAGCACTCACTATGTATGGGAGCGTCTGACGACTCGTGATGGTGCGGTTGCTTATACGATTAACCGCGAACTACCTCAAGTACAAATGGTCTTTAATAAACTCGACCAAGATACACAACGAACATTCGAGACTCTTTTGCAGACCATCGAGCAAAACTTTCCTGCTAGTCGCATCTATCTAGATGTTGCAAGTGGTGAAATTAGCCAACCGACTGAAGATATAGAAAAGATGAAGAACGATATTGATGTGCAACTAATGCAAGCAGCGAACATAGGGCTATCGCGAGATGAATTACTCGCGATTCTACTTAATACCGAGCCTTATTCAAAGTTTGATGAGTTACGCCAGTCGTTCCAGGGAGGAGATAACTAAAAATGACCAACGACCTTAAAAAATTCAAAGACACAATAAACTCCTTGCTGCCAAAAGCCGGTGATGACGAAGCGATTAGTGAAGATGCTATCAACACGATTGTAGAAAATACGTTCAAAGCACGTACACTTCTAGGCCTCGATATATCTGAAGAAGAAAAAGAGTCGGTCAGAAAAGAAATCCTATCTAACAATAAGATTCTCCTTGGTCTTGGGGCTGTACTTGTACAGAAGAAGCACACTAAATGGTTTGCTCAACGTAAAGATACTCTCCCAATGAAGTACTGGGAGCGGTTCGAGCAGTATATGTTGCAAGATCGCGGCATGCCGACAAATGTCGTGACAAGTATGGATAAGGTGTCTGATGAAATCGTTGACCTCCTCGGTGATCCAACTCGAGGCGAAGACGAGTCAGAGCAACGGCGTGGTTTAATCATCGGTGATGTTCAGTCAGGTAAAACTATCAATTATAGTGGCATCATCTGTAAGGCAGTAGATGCAGGCTTCCGAACAGTCATCCTCCTTACAGGTACGACTAACGATCTTCGCCAGCAAACACAGATTCGTATCGACGAGGCATTTGTCGGTGTCGATAGTAACCTTATGAATGAGGAGGCTAACAAGCTCACGCCGATTGGTGTCGGTAAGTTTAATCCCGATCCTAGCTTGCGCCCGATTGCCTTTACTACCGCTGCAAAAGATTTTAACAAGAACGCCGCCAAGCAACTTTCGATGACATTATCACAAGGCCAAGGTGAACGGCCAATGTTATTTGTAATCAAGAAGAATACCTCAGTACTAAAGAACTTGCTTGAGTGGATTCAGAAACACAACCAAAACGAAAGTAGTAAAATCAATAACTCGGTCTTAATGATCGACGATGAGGCGGACTACGCTTCAGTCAACACTAAAGCTGCGGATGATGACCCGTCAAAGACGAATAAATACATCGAGGATTTACTCAACATCTTCCGATTCTCGAGCTATGTCGGTTTTACCGCCACCCCATACGCAAATATCTTTATCGATCCTGCGACTGACGAAGAGATGGAGCACGAGGGTCTATTTCCAAAGGACTACATTTACGCACTAGATGCACCATCGAATTACATTGGCGCACGTAATATCTTTCCTCCTAGCTCGCAATATCATCATATCTTGCGTGACATAGAAGATGCCGAGGATCATTATCCTATTAAGCACAAGAAAGAGCATGACTTTGAAGTTATCTCAGGCACCCTACAGGATGCGATCAACACTTT
>CAYZPD010000006.1:0-9162 GCA_964480675.1 uncultured Candidatus Saccharibacteria bacterium
CCTTGTGGCGAAGACCGCGGTATGCGTTGATGTCTTTCAAACGTTTGATATTGTTTGTTACCTGACGCTGGAGGTCACCCTCTACGACGTAATCACGATCGATTACTTCGCGTAGTTGTTGTTCTTCAGCCTCGGTGAGATCTTTCACCCGAGTGGTCGGCTTTACATTTGCCGCCGCAAGGATGGCTGCTGAGTGCTTTGGGCCGATACCGTATATATATGTCAGCGCAATGTGCACTTGCTTTTCTGCTGGGATTACTACCCCTGCAATTCGAGCCATGCTTAACCCTGCCTTTGCTTGTTCTTAGGTTTCTTCTTGTTGATCACATAGAGACGGCCCTTGCGGCGTACCAATTGATCATCTGGACTGATTTTTTTGACACTAGCACGAACTTTCATGAGCGCAACAAAAACTCCTAATTAAATTAATATTTGAACGACGACTACGCAGCTTGTGGTGATCGAGGTTCGTCTTTCAGGCGGAAGCTGATTCTGCCCTTTGTGAGATCATAAGGGGTTAACTCAACTTCCACGCTGTCGCCTGGTACTAATCGGATGTAATGCTTGCGCATCTTACCCGATATGTGACACAGGACGGTATGACCATTCTCCAGTTCGACTTTAAATTGGGTATTAGGCAACGCCTCCACGACCTTGCCAACCAATTTAATGACTTCCTTTTGACTTGCCATAGTTAACAAGGGTTCATTATACACGAAAAAATAGAGAGAGTAAAGAGTTTCAAACAAGATCGTTCGCGTTTTTACCGCGACCCTTAAATGTACTTTTTATTGTAAGCAAAGCGTCAAGCAACGTCAAGTCTAGATACAAACTATTCTCGTGGTGATAGTTCGAGCGCTAGGTGTTCCTTGCCGAGCCCTTCGCGCTTGCTCACTATAGTGATCAATTCATTGTCATGAGTAAAACGAAGCATCTTGTCCTGACTCAAGTCATCGAGTACGGCCAATATCTTCTCTACTGGCTCGTCGAGGTCTTCAGCAATTCGCTCAAGCAGCACTGTGCCACCTGAACCTGGCAAATAGCCAAAGACATCGATGATTAGTTCATAGGTAATAGTAAACTGTTCATTTGCTGGCCGTGGCTGAAATTCTGTACTCATTATGCTGATCTGTCTTCAGAATCAGTTGATAGTGCATCAGCTACCGCTCGTACCATAATACGTTTGTCGAATACTTTGTCGCGGGGCACCCAGTTACCGGCACAGGTGATGAGACCGAGGCCTTCCTTGGCTGGATCAAATGGTGTCAAGAGGCGTTGCATACCGGTAGAGTTTGCCTCCTTGAGTGATTCGGTCTTATTTTCGACGACGCTGTAGGTAATCTTCTTGCCATCTCCGCGCTCTATGATGATCTTGTCGCCATCTTTCAGTTTGTCGAGGTTCACAAACACACCGTCGCGGCTTACACCACCGTTATGGCCGTCTATCAGCACCGCTCCGTAGCCCTGTCCAGGAAAGGCACTCTTGTCGTACCAGGCAGTGTCACTGATATTGCGTGGCGTATCAAGAGTATTCGTTTTTGTAAGGCCGACGACCTTTACTCGCGCCTTGTCGATGTTCAGCGCAGGAATACTGATATATCGCGGATGCGTAGCCGGAACGGTATAGTTATCGATGTCGGACTTGCTCACAACCGTTTCATCGATAGATGGGTCGGCATAGGCGGACGCAGGTAACGGTAAAAGTGGCGGCCTGTTGCCTGTCGTGTACCATTGATATACATAGTAGCCGATCAGAGCGACAAAAAGCGCAGCAGCAAGACAGATAGACCATCTTATTGGGTGAAGGTTACGTTTTCGCTCTATGTATAGTCCGGCCACCGTCGTACCTACTAACTATAGTCGTCGTAAGTCACCATGAGTGCACGTGAGTTGATCTGACGCAGGCTTTCTAGAGCCACAGACACGACGATGAGGATACCTGTACCACCGATAGCAAGATTCTGAATACCGGTGACACCGAACTGAGCAAAGATATACTCGGCAATAAACGGCAGCACGGCAATCAAGCCAAGGACAATTGATCCGAACAAGATAAGACGGTTGACTGTACGAGACAAGTATTTCTCTGTCTGTTGGCCGGGTCGTACGCCCTCGATAAATCCACCTTGCTTCTGCAGGTTCTCGGCAATCTCGTTGCTATTGAAGATGATACCGGTATAGAAGTACGTAAAGATAATAACCAGTAGGAAGTAGCTTGCAGGATATATAAGCGCACTCAGCGTGTCACCGGTGAACTGGCCGGGTTGTGGTGCTTGGAACCAGAGGATTAGGTTGTTTGCTAGCTCAAGATACTGTGCGTTACCTGTGGCTTTGAGAACCTGACCAACGAAGGCTGGCAGGCTCAGGAAGGCAACAGCAAAGATGACAGGGATCACACCCGCAGCAATAAGCTTGATAGGCAGGATGCTTTTGACACCGCCGTAGCTGCTGTTACCCTGCACACGTTTGGCGTAATTAATTGTGACGACACGCTGGGCTTCATTGATTTTGACTAGTACATACAGCACAAGTAGCGAAGCCACTGCGATAGCAATCGTCACCCAAAACGTCGTAGGGTTCACCGGTACATGGAACCAGCCAAAGACACTCAATGTACCTTTTGAGGTATCGAATAGCGACGTACCGAGTGTTGCAAGAGTACTCGGCAACTGGCTAATGATGCCGGCGAAAATGATCATAGAGATACCGTTACCGATACCTTGCTCTGTCACCAACTCACCCAGCCACATCAGCAGGACTGCTCCTACGGTCATAGAGAGCACAGCAACCACCCATTCAAGCATTGTCGCGTGGTCGAGCACGGCGGTGTTACCAGCCAGAACAGTCTGGCGAAGGATATAGATAAAGGCGATCGACTGCACAACAGCGAGTGGTACAGTGATAAGACGTGTCCATTGATTGATCTTGCGTCGGCCGGATTCACCGTCTTTATGGAGTTCCTCAAGCTTTGGAATGGCTTTTGTGAGAAGCTGGCTAATGATACTCGCTGTAATAAATGGGCTCAAACCAACAAGTACAATCGAGAAGCTGGCAAGCGCACCACCAGAGAGAAGATTTAAGAAGCCGCCAAAATCACTAGCGTTCACAACGCTGTCAATAACTTCTTTGAGCTTGGTTGGCTCAGCAAGCGGCACAGGAATATGCGCCAGGAAGCGATAAACAACAAGCAGCCCCAGTACGATGCCAAGGCGTTTCTGCATGTCACGGTTTTTAAGCGATTTGAAGATGTTTTTCCAATTCATAGCAATTTCCTGTTTGTCAGCCTCTCATTAATCCTGTCTATTGTAACATATCTGCTACCGCAAATATGATGTAAAAAGTGAAAGCCCCGTCCATCATAGAACGGGGCTTAACCCAAGTATCAGGTCTTCAGTTCGGTACGCAAAGCACAGATCTGCTGGTAGTCAGCGTCACTACGCAGCATAAACCGAAATGTCCGCACATAGTATAATCTGCCGCCACTGTCGAAGCCGTTTACAGAATCAATTTTCTCGATGCAAGTATGCCTCTCCCTGAGGCCAGACTTCCACTCATTGATCTGTGCAAGCGTTGCTGCTTTGACGGTAACGTTAAATGTGACCGGCGATACGTTGGCGATTTCGAACGTACCGCCCAGAGCTTTTTCTATACTCATTGCGCTCTCCAAGCTATTTGATCGTCGATTGGCCAGTACAGGTCACTGCGTGTTCCTATGATCTCGATCTGCATTCGCATATGCGACATTTTTGGCAGATGTCTGGATATGCGCTCCGCGATGGATTCTGCATATCGCTTAAAGGCATGTATCTGTTCGAGGGTATGGACATGTTTTGTTGTGACAACGGCACTACACTGATAAACTCCAGCTGATCGTTCAGGCACGAAGAGATCAGATATTTCAAGATTTCCGATTTCTTCAGATGTCTTGCCGTCAACAATAGTTGTCCAGGGACTTGCAACATGCGCGCTTAGTACTTCACTTTTAACCTCACCTGGAGACCATGTGATGTACGGCCGGTAGTTGTTTTTCCAGTCGCGACCGCGACTGAACGACAATAGTAAGGTCATACGAAATGCGTAGAGATCTTGGGTTTTAGGTACTCCCACTGGGAGACACCTCCTCAGGTTGTTCCAACAGGTGCATTAATTAAACCATATTTTTTAAAACAAAACAACGCCCCGAGTGGAGCGTTGTTTTGTTGATTTACAGATTATTTGTCTGCTTTTTCAGCTTCTTTGGCAGATTTCTTCAAAGGTGTTGGAACCTTTTCAAAAGTACCACCAGCCTTTTTGACTGCTTCTTGTACTGACTTGCTGGCACCCTGCACGCGCAAAGTAACCTTTGCCGTCAACTCACCGCGAGTGATGACCTTGACTGTGTGGAAAGGGGTCGCAATGTAACCGTTCTCAAACAATGACATGTTGTCGACGGTCTTACCCTTGAAATCGTTCAAACGATCAAGGTAGACAACCTGAGCTGGTGTGCGCAGGCTCTTGAAACCACGGTGCTTTGGCACTGCAGTTACCAAGCTGCGTTGGCCACCCATAAAGTTTGCTGCAAGTTTCTTGCCGGTACGAGAGCCTTGACCCTTGGTACCACGACCAGCGGTTTTACCACCACCAGCTGCTATACCGCGACCGACACGCTTCTTGTCTTTATTCGCTGTAACCTGGAGCTCATTGTATTTCATTACTTGCTCTCCTCTTTAACAGCTTTTTTCGCAGAAGCTTTCTTTGCAGACTTTTCAGCGTTAAGCCACTGGTCATGAGGAACGAGGCTTTTCAGCGCTTCAATAGTCGCGTAAGCGATGTTGACCTTGTTTGTTGAGCCTAGGCTCTTAGAAAGCATATTACGGATACCGGTAACGCCGATAACCTGACGTACAACACCGCCGGCGATGATACCCGTACCAGGTGCTGCTGGCTTGATGAGCACATGTGCGCCAGTCACTTTCATTTCAACATCGTGAGGAATTGTCTCGTTCTCGATAGGTACGGTGATGAGGTGCTTCTTTGCAACATCAGTTGCCTTAGCAACGGCTGTCTGAACGTCCTGACCCTTGCTGACACCAACGCCAACTTTACCCTTACCGTTACCAACAACGACGAGCGCCTTGAAACGGAAGCGGCGACCGCCCTTTACAACACGTGCGACACGGTCGATATTGATGACAATCTCTTCAAATTCCTTAGGCTCTTGTGGAACCTGTGCCCGACGGTCATCGCGTCGGCCACCACGCTGACCGCCACGTTGTGGCGCATCGCTGCGTGGGGTAGTCTGTGCAGCTTGTTCTGCCATACTAAATCTCCAATCCTTCTTTACGTGCAGCATCTGCAAGAGCGCTTAGGCGACCAGCGTACTGGCGGCCGTTGCGATCAAATACTGCTTTTTCAATCTTTGCCTTCTTGGCTTTTTTAGCGATATCAGTACCAACAAATGCAGCCTGTTCCTTAAGGCTACCAGTTTGCTTACCGCCAACAGTGGTGCTGGCAGCAAGTGTCTTTGCAGCCACGTCGTCGATCAGCTGAGCACTAACATGCTTATTGCTAATGGTGACAGTCAGGCGAGGGCGCTCTGCAGTGCCGCTTACCTTTGCGCGAACGCGGTTTTTACGCAGGCTTTTATTCAGTAGTTTCTTTGCAAGATTACTCATGATTACTTACCTGTCTTTCCTGCCTTGCGCAAAATCTGCTCATCGGCATACTTAATACCCTTACCCTTGTATGGTTCAGGCTTCTTGAGTGCGCGGATTTCCGCAGCGACCTGACCAACTTGCTGTTTATCGATACCGCTGACAGTGATAGTCATCTTGTCATTAGTAACGGACACGCCAGCAGGCGCCTTGTATTTAACCGGATGGCTAAAGCCAAGAGCCATGTCGAGCTCGTTGTTGCTGCTTGCAACACGAAAACCGACACCGTTTACTTCAAGCTTCTTCTCAAAGCCCTTAGTAACGCCTTCGACCGCGTTGTTTAGTAGTGCGCGTTGCAGGCCATGTTGTGCCTTTGCAATGCGTTCGTCATCCTTACGGGTGACAGTTGCCATCGCGTCTTCGACGGTCACTGTCACGTCGCTCAGATGTGGTACAGTCAGCGTGCCTTTTGAGCCAACAACTGTAATAACATCTGAGTCAACCGTGATTGTCACGCCCGATGGGATCTGAATGGGTTGTTTTCCGATTCGACTCATGATTTATCCTTTCTTATTCCTATATGCACTTGTAGCGGTCATGAGAACAGCAAAGATCAAACTTCCTATAGCTATTCCCTGAATGCTATATTGCGGTTGATAAATACCCAGCACATTCATAAGCATGTTAATCACAAAGTATGCGATTAGGTAGTACAAGAATTGTATCCAGTATTTTTCCTTGAAAGCTTTACTTAATCGTTCTTTCATTTCTAATAGACCTTCAGTAGTAGTTCACCACCAAGACGTTGCTTGACGGCTTCCTGACCAGTGATAACGCCCTTAGACGTGCTCACAAGGACGAGACCGCGGCCTGACTTCACCTTAGGGATTTCATCTGCTTTAACATAGACACGGCGGCCAGGCTTGCTCAGACGTGTCAATTCGTTGATCACGCTGTTCTCGCCAGGCTTGTTGATAGTGATAACCAACGTACCGCGTGGCTTGCCCGCCTCTTCCTTGACGTCAGCAAGGTAGTTATTGGCCTTCAGTGCTTCAGCGACAACCTTCTTGAGCTTGCTTGTTGGAACACGTACTTCGGTTTTGCCAACCATTGCCGCGTTACGGATGCGGGTTAGAAGGTCGGCGATTGGGTCTGTAGATTGTAGTGACATATATCGTTTCTCCTTTCCTTCTACCAGCTACTCTTTGTTATGCCAGGGATCTCACCCTTGCTTGCTTTTTCGCGGAAGTTGATACGGCTGAGGCCGAACTTACGCATATAACCACGTGGGCGGCCACTGAGTACGTCACGGTTCTTCCAGCGAGTTGGACTGCTATTGCGAGGAAGCTTCTGCAGACCGTCGAGGTCGCCAAGTTCCTTTAGTTCAGCACGCTTGGTGGCAAACTTTGCAATCATCTTCTTTCGCTTTTCATCTCGTGCGATCATTGATTTCTTAGCCATTAGCGCTTGCCTCCTTCTTTTTCAAACGGCATACCGAACTTCTCAAGTAGTGCACGGCTGTGCGCAGCATCCTCGTTTTTGATAACGAAAGTGATCTGCAGGCCGTGAACAGTCTGAGTCTCTTCGAACGTTAGTTCAGTGAAGATAGACTGATCGGTGATACCAAGGTTGTAGTTGCCACCTTTGTCAAACTTGACGCCAACACCGTGGAAGTCGCGAACACGCGGCAATGTAACATTGACCAAGCGATCGAGGAATTCGTACATACGAGCGCCGCGAAGTGTCACGCTGACACCGACAGGCGCACCCATACCAGCACGGATTTTAAAGGTTGCAATAGATTTCTTGGCAAGCCGTTCTACGGGCTTTTGACCTGTGATCTTGGTCAGTGTGTTTTTGACGGCTTCAATGTGAGCTTTGCTCTCTTTGTTCTTGCCGGTTCCTACGCTGACCGTGATTTTCTCGAGCTTCGGTACCTGATGTACGTTCGCAAGGTTCAATTCGGCCTGGAGTTCCTTCACATACTTGTCTGTATAGAAGGCTTTCAAGCGAGGAGCCGCAGCAGTAGCAGTTGCTTTTGCCATTACTTAATCTCCTTGTTCTTTGCCTGACGAGCCAGGCGAACCTTAGCACCGTCGGCGTTCTTGTTATATCCAACACGACTGGTCTTGCTGGTTTTTTCGTCAACGACGAGGGCAACCTTGTGCAGTGGAGTTGGGACATGGATGTCCTTGTGTCCGCCAGTTGGGTTCATCTGTGATGGTTTCATCTTGCGATGCTTCACACCGAGGCCTTCAACCAAGACGGCGCTCTTCTTAGGAAGTACCGCAACAACCTTACCAGTTGTACCCTTGTTTGGGCCGCTGATCAGCTTGACGATATCGTTCTTCTTGACGCGATTAGCCATATTAGAGTACCTCCGGTGCAAGGCTGATGATCTTTGCATAGCCCAAGTCACGCAGTTCACGTGGGACAGGACCGAACACGCGGGTTGCGCGAGGGTTCTTGTCATCACCGATGATAACTGCAGCATTGTCGTCAAAAACGATTGTACTGCCGTCTTTTCGCTGAATTTGATCACGTGTACGAACGACAACTGCCTTTACGACAGACTTTTTCTTTACCTGTCCGGTCGGGTTAGCATCTTTGACGCTGGCAACAATAACGTCACCAACACGCGCGTAACGACGACGTGTGCCACCGAGTACGCGGATACAAAGGATTTCCTTGGCACCGCTGTTGTCGGTTACTTTTAGTCGAGATTGCTGTTGAATCATACTTCAGCATCCTCCTTGAGCTCAATGCTGCCGACTGATTTTTGGTCAATACGATCAAGCGTGAAGCTCTTGGTCTTTGAAATTGGACGGACTTCACGGATAGTGACTTTGTCGCCCTTTTTCGCTTCGTTCTTTTCATCGTGCGCAGTGTACTTGCGGCTGATAGTGTACTGTTTGCCGTACAAAGGATGTGTTTCGCGGCTCGTCACTGTAACAGTGATGGTCTTGTCGCGTACATCGGACGTCACGATTCCTGTAAGTGTCTTAGCCATTATTTTGTCTCCTTTAATTCTTCGGCACGGATCGCAGTCTTTAGACGAGCGATTTCCTTGCGGGTGAGTGTGATAACACGTGGGTTGACTAACTCTCCTGCGCGGTGACCTTTGCGAGCTTCTAGCAGATCATTCTGCTTACCGGCTAGGTCTTTTTGCATGTCAGCCAGAGTTTTTACCTCTTTAGCTGGCTTTGCCACCTTTTTAGCGGTCTTGGTAGGTTTTACAGTCTTTTCAGCCATGTTACGCCTCCTCACGCTTTACAAATTTAGTCTTTACCGGCAGCTTGTGGCTGGCGAGGCGCATAGCTTCGCGAGCAACTTCTTCCTGTACACCCTTCATCTCGAACAGGACAGTGCCTGCTTTGACCTTGGCGACAAAGAATTCTGGGTTACCCTTACCGCTACCCATTTTCACGTCTTGCGGCTTGCGAGTACGTGGGGTGTGGGGGAAGATGCGGATCCAGATTTTACCACCACGCTTGATGTAGCGGGTCATCGCCTGACGAGCTGACTCGAT